>JAHFBI010000248.1 GCA_023250095.1 Candidatus Melainabacteria bacterium
TTCTCCAGGCACTTTTCGGCTGCTTGTCCCGAGGACAGCTAGTGTCGCCATCAGAAGTTCCTGTAGCGGCGCCGCCACGAATTGCCTGGTTCTTCGTAGGATACGCATATCTGGGCAGGCGAGTAGTGCCGCCCCGGTGAGCAGTTGCGTGTGGAAATGTTGCCGAGCACGTATGGAGCGGCAACGACCACGGGCACCAGAGATTAAGGGGTTGTCATGAGTAAAGTCTAAGGTGGCGATCGGTTCGTCTGCGGGAAATGTGGGTAAATTGCCGATATGGGTGTGTTTCTCTGCGGCGTTGGCGGGGATCACATCTTTATTGGCCAATTCTTGTCATCGAGCAGGCTGTGGCAGATCTCGAGCTAAGATGTCGTTATAAAACTCTTCCCAATAAGATTGGGTTGGGGGTAATGGCCGCACTTTTTCCTGTCTGGGCGCTGATGGTACCCACCTGTCTGGGATTGATGGCTAAGCTCCTTTTCGACCATCCCGTCAATTCTGATACGGCTTTGTGGCTGCTCATATGGCTGGCCTCCATCCCTGTGCTCAGCGTCTTGCTTACGGCATATTTTGAAGATGATCGCATATCCATCTCTAAGGACGGAATTTCGTTCCCCCTCTTTATGATGTGGCGACTCTGGTTCCGCCGCAGCCGGAGCTGGTCCGAGCTCAAGAGTGCGACTGTGAAAAGAACATTGGGCAGCAGCGGGAAGGAATGTCTTGTTCTCAAATTCAATTCAGGCGAGAGCCTGGGATTGAAGACAAATAATTTCACAGGTGCCGATCTGGAACAGATGTTGCTGGCCACGGAAATGTGGGGGTCCGAATACACAAGGACTCCGGAGTTGGTGGACTTTCAGTATCAGTTGCAGAACGAGAATCGGGGGCTGGGCAAAGCCAATTATCGTCAGATGTGGGAGGAAGAACTGAGCAGGCGGTTCAATGCGACTTCTTTTGTGCCTCTGGAACCTGATCATATGCTGAGAGGCGGGCAGCTGAGAATTATTCGGCAGATTGCTTTCGGCGGGCTCTCAGCTATCTATTTGGCACAACGCAATAATGTCGATATGGTTGTTTTGAAGGAAGCTGTGGTGCCCGGCTCGGCCGATCCCGAAACCAGAGCCAAGGCCGAGGAACTGTTCCAGCGGGAGGCTATGCTTCTTCTCGGACTGGATCACGGGCACATTGCTAAAGTCCTTGGACATTTTGTGGATGACGGCAGAAATTATTTGATGTTGGAGTATATCAATGGTCAGGATCTCAGGCAGTACATAAAGGAGAACGGCGCGCAATCGGAAGAGCAGGTGCTGGCGTGGGCGATCCAGATTGCCGATATTCTGAGATATCTGCACGGACAAAATCCTCCAGTGATTCACCGGGACCTGACACCAGACAATCTTGTCTTGAAGAATGATGGCACGATAATGCTCATTGATTTTGGAGCTGCCAACCAGTTTGTCGGAACTGCCACCGGTACCCTTGTCGGCAAACAGGCTTATATAGCCCCAGAGCAGCTCCGCGGCAAGGCGGATCTGTCCAGCGATCTCTACTCCTTCGGCGGGACCCTGCACTTCTTGCTTACCGGGCGGGACCCGGTTCCACTGGCTGAATCCCATCCTGCGGAATTGCAGACTCAGATCTCGTCGGAACTTGATGAGTTGATTGCTGCACTTACAGCTTTTGACAAGGAGCAGCGAATTAACGATGCCGGCCAACTTATGGAACGTCTGCTATCCCTGACTGGCAAACCCCAACCGATCAAACTTAAGGGCAAAGACGCCTTTCTCGTGGAGTGACTTCCCTCATGCAACTTTCCAGGTTTTTGAGTCCCGACGACGGCGGCAAGGTTTATGCCAGCCGGTCTGAGGTAATTGTTTCTTACAGACCCTTTGCCGAGATCGAGCGTTGGTTGAAATACCGCTTCGAAGAAAAAAGCGCTCGCAAGGCAGCGTACATCAAGTTCCTGGCCGTTACTTTCTTCTTGCTCGGTGGTCCGATTTTTGTCGTAAATGCCGTCGGTATTTTGCTCAGTTACATGGGAGCTGGCGTTGTCAATACGGAGGTTGCTCGCGCTGCCGCGCAGTCTGTGCTGGGCTATTTTTATCTGGCGCTTGCAGCAGTTGCTGCGGGGAGCGCTTTCGTTTATTACAGCCAGCCGACTCACTTGTGTCTGAGCGATCAAGGTGTCAGGTTCCTTTATCGACGTAAGATTTCACGGCGCCTGCAGTATGCTTCATCAGGTCCGCTTTTGCCCTGGGAGCATGTGACAGGCATTTACATGGTGCGCCCGAAGAAGACAGCTGCTCCGAATGAGCACTGTCTGACGTTCAAGGCAGGTATTTCTGAGCCATTCAAGGTGAGGATGGGCTCAATTTTGACCACCGATGAGCGTGCCCGCGTCCTGGAAGCAATCGAGAACTGGGCCCCCGACGTGCCACGCGATCCAGAGGTGGTTCAGGCGCTTGAGCCTCCCGCGGATCATAGCTATACCGAATTATGGCTGAAAGCACTGTCAGCGCCACCCAAGCGTGAGCGTCTCAAGCCCTTGAGCGACGGGGTGATGTTGCGCGAGGACCGCTACAAAATAGTGAAGGCTCTGGGCGTGGGTGGGCAAGGCACTGCATACCTGGCGCTTGATCTTCATTGCGAGCTTTCCGAGGTTGTTCTGAAGGAATTTATTCTGCCTGTTTATGTAGATATTACTGTCCGCCGGACTGCGCTGGAGAAGTTCGAGAAAGAGGCACGAATTCTCAAGCAGCTAGATCACCCTCAGGTGGTCAGATTGCTTGATTTCTTCATTGAAGATCATCGTGGCTACCTCGTTCTCGAGCATATCGATGGGAAATCGCTACGACAACAAGTGGAGTCGGATGGACCCCTACCTGAGCGGGATGTAGTTGCACTGGCTCGCCAGATGTGCGCCATTCTGGAATATCTGCACGGACTATCGCCGCCGGTAGTGCATCGCGATTTCACGCCGGATAATCTCATCTTGAGAAAGGACGGCATGCTTAAACTGGTTGACTTTAACGTTGCTCAGCAAACAGAATCCACGGCTACTGGCACTGTTGTGGGCAAGCATGCTTACCTGCCACCGGAGCAGTTTCGAGGGCTGCCGACCACGCGCAGCGACATATATGCCATGGGCGCCACCTTGTATTATCTTCTCACGGGCGAAGATCCGGAACCTATTTCCGTTGCTCACCCCAGAGATGTTCGTCCGGAGGTCAGCACCGATTTAGACAGGATTATTGCCCATGCTACACACATCGATGCAGCCCTTCGCTACGCCTCGGCTTGTGATATAGAGCAAGATCTGAAGTCCTTCGCTGGACATACTTAGGTTGTCATGGCATTTCAAACCTGCCTCTTGATCAGGCAGGTTTGAAATGCCATGACAACCTGTACTGCTTTGCCCTGACGGGGTTCTCCTATAGGGGTGATGAGTTCCAGTCTGACATACAAAAGATGCCGAGCTATCTGTCGGTGGCACAAACTCGGCGGCGGAGGGGAATGTTTTTGCCGTTTGCATCAGTCGAGAGAAATACTGCCGTTTTTCTAACAACCGACGAAAATTCCTGGAGGCAAGTATCTCCCTCGCAGCTTGGGTCAAATGGGGCAGTGCACAATTTCAGCGTGGGATGTGAACTTTTTGGAGCTTGCATCAGTTGTAAGAGATAAAGTCGTTTCTCTGACAAGTGATAAAAATGTCTGGAGGTACACATGTTCACCGCTGCTCACGTCAAAAGGCATATCGCACGACTTCAGGAGGGGCAGATTTTTACTTCCAGGGAATTTCTCTCCTACGGTACTCGTGCTGCCATTGACCAAGCCTTATACAGGTTGGTCAAGTCCGGTTATATCAGGCGCCTTGCTCGTGGTGTCTTCATAGTGCCACAGGCTGGTGCCAGAAGCCCGACTCCACTGGAGGTGGCGGCAGCAAAGGCCAGAGCCTTTGCCAAGCATATCTTTCAACACGGAGCTGAGGCAGGCAAGATGCTTGGAATCCTTGCTGAGGGCAATCGGGAGATAACCTACTCCACGAATGGTCCATCGAGCTCATTTCGTTACGGCAATATCGTGATTCATTTCAAACGTTCTGCCCCTCGCAAAATTGCATGTGGAGATACTGCCGTCGGACTTGTAATCAGGGCTCTGTGGCACATTGGGAAGAGAGGCCATACGAGTGCATTGTCTCGGGCGGCAAGCAGCGGTCTTGGAAGAACTGAGCGTGGGGAACTGCGCCAGCATGCTGGATTGATGCCGCAATGGATGAGTCGCAGCTGGCTTGCCCAGTGGACTAAGCCACGGAACGAGGGGTGGAACAAACGCCAGGGCAAGGATGAGCGAAAGTCATGGTCGCAGAGGTGACTGGTCTTCGCTGGCATTTGCAGGTGAAGTAGCTGGTCAATGTAAGCGCACACCTGCCTGGTGCGACAGCACGGAGACGAGTCCTCACTGCCTCAAACAACCTGTCGCTTTATGGGACCCAACAGATTGTTAACGGCGGACCCACCTGGTCCGGGATGGGAGCTTCTGTTCCAGGGCTGCGTAATCTTGACTCAACTGGCAGACAGGATTTCCTGCAGTCTCATCCAGGATATTCAAAGAAATGCTGGTCATCGCCGTTGGTGGCAACAAGGGCCTCTGTGCAGACACTGATTGGGAAATCCTTCTGCTCATGCAGGGGATTCCCTCCCTGGGGCAGGGCATATGTCCATTTTCTGGAGTACATTTCCTGGCTGACTCGCCCGTAGATTGGCTGCTCCAGTCTGCCCACGGATAATCAGGAGCAGGGCTGGCAGCTCCTGTCTCCTCTGTCATCTGAATGTCCTCTCCGATATTGCCATTGTTGTCGCTGCTCTCATCCGCCATGCTTGAGTTCAGGGAGGTTGAATACCCGGAAAGCGCAATACTATCCTCTCCTGGTTGGACCATAGTTGCAAGGCGGGACTTTGTGATTCCGGCAGCTCCAGTGGCATCCAGAAAAGGTTCATCAGCTTTAGCGGCATGACTGCCTGATACAAGGATCACGATCGCCGCCAGGTATGAAAGCGATTTCCCGGTCAGAGCATATGACAGCATTGCTTTATCCTTTAAGAGGTTGTGAGTTTGTTCCAGGGAACAAGCCTAGTTTAGGGATTGCTTGTTACCAGAGGGGAGCCGCCTTGTTACGGATTTGTGACTTCTGGCATTTCGAGAGACTATCTGTCTGCTGTACATGGACATGGGTTCTTGCACAAAGGTTGTCAGTTTGCCAGCCCCAATCTGGCAGCCGATCGTGTTTCCAGACAAGCAAGAGGGCTTACGCCCTCTTGCTTGTGTTGTCTTGTCTCGGATAAATCAATCAGTACATTAACACCGGGGCCGGTTTGCTTAGATCAAGGCTACTAAAGGCAGAACCTCTTCGGCGATGGGAAGGACTTCTTTCATAAGCCCGCCAAGAAGGTTTCCGGAGCCACCAAGCAAGCCGTTTCCGCCAGAGTGCTGCTGTCCTTCGCCGCCCACCCCCAAGGCACCTGTGATCGAGCTCAGTATTTTGTTGAGGGGATTGTCTGCTCCTTGGTTGCTACTTAGTTCTTGACCGAGATTGACAAAGATGTTCTGCGTGTTATTTGTTATGTCAGCAGGCGAAGGAAGCTTGTTGTTGTGCACCGGAGTTATCTCTGGCTGACTTGCAGTTTTGCTTCCATCAAAGATGTTATCGAATGATGGGAAGTCCGATGGTACATCACCAGTGGTGCCACGCATCAGGCTGAGAACATCCAGCACTTTCGAGGGGTCCTTCTGAAAGTCCATTTGGAGGTCCTTCATTAAGGAGTTTCCGGCATCTGTCAGCAGCTTTGAAAAACCGTCGTCGATCTGATCTCCTGCGTCGCTGAAAAAGTCTGACATGGTTGTTCTCCTTCGTGTGTGTTGTTTGTTGAACCAGTGCACACACTTTAGGACTTAGCTATTACGGGCGGATGACTCACCTGTGACGCGTTTGTGACGCCGATATCTTCTGCGGCGAATGTTGAGGGGCAGATCCTGGCGCACCGATGCGGGATGCTCGACGGACGTCCGATAATGGGCGTGAGAAATAATTTGCATTTCGATGGGGGGTGGATTTGAATATAGCCACGATATATCCGAGCTGGGCTAGCTTGTATCTGAGCCCGGCAGGCTCTGTGTCATATTTTATTCAAATACCGAATATGCATACATCTAACAACCGGCTCTTGCGAGTTGCCGCTCTGCTGTCGACGATCATTCTCTTGCCGACTAGTTCCGGACCGGCTGCCTGCCTGGAAGCCAGGGGTACTGGGCCCAGAGTGTCTTCGCCCGCCCGTTCCTTCGAGGATCCCGACGTCAGGTCCGCTCTTCGCTTTCTCAACAAGCAAGGATTTTTGCAGGCGGAGACGGAAGCTGGCACTCTGCTTGTGGTCTTGAACCGTTTTGGCAAAGCTACCGATGTTAAGGTCACAGACACTTTGGCTTGGAGGAAGCTGCCAATAGGGAACTTGAAGAAAGTGCGTTTCAGCAATCTGCTACCCACGCAAAAGGAAAAGCGTCTGAGGTTTACATGTTGCGACCTATCCCCGGGAACTGTCTCCCGGAAGCTCAACGCACAGCCACCGACGTCTGGTGAGGGATGCTTCACTGCTTGCGAAGTCGGCAAGTGAATGAATTTACGCTTCAGAACCGAGCGCTGGCGCGCTGGGATTACTTGGACTTGATGGTTGCTTGCACTGTCTTTTGACCGTTGCGAAAAATCCATGGTGGTATTGGATTCGGTGCGGCCCACAGTCCTGCGTGCGCGGCTTTGGCTGCCAGATGCAATTGTTTCAGCTCTGCATCGGTTGGGGCGTACTTGTCGCTCCACCAGGCAAGACCTTTTCTCACAAGCTCCTGGTTGAGGTTGGTTCCGTCGGGCAAATAGACTATGGCTATAGTGCGCCCGTGCGAATCACGGCCGCGCTCTTCGACAGTGACGATCTTTGACCAGCAAAGATCGTCGGTGAATTGCCTGGCCTGCCTTCCATAGTCTTGAGTTAGTTCCGGGCAGTCAATGCCGTAGAGAATGATCTTTTCCTTATTGCCGTTGCAGGAAATATTCAGCGTGTCACCGTCGACTATGCTCAGAACTTTGCCAGCGAATGTGGCTGCTATAGACGACGGGGCAAATTGCCCCAGTTGGAACAAGGTCGCAACGACAGACACGAGCAGAATGAGAAAGATCCTTATGTGCATGTTCAACCTCAATATGATTTGCCCCTGCTTGCCAAGTATAATTGTAATTGTTCAGTTCTGCTTATCAGCTGTCCGTCCGGGGACCGCGTCCGCTGGTGAGGGTTGAGACCGGCTCCAGGCTCTGTTTGCCACAGGGGGTAAGACGTGGTGAGCGCACGGAAACTTCTGGTGACGGCTCTG
>JAHFBI010000249.1 GCA_023250095.1 Candidatus Melainabacteria bacterium
GCTTCGCGCAAGTAGGCGGCGGCTTCAATTTTCGCCCGCCGCCAGTCGATCGCTTTAAGTTCTGGTATCGCCACAAGTTACATGGTTTCGATGATCCGTACGGCTTCAAGACTTGTGTCGGTTGCGGGCGGTGTACGGTATCTTGTCCTGCGGGAATCGACGACATAGTCAAAGTCGTCCTTACACTTCAAGGCATAGAAAACGGGGGCAAGAAATGAAGTCCTGTTCCACACCACTGATGCCCTCAAAGGGGATTTTGCGCTCGATTATTCCCATGGCCACCGACAACTATCTTTTCGAGATAGCTGTGGAAGGCGGCGATCTTTCCAGATGCCAGCCCGGGCAGTTCGTCGAACTCTGGATCCCGGGGGTAGGCGAGGCGCCAATCTCTGTTTGCTCGGCCCGTGTCGGCAGTACGATTGAGTTGTGTGTCCGCCGTGTAGGGCGTGTGACCAACGCCCTTTTCCAGATGCAAGAAGGCGATTGGGTAGGCTTGCGCGGGCCTTACGGCAACGGTTTTCCGCTTGAGGAATACAGAGGCAAGGATCTTTGCATGATTGCCGGCGGTCTGGGCGTGGCCCCTATTCGCTCTTTGTGTCAGTACGTGCTCAGTCATCGCGAAGATTTCGGCAAGCTCATTCTTGTATACGGGATGCGCCATTCTATCGATCTTCTTTTCCGGCAGGAGTGCATGATTCTTTTGCGCCGGCGCGATATAGATGTTTTCATTGGTGCCGAAGAAGTAGAAGGACCGCAACTTCCGCCTATTTCAGCACAGCTGGGGCGAGTCACCGACATGCTGAGAATGGCTGCTGTCACGCCTGACCATCAAATAGCCGTTTGCGGACCGCCCGTCATGTATAAATACGTTGTCGACGAGCTTTTTAAGAAGGATGTTCCTTCTTCCAATATCTGGCTATCGCTGGAGCGGCACATGAAGTGCGGTGTCGGCAAGTGCGGGCACTGCTATGTCGGGGGACGTTTCACTTGCAAGGACGGTCCTGTCTTCCGTCTGAGCGATCTGCGCTTCTTGCCTGAAGTCATCGAATCTGAGGAGGTGTCGGTAGAATGAGTCCTGCCAATATACCGATGCCGCGCATAGCCGCACATAGCCTGACCGGCTGTGCAGGCGAACTGCTGGTTATTCTGGAGAATCTGGATAAGCTGATTCCTTATGTGCGCGTGGCGAGCTTTCCTTTTGCCCAGAGCACGAATGAAGATCGCCCTGTGGACATCACTTTTGTCGAGGGCAGCGTCAGCCAGAGGCACGATCTCGAAAAGCTCAAGCATATTCGCGCCACCAGCCGCTGGCTTGTCGCCGTCGGCAGTTGCGCTGTCTGGGGTGGTGTGCAGCGCGGCGCTTGCAGCCGGTATAAGCCTGAGGACATGGTCAAGGAGGTGTATGGAGAGGATACTCAAATAGACGTGTTACCGGCTTTGCCCTTGAGAGATCATGTGCGGGTTGATGTCGAGCTGTCCGGCTGCCCGATCAATGCCAGCCAGTTTCTCTCAGTGACAGCCAGCCTTTTGAAAGACCACCTGCCCTATATAACGCACAAGCCGGTCTGCCTCGAGTGCAAACTGAGAGAAAATCCTTGCGTTCTTCTGGAGAAAGATCTGCCCTGCCTCGGACCGGTGACGGCAGCCGGGTGTGGTGCTCTTTGCCCGAGCATGGGTGCAGCATGTTACGGCTGCTGGGGACCGTGCCAGGAGCCTCAGATGGAAGCTATGGGTGTGATATTGTCCGAGAAAGGTTATGCCATGGAGGATGTTCTGAGCAGGCTCATGGCATTTGGCGCCCCGCCTCATCTTTTCGAGAGAATGACCGTGCACCAGCAAAGGCAGGTAAAGACTCATGAGCGGATCTGAAAGAAAAACAGTGCATATTCCGGAAATCTGCCGAGTGGAAGGGCACGAGGCTGTGACGGTAGAAATTGCTGGCGGCAAAGTGGAGAGCGTGCAACTGGAAGTTTTTGAGGGGACACGCTTCTTTGAAAAGATTGTCCTCGGGCACCACTTCTCAGAGATGCCCCACATAACTTCGCGTGTATGCGCAATATGCTCCACCGGGCATGTGCTGGCGGCCATCAACGGTGCCGAGCGCTCGCTCAAGTTCAAGCCGTCTTTGACAACGTCCCTTTATCGCGAGCTCATGCATCTGGGGATGATCATCGAGTCTCATGCAACGCACGTTTATGCCCTGGCCCTTCCTGATTTTGTCGGGGCGCCGGACCTGTACAAATTCGCCACCGAGCATGCCGACATGTTTGCTGCCTGGACGCGCCTGCGCAATCTCGGTGCCCTCATTCAAACCATAGTTGGTGGCAGACCTTTCCATCCGGTGAATCTTCAGGTGGGCGGGTTGTCTCATTATCCGACCGTGGACGAGCTTGCACCTATTTCTGCCGGGCTGGAAGAGCACTTTCAGTTGCCTGTTGATATATGCACTTTCTTGATGAAGATCAAGCCGGCTGTGGAGCGAACAACCAGTCCATCCTTTCTGGCTTTGATCCCCGAGGGCAAGGCATACGGCTATTTCGGGGAGCGTGTTCGCTCGTCTGACGGCTTTGAAGAATCGATCGACAATTACAAAGAATATCTGGCCGAACATTCAGTGCCATACAGCCATGCCAAAAGATCGCCTGGGAAAGGCAAGCCTTTGATGGTCGGCTCCATGGCCCGATTGCATTTTTATTCCGACAGACTCTCAGACGTAGCCAGGGGAATTTACGCGCGCAGCCCACTTGCTGCCGGCGACACGAACACCATCTGGAACAATCTGGCTCAGGCAATTGAAATTGTCGAAGCTTTCGAGCGCTCGAAAGAGATAATACGTTTGCTCAAGCAAGACAATCTGGTTGCTAAAGGACACGATTCGACAAAGCTTTCTCCGCGTGCTGGCCGCTCAGCAGGTGCTGTCGAATGCCCGCGCGGGACTCTATACCACTATTATGAGCTGGACGAGAAGGGAGTTATTCGAGCTGCTGACATGATCACGCCTTCGGCACAGAACACTGCGCGCATAGAGCTCGATATTCGCGAAGTGGTGGATCAAGCGACAGATCCGACTTCGCCGCAATTGCAAGCCAATCTCGAGACTCTCATTCGCGCGTACGATCCATGCAATACTTGCGCCACTCACATGGTGAGCGTGCGCTATCGCTAGCAATTTTCCGGACTTATGTAATCCGAGCCTCTGCTGACTCCGATATACTATGCTTGCCGCAAGATATTTCCTGTGAGCGGCAGGGCAGAAGAGGAGTCAAGATGTCGTTGCGCTGGAAGTTAGCTGTTCTTGTGGTGTTGATCGTTGGATTCTCAATTCTTATTTTCATGGGGCATCAAGCAACGACGCAGGCCCCTCCAGTGCCTGACAAGGTGGTCGACAGCCAGGGGCATTTCCTTTTTTCGGGGCAGGATATATTTGCCGGACAGGCAGTTTTTCAAAAGTATGGGCTGATGGATGTCGGCTCCATCTTCGGGCATGGCGCTTACAATGGTCCGGACTTTAGCGCGGATTATTTGCACAAGGAAGCCGAGATAGCTTTGAAGCGCTCGGCGGTCGAGCAGTACGGCAAGCCGTTTCTGGCGCTTGACCGGGGGCTGCAGAAAGATCTGCAAGAGAGGCTTGTCCTGGAGCTCAAAGAAAATCGCTACAATCCTGCTACCAGGACTCTTGTTCTCACCGACAATCAAGCTCAGGCTTACGATGAGCTTGCCGAATACTACAGAGACCTTTTTACAAGTGAAGTTGTCTTACCCTTGCCCGGGACTTATATCAGAGACCCGCATGACCTCACGCAGCTGAGCCGGTTTTTTTGTTGGGCCGCCTGGGCTTGTGTGACAAACCGTCCCGGCAAAGATTATACATATACCAACAACTGGCCAAACGACGATCTTTGCGGAAACAAGCCGAATTATCAAGTTTTTGTCTGGAGCGCACTGAGCGTCATCACACTCATTGGTGGCATTGGATTGACACAGTTTTTGCTGGGGGCCTTCCCGGGGATTGGCTGGGCTCCTGATAAAGGCGGGCGGCAGCTTGTGGACAATGTCCAGGATTTTTCTCCGACTAGATCGCAGCTGTCCATCTATCCTTATCTGGTGGTCGTGGTATTGCTTTTTCTTTTTCAGACCAGCTTCGGGGTTGTGACGGCCCACTATGTTGTCGAGGCAACAGGATTTTACGGTGTCGACATACGTTCCTGGCTGCCATACAGCATTACGAGAAGCTGGCATTTGCAGCTGTCCATTTTCTGGATTGCCACAGCGTGGCTGGCAGGAGGCATGTTCATTGCTCCAATGCTCTGCAATTATGAGCCCGAGGGGCAACACTGGCTGGTGAAGACGCTCTTCGTCGCGGTTGTGCTTGTAGCAGTCGGCTCGATAGCCGGAGAATGGCTCGGCGTGAAGAACATGCTTGGTAATCTCTGGTTCTGGTTCGGGCATCAGGGTTGGGAATATCTGGAGCTGGGCAGAGTCTGGCAAGCGCTGCTTACTGCTGGTATGGCTCTCTGGGCCTACATTATTTACCGCAGCATCAAGCCAGCGCTTATTTCGGAAGATAGAGGCGGGCTGGATCACATGCTTCTTTATGGTGTGATTGCCATCCCTGTATTCTTCAGCTTCGGCATGATGTATCATCCGGGCACCAACTGGGCCGTTGCCGACTTCTGGCGCTGGTGGGTAGTGCACCTCTGGGTCGAGGGCTTTTTCGAGCTGTATACGACGATCATCGTGGCGTATTTCTTTTACAGCCTGGGAATGGTCTCTATGCGATCTGCTCTCTCGGTCATTTATCTCGATATCATTCTCTATCTCGGCAGTGGCATCGTCGGCATCGGGCACCATTACTACTGGACGGCTCAGCCGGCAATCAATATGGCTCTGGGTGCCATGTTCTCTGCTCTGGAAGTGACTCCTTTGACTTTGCTTACGGTGGAGGCCTGGAAGTTTGCCAACCTGGCCAGAGTAAATGGCTCTACAATTCGCTTTTCGCATCACTGGGCCATGATGTTTCTGCTGGCAGTCGGTTTCTGGAACTTTCTCGGGGCGGGAGTCTTCGGCTTCCTCATTAATATGCCGATAGTGAGCTATTACGAGCATGCCACTTACTTGACGTCCAATCACGGGCATGCTGCTCTGATGGGAGTCTATGGCAATCTGGCCGTGGCAGCTGTGCTTTTTTGCTCTCGTTATTTGATCAAAGCCGAAGCCTGGAGCGACACTCTGATAAAGACATCTTTTTGGGGACTGAACGTCGGACTTTTCTTGATGCTTGTGCTCAATATATTTCCGGCCGGGCTGATCCAGATGGCAGCCAGCTATAATCACGGCTTCTGGTTTGCGCGCAGCTTTGAATTCGTTCATTCCCGCCTTTTTCAAGAATTCACCTGGTTGCGCGTCGTCGGAGATCTTGTTTTTGTTTTTGGCGGAGTTCTGCCCCTGGTGGCGATGATCCTCAAAGGTATCTTCTATTTGAGACAGTGGCGCCAGGGTGAAGATTTCTGTTGCCGGGCAGCTTGCCGTACTCCCTCTGACAGCTGATCCAGGTTGAAGGAGGCCCAGGGCGGCAGAGCGCAATAGTCCCTGTGGCTGTTGCCGGCAGGCAGCAGCCAGTAGATGATAAATAGTAAAAGACTGCCGGTGACCGGCACTTAGTTGCTGCATTGGCTTGGAGGACCAGGGGAACACTCATGCGCAGGTTCTTTGCTCCAAGGGATTCGAAAATGCTGGTCTGGATGACCAGGATGCTTGTGCCCGTCTTGGTTCGCATTCGGCACGGCAGGCTCGACATGTCCATGAGCCAGCAAGCCATGGAGCGCTTCAAGAGCCTGTCGGGCAAGCGCACGATCATCTGTCCCAATCACCCGAGCCGTGAGGACGCTGATGCTATGTTCGGACTGTCCGCTCTGGTCGGGGAGTCGTTCAATTTCATGACCGCCCAGCAGCTATTTCACGGACCGACCTGGTCGGACCTCTGGTTGCAATATATGGGCTGTTACTCGGTCTTCAGGGACTCTCCTGATTTTTCGGCTTATAAGACCACCAGGCATCTTCTTGTTCAGGGCAGGAAAAAAATCGTTATCTTTCCAGAAGGTGAAATATCGCATCAGAACGACACTTTGCTGCCCCTGAAAACAGGCGCCGTACAAATGGGTTTTGCAGCGCTTAGTGCTCTGAAGCTGAAGGGCAGAGAAGATCCTGTCTTCATTGAGCCACTGGCTATGAAATATGTTTATAGCAAGGACATAACCAGAAAAATTAGCCAGGCGCTCGAGCGTCTTGAGAAACAACTCGATATGCCTCGGAAAAGATCAGGCGGCCTTTACGAGCGGTTGTTGGGGATTGCCGATAAAGTGCTAGGCACGCTGGAGGCAACTTATAACTGTGCCTCTCCTCAGGCGGCAACACTGGGTAAGCGCATCGGCTGCCTGCGTGCTGAAATTCTTGCCAAAGTGGCCTCTTATCTGGAGGTAGAGCTTTCACCTTCCGACAGCCAGCTTCAGCAAGCGCACGCTCTGCAAAATATCCTTTATGAGCTGCGCTTCTGCCGACAGCCCTCGGAAAGTCTTTATGAGCGAAGACAGCGGCGGCAAAGATCGCGCCAGCTCAGGTCCTTCTATCACGACTTGAAACGAGTCATCAATTTCATTGCTGTTTTCGATGGTTATCTGGAAGACCCCTCCACACAAGAGCGTATCGCCGAGGTGGTCGGATTGCTCGAAACTGAAGTCTTCGGACGTGCTTTTGTCCTGGGACCGCGGCAGATTCTTTTTGATGCTGGCTGTCCCATCAATCTTAATGACCATTTCGAAGAATACCTGGCCGACAGGTCGAAAGCCTGTGCCAGAGTCAATGCCTTGATCAAAGATGAACTGGGTGACATGCTGTCCAATTTCGACCGCCAGCGCTCTCCGGTGTATGTGAGCATGCCATCTGCCCCCTGCCACCCCTTCGGTTAATCTTTCGCCAAAAGTTTGCCAAAATTATGTCCTTCTCATGTCACGTTGGGGTCATACAGTGATTCAGCAACGGATAACGGACAACGGACAACAGACAACGGACGTTTTGCTGAATAAGGCTGGAGGAGATTTGTCATGAGTAAAGATGCTGCAGATGATGTCGGAAGAAAGGTTGAGGATGTGAATAAGTCAAACGGTGCTTTTGCGGCATATTCAGCTCTGAAAGACGAATTCGATTCTTTTGCCTCCGGGCACGGGCAGGCAGAAGCTGGCGCTTATCTGGACAAGGTGGCGCAAGGATTGCCCGATCTGGACAAGATGGCTGTGGTATGGGCCGAAAAGAACAGAAACGCAATCTCCCGCGACGGCAATATCACCAGATTTGATCTTGATACAGCTGCCGATCACGGACGCTCCAGCGCTTTCGATCAACTCAT
>JAHFBI010000250.1 GCA_023250095.1 Candidatus Melainabacteria bacterium
GGGGCGGGCGCGTGCTTCATCTCTTGTGTCAGGACCTTTTCTGCGGCTTCCTGAGCAGAGGGATCCAGGTTCGTGTAAATCTTCAGCCCCTGTCTCTGGATTTCGCCTTCAGTGAACAACTCTTTCACTTGTTCCAGAACATAGCTCAAATAATACGGATAGATGGGCAATGGGCAGGTGATCTTATCCTTTGTGGTGGGGCGTTTGAAAACCAGAATTTGTGCGCGCGCGGATCGCGCCTGCTCGGGCGTGATGTAGCCGTATTCCAGCATCTTGCCCAGCACTTCTTTTTGCCTGGCGATTGTCTCTCGGGCAAGGGATTTGATGCCGCCTCGGGAGGGTGAGCGGATTAAACCGGCTATATACGCCGATTCGGCCACGGTCAGCTGAGCGGCATGCTTGTCGAAATAGAGGCTTGCCGCCTGTTCAATGCCGTAAGCTCCGTTACCGAAATAGACTTCGTTGAGATAGAGTTCGAGGATTTTCTCTTTACTGTACCGGTGTTCCAGCTCGCCGGCCACAAACGCTTCTGCCAGCTTGACGACAAGTGTCCGCTTCTCATCCTCGAAGAAAAGATTTTTTGCCAGCTGCTGCGTTATTGTCGAGCCGCCTTGCACGGCATGCCCGGCCTGAATATTTGCCAGCAGGGCCCTGCCAATTCCGAGAGGATCTATCCCGTGGTGCTCGTAAAAATGATGATCTTCGGCTGTCAGGACGGCACGTTGTAAATGGGGAGTGATTTGCGAAAGAGGGATTATCTTGCGTCTTTCGGTGTCGGCTATATCGCAGATGTGCCTGTCGGAGCGGTCGAAAACCTGTACTTGCCCGACTGGCTGATAATTTGCCAGAAAGGCGAGATCTGGCACCCGGCGCAACTCCAAGGCGATGGATATTACAAGCAAAAGACTTAGTAAACAGGCTCCCGCCGCCGCTGCCTGGAGGAATCTTGCGATGATGGTTCTAGTTGCTTGTTTTGAGCGGGAGCAAGCCTCAGCCTGCTTGAGCGATTGAAGCTGTTGCACAGACTGGCGCTGACTCTTCTGACGTTTAAGGAACAAATGGCTCTGCCTTTATCTTGCAAGGATGAGTGCCTTGATTGAATCATGGCAGCCGCCCCTTGGCAAGCGGTATCGAGTAAGAACTCCCTGCCAGCCTGGAGAGCCCCGCCCGACTTTCTGACCGGCTCGCGCCCGGCAGGCGATCCAGCTTGCTCATTTGTGAGCCAACCGCCACTTGATTGGCCCGCGTCCCGGCGCTTCTGCCCGGCTGTGACCGTTGTCGGATTTGGTCGGGCGGCAGGCAATCAATCCGTCTGTTGAGATCCAGGCAATAGAGAGTCTGGCCCAAAGTGTGCATAATAAGAATACCGTCACGAGATTGTTCAGGTGAGCGGATGCGTGCCAAAAACGATGAGAGTCTTTCCGTCATATTGCTGCTGGCTCTGACAGTCACGAGTTGCCCTGCATCTTGGGGCGAGCCGCCAGCGCCACATCCTGAATCCGCTCAGGCGGCGCCCGCGCCTGAATCTGCTGCAACGCAGCAAGTGAAGGCTGCCCAGGTTCCGCTGCCTCCGAAAGCTAGCATCGATGTCTCCAGACCCTATGGCTCGCACCTCCAACCCATCCTGCAAAAGATCAAGGCCAATGCCGAGCAGCGGCAGAAGATTACTGTGATTGTTCAGTCTTACCGTTCTAAAATCGAACCTTTGCGTCAGGACTACCGGATTAAGAACCAGGATTTCCTTGCCTCACTTATTAACGGCTGCTCGTCCGAGACTGTGATGGCAAAACAGGTTGAAGTCGGGCACCTGTCCAGCGATATAAGCTCAAAGTACTGCTTGATGCGCTTGGAAATCCGCCGGCTTCTGGCTCCAGATCAAATTGTTCTTTACGAGGAATACATCCGTCAGCAGGGTTGGAGCGCACGGTGATCCGATTGACTATGGGGGACTGGTTTCAGGACCTGGCGCCCTCGCTTGTGTCGGTAGTGGAAGTCTGGGTGGGCGACTCTTTATCTTCCGGGCTTCCGGGCGAGCCGCTGCAGGATGCCACTGCAGCGGCAAAGATGATTCCGCCTGCCAGGCAGCCGACGGCATACCACATATAGTTTTGCTCGGACTGATTGCTGGCCCATTTGTAGAGAAAAACACCCATTGCTGCTATGAAGGGCAGCATACAAATCCACCAGGTGAAATTGTTGTCGCTGGAAGTCTCTTCTGACATATAACCTCATCCGCTTTGCAACAGCTGTGGCAAGAAAGGGTTCCCTCTTGCCCGTACATGAGCTTACAAGATTGAGGCGCGTGTGTCGATTCAAGGGTGTGTCGGCTGAAAGTGGACAGAGAAGGGTAGCCGGCGAGAGAAGTTAAAATGGGGGAGGGCAGGTCCTTTGGCTGTATTCCTCGTTTGTCAGAAATATGCGTATTTTTCTGACAAACGAGGAATACCTCTTCAGGAGCCACGTTCACCGCTAAAATCTCAGAGCTTCGGAAATTTACTGTGCCCAGAGCATGTTCCACTGCACACTATTCTCGTAAACCGGCAGATCGCAATCAATAGAGTTGTTCAGCTCCATGGTCGGAATGCCTCCGTTTACCGTTGGTGGGTCCATCTGAAAATCTGTGGGTGAAAGCGCAATCTCAAAGATCTTGGTGCCTGACTGGTCGGCAAATGTTACGGTGAACTGCCTGTATTCAGAAGTAAAAAGCTCAAGAGCATTCTTTTGCCCGAGCAGAGCTACCCTGTAATAAATCTGCCCGTCCCGCCAGAGTGTGTTTAAAACTGCCTGCACTCCGATGTCAGGAACATGTACTACCGCCCAGCTACGGGACCTGGCTGCCTTTTCCAGGCGCAAGGGCGAGTAATGCGGCTTTTCAGCTTCAGCCTGTCGGGCAGCGGCTATCCCTTGCGCCCACTGTCGAGCTGCCTCCTCTTGCTCGGCTGCCCACTGCCGTTGCTCGAGCTGCTTCTGAAGTTTCGCCTCAGCTTTGTCTCGGTCCGCCGCCTGTCGTTCCTTTTCTTGCTGCATGTACCCTAGCAGGACTGCGCCAAGCGCCAGCACCAGAACAAGAATGATGCTAACGAGAATAATGGGCGGTTTCTTTTGATTCATGTCTACTTGTGGGTTGAAAGATGCGCAAAAATATGGACGGATGGCAAGGGTCAAATGACCGGCAAATGTTAAGGGGGTCGGTTGATGAGCCGGTGATAGTCCGGGGCGGTCAAAGGGGGGTAATTCAGTCATAATGGTATATCAGGCTGCAAGTCCTGGCGGCAGTTAATCTTTCCTCTTAGGTTATGTTCGGTCCATTTTGATCCACGGAGCAAGCAACGCCAGTTCAAGCCTCTGGCGCCTCAGACAGGTATCAATCAGCGGCAAACAGGGTCAATTGATACCATGCAGGTATGCGGAATAAAACGGACGACTTTGGTTCAGGCAGTAGAAGATCTCAGTTGAGCATGCGATCTCTGACGTTGATAGTTTGGACGACGATATTTCTTGGCGGTCCAGCCGGAGGGAGTGCGCTTGCCCTTGATGTGAGTTTGCCAGGTAACAGCCTCTGTCAGGCTCCCGTTCAAACGGATGTCACTTTCCCGCAACCCGTGCCATCTCCGGTTGTTGAGAAGGGAGACTTGGCGCCTTCCAGACCGTCCTTGAAGTCACCGGAGCAGGCAAAGGAAGAATTGCCCGGACAGTCGGTCCAGAAGCAAACGGCACAGAAGTCTGGTGCTGGCAGCAAGCGGAAATATAGAGGGACACCGCCCTGCCTGGCCTGGATAGATCAAGAGCGTGAACCGCGGGCGGTGCTTCTTTGCGTGCACGGCTGCGGCTTGCATAATGGGACGTTCGAAGCCTTTGGCAAAGCCATGTCGGCAAGAGGCATAGCCACGTATGCCGTCGATGTGCGGGGTTTTGGCTCATGGCAGGAGTCCAGGGGACACGAGAAAGTGGACTTCGACGGCTGTCTTTCGGATGTTGTTGAAACGCTCAAAGTCCTACACAGGGCTCATCCCAGACTTCCAGTTTATCTTCTGGGCGAATCGATGGGCGGCGCCATAGCTCTCAGGGTGTCTTCCGAGCACCCGGATCTGGTATCAGGGCTGATATCGGCTGTTCCGGCAGGCGATCGTTTTAAACAGACGAGCACCGATTTGAAAGTGGCCGTCAGATATCTGCTGGGACCTAATCGCCGATTCGACATTGGTACGGCAATAATCAATCAGGCAACCGAGAAACCGGAACTGCGCAAGTCCTGGGCGGAAGATCCTCTCGCCCGGATGAATCTTTCGCCGAATGAATTGCTGCAGTTTCACCTCTTTGAGGACGGCAACAAGAAGGCTGCCTCCGGAATCACGGATATGCCGGTGTTGATGGTGCAGGGTACCGGAGACAAGCTCATCAAGCCAGAGGGAACCTTTGAGATCTTCGACCAGCTTGCGACAAAGGACAAGCAGCTCATTGCCGTTCAAGGAGCGGAGCATCTTATATTTGAAGAGAATCAGTTCAGCGATCCGGTCATAGACATTCTTGTCGGTTGGATTGACCGGGTGCCGCCCAAGCACCTGATTGAAGGCGGCGAGTCGGCAGTGAAGTCTTATCTTGAAGAATTGCGGCAGCAGGGGAAAAGGACGTGCAAGCCAAAGGCAACTGGGGACAACTCGCCGGCTGCGGCAAATGCTGGACATCAAGCAACTGAAACCGGCAAGGATGATGGACTGGCTGCCAGTGCCGCTGCCGATGAATCTGCTGCCAATGCAGCCGCCGATGAAGCTGCTGCCAATGCAGCCGCGGATGCAGCTGCGCAGGCTGCATCCGCGGCTACTGCCGGGCGGATTGTCGAGGGCAGCGCCAGACCGCAAGCAGCAAAACCCGGACAGAACCCTCCTGGTGGAGCCAATATTTATCAGGGCGGCGATGCAGCAGCTCGTCGGGCTGCGCAGGATGCAGCTCGCTGGGCTGCGCAAGATGCAGCCGCGGCTGCCGCTGCCGATGCTGCTGCTGCTGAAGCAGCGCGCCGCATGGGTGTGTCCGGCGCGGGCAACTGAGAAGAGCCCGCCAATCTCCTTGCTCTTGCATATTCGTATCTCCTCAGGCAGCTGGTGAAGACAACTCCTAGACAAATTGCTGTCGGGTGAAGAGCGCTTCTGAACAATTAGAAGGTCAGAAGTCGATCGCACCAGCCCGGTCATTTCAGGATCTTTTGGCAAGAGAACTTCTGAAAATGACACCAGGCATCCAGGACGATTCAATATATCAACGTAACCTGAAACACGCAGCTAAGAGTTCTCCTCTTTACAGCCAGGTTTCCAACAGCTAGAATGAATATTGCATAAGAATATTCATTATTCAGTTTCTACGGTCCGCGGTCACTAATTCAGAGCAAAATACCCATGGACAAATCAGTAAAACGGCAAAACATCGTAGAAAAGGCTAAGCACCGCTTCAGAAAATATGGACTTAGAAAGACTGCAATGCATGAAATCGCGTCTGATGCTGGGCTCTCAGTCGGTACGCTCTATCTCTATTTCAAAAACAAGGAAGAGCTGGTCATTGCTTGTTCCGAACTCTTTGCCGAGAAACATCGTCAGGCAGCCAGGGAGATTCTTTCGTCTCAAATGCCGCCGCAGGAAAAGCTGCTGCACTATGTCCTCAATCGGTACAGAGCAGTCGAAGATACGCGTGTAAGCTCCAGCCATGCAGCCGAAATAGCTCGAGCAGTAATCAAACTACGTCCCGAACGATTTGCGGAAGACAACCAATGGCTCTTTGAAAACGTGCTTGCAATCTTGAATGAAGGACTGCAACTGGGAGTTTTTCGCATCGAAAAGGCGGAACGCGATGCTGAGATTTTTGTGCAAGCAATAACCTATTTCTTGCCTGTGGCGGGTATGGAGCCATATTTTACACCAACGGAAGCTAAGCTCATAAAAATGGTCGAATGGTTCATCGACAAGTGGCAAGAGCCACTGACGGCTGAATCCCAAAAGAAGAAAGGGCTGTCAAAGAGCAAGGAGAAGAAAAAATGAATGTGCAATACCGACAGGGAGATGTTCTGCTTATCAAAGTGGAATCGCTGCCTTCAACTGCCGAAAAGGAAGACAACGAAAATCGCATCATACTGGCCTGGGGAGAGGCGACTGGACATGCGCATGCTATTGATGCGCTGGCTGCCGAATCGTTCCGCGCTGACAACGAACGATTCGTAGTCATAAACGAAGAAACCAGGCTCTTTCATGAAGAACATGCTCCAATCAGAATAGAACCCGGTGTTTACAAGGTCGTCCGCCAGCGGGAATTCTGGCCCCTTGGGGAGGTGCAATATGTTTACGTCGATGATTAGGAGGTGGCGTAACAATCACGAAAAGACGAAGCTCCCGCTCCCTGAGCGCAATTACTCAGATCATCACCAGATCGCGCGAAATTATGTCGAGTCCATCTACAGAAAATCGCGCCTTAACACGCCCTACATTGTCTGGTGCAAAAGCCCCTGGCAATTGGTTGCCATGCCTTTGTTCTTAAAGCTTCTTTTGATGGACAAACAATCATCAGGAAATCTAAGCGACTCAATTGTGCCAATCCCTTTGATGGACAAACGAGCCCGGCTCTGGCAACAGATGTGGATGACTTTGCAAGAACAATTTCTCGATCTCATTGACGCCGGCATTGATTCTGACTTCGGCGAGCTTCTTACACCTGCCCGCCTCGGGCTGCTCGGTAATTCAGCAATAAGCGATATTTCTCCACAGCTCCGTGCATTTCTCACAACTTTTCTGCACTGGCACGGCAGGGCCACGATTCTGTCAAACTCGCAGTTGTGGCATGAAGAGTTGGGCGCGCAGCTGAGGTTGACACTGCCACCTGATTACGAGAAATTGCTTGATGCCTATCTTCTCTCCAATTGGTCGCAATTGAACGAAGTTGAGACAGATAGACGTTTGTGGCCTAAGCCGTGGTTGGCACCAGGCGCACTGGCAACAGCGCTTACACAGGAATTGGAGGACATAATTAATTCCATATTCTTTGACGAGTACCAGAATTTTGATACGTCGGCATTCCTGTTTTTCGCAAATGTCTGTTTCGTCTGCCAATACCCGCTCGATATGCGATTTAATGAATCAGGGTACTTGCACAACAAGAATGGTCCTTCGATTCGATACAGCGACGGCTTCGAAATCTATGCCTTGCAAGGATGGTTTGTTGGGCGCGATCTGGTCATGCAAACTGAAAACTTTGATCCTGGCATCATTCGCGAACAAACTAATCAGGAGCTGCGCCGCATCCTCATGGAACAATACGGCATTGAAAGGTTTGTACAAGATTCCGGCGCACGCAGGAAACATGTGGACAAATTTGGAACCTTATATGTTGTCGAGATGCAATACGAAGAGCCA
>JAHFBI010000251.1 GCA_023250095.1 Candidatus Melainabacteria bacterium
TATGTCCGGTGTGAAATCAGCCGCTGGTTTGGAGCGGCCACCGGCAGCCTGGTTGGAACATGCAGTTCCTTGTCCTGGCAGAAAGCTGGCATACTGCTCAGGGATGTCAGGCCGAAAACCAGCGATGCCGTGATACCGAAAATCCTTCTCGTGGCAGGCCACAGGCCCAAACCGTTTGCAAACATGCTTTTGTTCCTCTCATCCGAATACTTGCTCATTAGCTTCTTGCCGGTCATGTGTGGCTTGGGAAATCTAACGAAGCAGCGACAACGTTTGCATCACTTCCGCCTGGGCGAGAATTAGGGAAGTATGTTAGCTATTTAATAATCAGGCACCACATACGGTGTATCGCCGTTGCCATGGCTCAGTTTCGTTTTTTCTCTTTTGAATGATCTGGATATGGGGACAGATTAGTCAAGCAGGCAATTCTGCCGCCTGTCTGCTGGCAGTCGCTTGTGCCAACGTCCCTCTTGTTCTTGTCGCAGGAGCAGCATCAATAGAGGCAGACTTGGAAGAGATGACCGAAGCCTGACTGGTTGCCGTGTCTTAAGAAATTTGCCAGAGGATCTAGAGCTGGGCGCCAGGCGGCAAACTGACCGGGCATACGCCCCTGGCGGCACCGCTGCCGGTGAGTAACTGGGCAAGAGCCGCAACTGCTTGATCGCTTGGATCGAAAGTAGCCACGGCATTTTCCCACTCGAGCATTGAGCCTAGTTCAAAGGGCGCATCCAGGGCTATGAGCGTACCGGACTTCGCGTTCCTGGACAGAGTCTGCCCCAGCTCGAGTTGCCCGCGGTTGATGAGAGCTCTGTATGTGAGAAAGAGGCAATGCTTGCCGGCGCAGAAGGCAGCAATCTCGGAGGTCGTTTCCTTGCGAGGATCAAGAGGATAACGCTTCTGGCTCAAGCTGCCTGTCCAGCAACTGAGCCGTCTTGTCAGCTGGCAGTGGAGATCGATGGCAAAACGCGGATGCTCGGGTACGACTATTACCCAATCTCCAGAGTGGGCCTGGATATTGGGAAGATTGCCGCGCAAGACGGCAATTGCCGCCACCGACGACTGGAAGGAGATCTCGGCGGAGGTGGCAATCGATTCCTTCAGGGACTTTCGGCGCGCCGCTGTTGGCGAGGGATTAAGGCGTGTGAACTTAGCTGTCCGGGCAAGGAAACTCCGCCGGCGGCTAAGGGATTGGTGCAAGCGCTCTTGTGAGATCTGTCCGTCTTGCACCGCGGCGCATAGGGCATCGTGCACGGAGGCAGTCTCATCGAGAGTCCCTGAGACCAGGAGCAAGTCCGCTCCGGCGAGGATAGCCAGAAGAGCGGCTTGTGATAGCCCGAAGTGATCCACTATCGCTTTCATCACCGGGAGATCGTCGGTGATCACCAGTCCGGAAAACCCCATCTGCTGCCGCAATAAATCTGTTGTTACGCCCGACGAGAGGCTGGCGGGAAGAGGCTTCTCGTCAATGGACGGAAGCCAGATGTGACCTGTGAGAATCGCTGGCAGCTGAGAGAGGCAGCGCTCAAACGGTAGCAATTCACGTGAGGCGAGCTGGCTCAGCTGCCAGGGGCAGACAGCCAGATTGCTGTGCGAGTCCTCCAGAGTATCTCCGTGCCCGGGGAAGTGCTTGCCCACGGGCAATATCCCACCTTCAAGATAGGTCTGTGCCGTCAGTGCGCCCAGCTGCGCCACGCGTTCTGGATCGCCGCCGAAAGAACGGGTGGCAATGATCGGATTCAAAGGGTTGCTGGCTACGTCCAGCACGGGAGCAAGAACGCAGTTGACCCCCAAAAGACGCAATTGTCTGGCTGATATCTCGATGAGGGCTGCCAGGACGTTTCTATCGTTCAGCGCACCAAATGCCATGGCTGAAGGCAATGGAGTCAAAATATTGTCGAATCGCTGGACCGCTCCGCCTTCCTGATCGACGGCAATCAGCCCTTCCTCTCCCAGCAAGTTCCCTAGCTCATCTACCAGAGCGCATAACTGGTCAAGATCGGCGGCATTGTCCTTGAAGAGCGTGACACCACCCATGATGCCGCCCCGGATGGCCGCCTGGCTTTGAGCATCCACAGTTGTTCCTGGCAGGCGCCCGACAAGGAGTTGTCCGACGGCTTGGGAAATCTCGCCGGCTCTATCCATTGATGAGAGATCTCCGGTTTGCTTGGCGCCGTTTCGTGAGCAGCAGCGATCGATCGAGGCTCATAACTCGAAAACGAATCACTTGACGGCGAGAAGCCGGTAGACATCAACCGGTCGCTGGCGTCCTTTGACGGTAAAGGGACCGAGCGATTTTACCGTGAAAAAGTCTTTGATGAGCTCGTAAGTGGCTCCATCCATAATGATGTCGCCGGGCGCATCTTCGCCGATCAATTTTTCAAGGCGGAAAGCTAGATTGGCAGTATCTCCAAGCAGAGCCGGGTTTGCCTGAGCGGAGCCGAGCACGCCGGCGGCTACCGGACCTGTTGCCAGAGCCACATCGACTTGCAGGAGGTGCCCGGGAAATGGCCAGGACTCCGGGCGTTGGGCTAAGTGCTGCACAAGATTGCGCAGTTGCAAGGCTGTATAACATGCCTGATAAGCGCACATATTGGTCTCGGAGTGCGGGGAATCATCTCCTTGCCAGTAAGCCATGATGGCATCGCCGGCAATTTTTTCCACCTGCCCGTGCTGCTTGCGAATTTCTTCGCCCAGACTCTGAAAAACTTTCTGGGCGGCTTGCATTACCATGTCAGGCTTGGATGAATAACTCTCCATCAGGCTCGTGAATGATCTGATGTCGCCAACAAGGATCGTTGCATTGATAAGCTTGATGTGAAATTGAGTCTTCTCGTGCTCTTCTTCTTCCGAAGCCTGGGTTCTTGAGCCTGAAGTGTCGTTCGGGAGATTGACGAGAAGGTCGACCTGAGCGATTTTGATGACATCTCCATTTTTCAAGAGATATTCCTGCCCCGGCTGGAGCCAGTCCCCGTTGAGCCTGGTGCCGTTGGTTGAGCCGAGATCTCTTATTGTCCAGCCGTCCGGAACCGGGCGCACCTCGGCGTGGTGCCCGGATATCTCCGGGATGGGAAGGACCAGCTTTCGTTGTCCGCTCGGATTTGGCCTGCGTCCTATCTCAAGGACCTTGCCATCCTCGAGTTCTACCAAGTACGCCTCAGGCGTGCCTGGATTGACTACGAGATATCCAGTGGAGGATTCCATTTTTTCGAAACGGCGTGTGCTGTAGTGCCAGACTGAAAGCGCGCCTGCGCTCCCATGAAATTATAGCCGGGATGGACCGGTGAAATTGGACAATTCGGTCAAATACAAGGCGGACCATCGCAAGACTTATCGCTTGCTCTGAAATCAAGAGCTGGCTACCTTGGCAAGAGCGGCTTTCAGAGTTTCGATTTTGTCAAGGTGTTCCCAGGGAAGATCTATATCCGTTCGTCCGAAATGTCCATAAGAGGCCACTTTCTGGTAGAACTTGCCTCCGCCGGCGCGAGGAAGGGTTGTCAGGTCGAAGTTGGCGATGATGGCAGCCGGGCGCAGATCGAATGTCCGCTTCACAAGCTCCATAATCTCCTCGTCGGAAATCTTGCCTGTGCCGAATGTCGTGACGTGGATGGAGACAGGGCGAGCTACTCCGATGGCATAAGCAATCTGCACTTCGCAGCGCGTAGCCAGACCGGCTGCAACAATATTCTTGGCCACGTGCCGGGCAGCGTAGGCTGCGCTGCGATCTACTTTTGTAGGATCTTTGCCTGAGAAGGCGCCGCCGCCGTGCCGGGCATAGCCGCCATAAGTGTCGACGATGATCTTACGCCCGGTAAGACCGGCGTCCCCTTGCGGTCCGCCTACGACAAAACGTCCTGAAGGATTGATCAGATAGCGTGTCTCACCGTCCGGTGCAATCGAGAGATCTTGAAACACCGGATTGACAACATATTTCTTGAGGTCTTCAGAAATGCGCTTCTGGATCTTCTCATTATCAGTGATACCATCAATCGATGGATCGTGCTGGGTGGAAATGACGATGGAGTCTACGCGAACTGGGCGATCGTCTTCGTATTCGATGCTGACTTGAGTTTTGCCGTCCGGGCGGAGATACTTCAGGACACCGAGCTTGCGCACTTCCGAAAGGCGCCTGGCAATGCGATGGGCTACCGATATCGGCATCGGCATCAACTCGGGGGTTTCATTACAGGCAAAACCGAACATCATTCCCTGGTCACCGGCTCCGATTTCATCGGCGCTGTCGGAGGAACCGTCAGAACGTTTCTCCAGAGCTTTGCTCACGCCCTGGGCGATATCCGGCGACTGCTTGTTGATGGAGGTGACGACTCCGCATGTGCGCGCATCGAAGCCTCCCCCGTGCTCACCTTCGTAGCCAATTTCCGTGATTACGCGCCTGACGATTTCCGGAACGTCTATCTGTGCGGTCGTGGTGATTTCACCGCTGACCACCACCAGTCCGGTTGTGACCATGCATTCGGCTGCTACTCTGCCATGCGTATCCTGGGTAAGTATGGCGTCGAGTATGGCGTCGGATATCTGATCGCAGACTTTGTCCGGATGTCCTTCAGTTACAGACTCCGAAGTGAATAGATAACGATTCGGCACGTAAGTCACTCCTATGCCAGCGCAGAGCCAGATACGCGAAACTAGCGCGTACTTGCTCAATGCTAGCACTTTTGCTCGATTGCGAATTAAACGCGCTCAAGGATAGCCCACGACAGCGACATTTGACGAATCTTCCTTCCGGAATGAAGAAGTTGTCCCCGCGCCCAGTCAAATGTTCGTGCCACTTGCGCTGCCCTTTTTCATTTTTTTACAGATGCATGTGCCGGCTGAGGCGACTTGCCCGGGTTGAGGGTTGCTGGCAGCCAGGTTCACTGGTTGCGGGCTCGTTGAGATCCCGAAGATCAACTTTGAGATTTTGCGGTTAATGTTAATCTTGCTTCCTCCGTTGCCTTCGCCTGACTTCAAGAAGCAAGGAGCTGGCTGGTAATCGCCCGGACTTCCTTCCTAGTAAGATAAGGGAACAAGCAAGATAGGCTCGACAGTCGGTATCCTCCCTTTCGAGCGTATCGGGAGCGATCCCTCAGTGATACGATATTAGCGCCCGGCTTTCCGGAGCAGTTCGAGCACGTGATGGGGACGGAGCTAATCTTCCAGGTATGGCAACAGCGTATAGTCAGAAGAGTGATCGCGATCTGGTCCTAGCCTGCCAGAGAAGAGAGCCGGCAGCCTTCGAGGAACTCGTCAAACGGCATCAACGCACGGTTTTTGCCCTGCTTTACCAGCTTGCCCCCGACTGGCATGACACTTCCGACCTGGCTCAGGAAGTGTTCATTCGTGTCTGGCGCTCGATCAACAATCTGAGAAACCCATCTTCTTTTAGGTCCTGGCTCACGCAGATTGTCACTAACCTTTTCTATGACGAGCTCAGAAGGCGCCCGCGGCGGCTTCCTACTGTCTCCATGGACGAGTCCATAGGCTCCGATGAGGAGTCCGGGGACTCAGCCACCCGCGACATAGCCGATACATCAGCCCTTCCTGATGAAAGAATTTTAAGCAATGAACTTTCAACGGCTATCAGGGAGGCAATGACCAGATTGCCGGAACAGTTTCGCACCTCTATCGTCTTGAGGGAGATAGAAGGTCTGAGTTACGAGGAGATTGCAATTCTCACGAAAACGGAGATGGGTACAGTCAAATCGCGCATTGCGCGTGCCCGCACTAAATTGCAAGAATTGCTCAAACCCTATCTGGAAGGCAATGCCAGCGAGGTCTCTAGTTGATGGCTATTTCGTGTGCGGATGTAATTGCAGATCTGTCCGCTTATCTGGATGGAGAGCTGGAGCAGGAAAGACAGAGTACTCTTGCCTCACATTTGACATCCTGTGCATTGTGCCGTTGCCAGTATGATGATTGCAAGAGCCTGTCGGCTGCCATCTCCCAGTTCTCCGTGCAGATCTCTCAAGCGGCGCCAGACCTCTGGGAGAGCCTGGCTACCAGACTCCCTGCTGTCTGTGATTTGATTCAAGAGGATCTCTCGGCTTATCTCGACGGCGAGCTGATTGCTCCGGCCAAAGAAGGAGTCAGTATCCATCTGGAGCAGTGTTCTGACTGCCTGGGGAAATTCCAGGATCTAAGCCGGGTGAACGGGCTTCTTGCCAAGGGGTTCGAGCTGCCGGCCGATTTCCAGGTCGACATCTGGTCTCAGGTCAAGTCACGCCTCAATGAGGATTGCGTTCTTATTCGCGGAGAGCTTTCGGCTTATGTCGACAAAGAAGTAGCCACCTTACGGCACCGGGCTATAACCGGGCATCTGCTGGAATGTCCCGATTGCAAGGATGAATTTGTGGCTCTGTCTCAGTCCGGGGATGCCATTCGCAGTCATTACCAGCCGGATCTTCCCGACGACTTCGACCTCTGGCCCGGAATTATGGCCAGGATGCAGGTTGTGCCTTTTGAAGCAAGAGAAAAACGCAAGGCTGCCTTGTCGGTGCGGCGGCTCTACGCCGTGGCGGCCACGGTGATTGCCGGCGTTCTTGCCGCCATCGCCATTTTTATTACCGTGCACTCGGCTTCGCCGCAAGTAACCCCTGTGACGGCCGAAGCTTATTTGATTGATTCTTCACTTGGGGAGCCGGCTGACGTTGCAGAAGCAGTTGTATATGACCACTAATCGGATGAGTATTTTTTGTGCCTGGTTGCTGTGCGGATTTTGCGCGACAATCGAGCCATCCTTTGCCGATGACGGCAGGCTGACGGTTGACTGGAAAAGGCTCAATCTGTCTGCCCAGCAATCGCAGCAGATACAGGTGCTCGAGCAGGACTGGAATGCCAAATATATGAAGTTGCAGCCGCAAATCGTCGAACATCAGCGCAAGCTTGTGCACCTGCTCAACGATCCCAAATCCGATTCGCTGGAGATAATGTCAACGCAACAAACAATTGCCAGGCTTAAAGAGCAACTGCGCAACGAGGCCACGGCCAATTACTTGAGAAAGCGCGCTTTGCTCACGGAGATACAGCAACATCAGCTGGAATCGATGATGCAGCAAATGGTGGCGGAGAAACAGCGCACGGCTGCTCCGTCTGCCCCGAGCGACGATCAAGGTGGTTTCATGGATCTCATTCACAAGGTCAAATGGGCAATCGAGCCTCACTGACAGGACGAACTTTGGCTAATCTGGAAAAAAACGCCGGTCGAGTGCTCGGGCTGTCTATAATATGGTGCGCTTGCCGGTCAAGCGCTTGGAAAAAGACAGAGGAGGGCTATTCATGTCTGACAAAAGGCTTGCGGGTGTGAGCGTACTGATGGTCATTGCTCCAGTGGATTTTCGCGACGAAGAATTGCTGGAG
>JAHFBI010000252.1 GCA_023250095.1 Candidatus Melainabacteria bacterium
TTCGGTCGTGGCACGCAGGCGCTTGGCGCCAAGATCATTGAGAGCCCCGATCCACATCATCTGGTAAAGAGGCATTGGCGGAGGTGGCTGTCCCGGGCGCAGAGGGAATGGACCGTTATGTATCCCAATCAAACGCCCTTCTTTCAGAACTGCCGCCCCGTGGAGATGCGGCGGCAACGGAATATTGTGAACAAGGATCTTTGCCTGCAGGACTTTGCCCGCGCCGAGAAAATGACCTTGCTCGCAAGCAGGAGCTCCAGAGCAAGGATCGAGATAGAAGGCGGTAAGCGGATCCCAGATGCTCACTTCCAGATCCTGAGCCGGGATCAAAACCGGACCGAGTTGCCCGCTCATAGCAAATGGAGCAGTCGTGTTGACTGATACCAGCCCATTGCCACGCATCTCCCACAACGTTTTCAGGATTGTGTATGTGTCGGACGGGACACGCTCGGCCAGTTTGCTGAGAGGGACGAAGCCGTCCAGGCATGGCCAGAGTCTCTCAGCCACCCAGCGTTGCTGCGGATTCATCTCTTTGAAATCCGCCTGTCCGGCAGCTCGCTGAAAGCGCGTCTCCGGACCACCCAGCATTTCAATCACACGCGGCAACTCCTGAGAGCGCCGCGCCGCCTCGGTTGCCAGTTGCTCGGTCGGCACGGAAATCTCCGGAATCTCGGGCCAGTGGAACTGATCTTGCACCTGAAAAACGAAATTGCCGGCAGGCTTGCGCCAGACTAGCTCGCATATGGCCAGCTCGTTGGACAATTGCTCGAAGATGGCCTTGACCAGGCGCCCGCTCTTGATAGCGACACGAGCAAAGGGGATATTGCGCGAATCAACCATCGTCAGCAAACCAGAACGCCCGGTCATCAAAGCGCTTTGAATTATGTTCGGTGCTTCACCCGAGCGCATGACGCCGGAGAGATCCTGATTGGAGATAGCAAAAGGAAGTGACAGCGCCCGGTTAAGTTCGGCAACTTTGTCCGGAGTAGGAGCCGATAATTCCGGATCCAGGGTGATTGTGGCAATGTCATTGTCCAGAACCGGCATCTGATAAAGTTGGACGTTGGCTTGCGCCAGATAGTAATTTCTTGCTTCGCGCTTGTTGAAATCCGGGTGAAGCGTGATGGTCTTGGACGAATAAGTAAGGTCCGGATGAGGAAACTTGACTATCAGCGCCCAGGGAGCATCGGCATAGTTGGACACCGAGCTGGCCAATGTCACGACCCGACTCTTGGAGATGAGCCAGGCTTGCCCGACAACCTTCTCCGGTAAGAGCGTGCGGTCAAAAATGAGGCCGGTGGCGTCTGCCAGGGCTTGTAAGGAGACTGGTTTGTCGAGTTCGGTCGCCATTTGCATCACCCAAAATACTGAGCGTGTTTTTTCTCAATCGTTATACCACTGAGTCATCACAACTAGCAAAAGGCCAAAAGGTATATACTCTGACTGCCGGCACCCGGCGGACGGTCGAGTTGTAAAGTCAATGCCGCAAGAGATCATCGAAAAGGAACCCAAACTCGGGGAAACCAAGCCATACCCCAATTACAGAGTCGTGCTTCTCAATGACGAGCATAATACTTTCGAGCATGTCGCCAGTTGCTTGTCCAAGCACATACCGGGCATGTCCCAGGACCGGGCATGGAAGTTGACGCTCAAGGTCCACAACGAAGGCTGTGCCATCGTCTGGGTCGGACCCAAAGAAATTGCCGAAATGTATTACGAGCTCCTCAAGGCAGAAGGTCTTACCTTGAAACTGGAGCCGGAAGCTTGAGATCTGGCATTTGCCTTTCTCGGTTGGACAAAAGTTGTCCTTTTGCTGCATGTTAAAAAACTTTCTCTCAGCAAGAGCCGCCGCTGTGGGCGCAGTTGCCTGAACGCGGTGTCCGGCAGCTTTTCCGGGTCACCGCCCTCATGAAACTTTCCTGTCCGGGCCGGGTATGTGGAAATGATGGGTATCGCTTCGGAATCGCCGGCAATTCTTCAAAATGGTGGGATAGAACATGGACAAGCTCATTTCGCGCTCTTTTTTCGTTCTTTTTGCTGGGGTAACCGTAGCCGCCTCCTCTTATCAAAGTGCATTGGCCCAGTCCTCATTCTTGAGCGGCATGGTTTCGTCTACCTGGTATCAGGTGCGCTGGACAAACAACGGACAACAATATTTCGTCAACCAGCAAAACCTGAACGTCCTTCTGCCAGGCGCAGGGGTGGCAGTCGACAAGGTCCAGGTTTTTAGCGGACCGATGGGAAATCAGTGGTATGTAGACAAAACGGGAACACGCGTCAACATTCCGCCAGCTTCCTCCGTTTCCGGCGGCACCGGACAGGCAGCACCTTATTATGGCAACACTGCCGCTCCGTCCACAGTGCCTTCCATGGTGCCGGTGCCTGTTCCTGTTCCTTACAGCTATCCTTATTCAGCTGCCCCGGCCAATACGACCAATATTTATCCGACCGTTTATCCAACCGCCTATCCGGCGACAACGGTGCCAACTACAACTACTACGACCACGCCGGCAACAACGACAACCGGATACCCGACGACCGCTTATCCGACCGGACAAGGCGGCACGGTCAACACAAGCGGCAGCGGTACAGTCAGCACGCCTTACGGGGAGGCTGACTATCAGCACTCGGGCTCGACGACTTATACTCCAGCCTCAGGGGTGACATCGAGCGGCAACACTGCCGTCACTTCGCCTTCCGGACAGACATATGATGCCAGTCATAACAGCCAGGCGACAGTGAATACATCCGGGGGCACCACCAGTTATCCAACGGCAACACAGCAAACTTCTGCTCCTGCCCAGCAGCCTTACGGCATGCAATCCCGGCAAGGCAATCCCTCCGAGCGAAGCGCTGCCAGCTCCCAGTCTTTGCCTTCGACAATGTCTCAATCTAAAGCAGGGTCTTCAGGCGGTCGCTTCGGACGCGGAGCTGGAACCGGCGGCGGGCGTTTTGGACGGGGGAACTCGCCTGAATCCTCCGGGCAGGGACTGTCGGGCATGGGACAAAACGGCGCTGCCGGCTTCGGGCAGAAAACGGCAGGCGAAGCTGGCGGCAGTAGATTTGGCGGTTTCGGCAGTTTTGGCAGAGGTAATGCCGGCTCGCCGGGAGGTTTGGGCGGCGGCTTTGGCGGCGGAGGCTTCGGCAGGGGTAATGCCGGCTCAGGAGCCGGGCTTGGCTCCCCGGAAGGCTTGAGCGGCGGAATGGGCGGGCTGAATCGCGGCGGCATGGGCACACCTGGCGGCGGAGCCAGCGGCGGCTTGAGCGGGCTCGGGCATGCAGGAGGCGGACTTGGCGGCAAGGTCGGCGGCAGCGGTGGGGGACATATGCCGCACGGGGGTGGACACCACCATCGCTGAGCCTGCCCAGACAGCACCATTACCGCTCACAAGAGGGAGTGTCTTCCATGGCACTCCCTTTCTCTTTCTGGCAGTCCTTGAGAATCCGCGCCTGGACAGCCCCCCAGTAAGGGGGCAAGCAATAGCGGCAGGGCGAAAAGCCACTGGCAATTGCCTGCGCCCGAAAATGGAAAAGATGGACTCGAGCCGGGCTCATCGCTCTGGCGAAAGGGCAGGAAGGGCGATGGAATTTCAAAGAGAAATCGTTGCCGACATATTTGTAAGGCACGCTGGCAACATCTTGCGGGTAGGCTGGCGCTGAAAGCCCTGCCCAGACGGAGCAGAGTGTGCAAATGAAAGCGAGTAAGCCCTTCTGCAAGACCAGACTACCCTCACAGCTGCTAAAGACTTGACGGCAGAAGGGTGTAACTAGTTCAAATTGGAGGCCAAAATTCAGCGCACAGCAGTCAGCTCGCGATAAGCCATTTTTCTTTCCACCGATTCCACCCAGTCTTTCAAGAGCCGCATATGCTCCTCCTGACGCGGGCTGAGAGGATCTCGGTTCGATTTCAGCTGCCGGTGATATTTCAAAAGCTCAGTAAAAAGACGGAAGATGGCCTCAGATTGCGATTTCCCCGTGCAAAAATATCGAGTTCCGGCACGCCTACTACTATACGCCTGCCCTTTTGCCACAATCTCGCCGATAGCGATCCATCACTCCATGGCAAGGAGACGTTCCATATATTTTGAGCTTTTGTCTGCGTCATGCCTTTCGATTTTCTCGCGCTGCCCGGCAATTTACCATTTCTGGACTGTCGTTACGTGTGGACCCCTGGAGATAATGATCCTGCCGACAGAATTGCTAGTCAGAGAGGCTACCGTTCGAGCTGAGGGACAGATTGATTGCTATCTCATCCCGGGGCTTTAACTGAAGTGTGTTGTAAAGCCCTCAACTAGTATAGCTCCAAATTCCGTTTAGGGATGTTTTCACCGGCAGATTCAGGCGAAAGCAAAAAGATATAATTTCAGAGCATCCCTTTGAGAAAGGCTTTCACAGCCTCTTCAAGAGCCGATCGGGTCATTTCATCTACAAAAAACCATTTGATCTGTTGATTGGCATTAAACCAGATCAACTGCCGGCGAGCCAGATGGAAATTATGCCGCACTGCCTCAGTAAGCGCTTCTTGCCGGCTGAGTTTGCCGATATGATACTGAACCAGTTCCTTGTAGTTCACGGTGTGCATCAATTTCTGATGCGGTCCGTATCTCTGAAAAAGAGTCTCTACCTCGCTCTCCAGCCCTTCTGCCAGCTGCAGCTCAAATCGTTTGCTGATTGCTTCATATAATTGATTGCGATTTCTTGCAGTAAGAGCAATCCAAATGCAGTTGAATGGAGGCTCGCTGCGCCCTGCAGCGCTGGAGAAGGGACTGCCGAGGACGGTATATACCTCAAGAGCGCGCACAATGCGAAAGCGATCGTTGGCGTGCAGCCGGTCTGCCGTTGCCGGGTCTACCAGCCTGAGCCGGTCGTGCAACGCCTGATTGCCCTCCTTCTCGGCAATTTCGTTGAAAGCAAGGCGCAGATCTTCTCGCGGGGCGACAGCAGGAATATTCAATCCTTCCAGCAAAGCCCGGGCGTAAAATCCGGTGCCGCCGCAAACGATGGGCAGGCGCCCCCTGAGAGCAATGTCCTTGATGGCCGCTCCGGCGGACTCGACATACTGCGCAACTGTATATGGCTCATCGGGATCGACCACATCAATTAGATGATGGGGAATTTGCTTCATCTCAGAGTGAGAAGGCTTGGCCGTGCCGATGTCGAAGTAGCGATAAACCGTCCGGGAATCGCAGGCGACAATCTCCCCGCCGAGACTATCGGCAAGCCTCAGGCTGAGCGCCGTTTTGCCCGAGCAGGTCGGTCCGACCAGCGCTATAACCGTCGGTTTTTCCCTGACAGTCATTGCTTGCTCAAATCAGCGATCCCAGTGTGGCGTAAAGGGCCTGGGTGAGTTGCATGATCTGCACCACGCACAAGATGACCGGCACTACGAAGACCAGCGAGAGTGTCTGCCAGGACTTGAGCTGATAGCTCTCGTTGATCGCTATGAGTTGCAGGACAAATACCCAGATAAATGGCAGCGCCGAAAGGAGCACATGAGAGGGCCCAAGCAAACCCGCATAGCACGAGACAGGAGCCATGAAAAGCCACGGCAGGAAACTCCAGCCGAAAGCGACAACGGAAGCGCGTATCCGCGCCTTGGGCACATTGAAGCAAGCAGCCGCAAGCGCCAACACGCTGGTCAACGATAACCAGAATACAAGACCAGCAACGATGGATGAAGGAATATTGATGAGAGCCCATTTCAAATGATGAGGCGAGCTCATCCTCAATCCATCGAGTCCAAAAACAAGAATAACGGTGGCCAGAGCTCCGGGAAATCCGGACAGAGTCTCCTCGTTCTGCCGGCTGAGATGGGCGAATGTGGCTTTCGGCGCAGTGAGGACTCCAAAAAAGGTAGCCGACCAGCAAAGAGTTGCGGGGATCTGTCTTTGATCTTCGGTCTGATGATAATCACTCATATCACAGCCTTCTTATTGCATTATCCACAAGGGTTGCTTGTTGAAAGACGAGTTCAAGAAATCAGGGATGATCCCCTTCAACAGCCCATTTTCTCGCGAAAGCCGCGAGCTTGACGAACTCTGGAAAAAATTGCTGAAAAGATTCAGCGAAGACGCCCCGTCGTCCACTGGCAAGTCTTTGTCGAGCTTGAATTTGTCGCGGGCAGTTTTTTGCAGGGCAGAAAGAGCTTCGTCATAGCCGCCTAGCTCATCCACCAGTTTTACTTTTAGGGCCTGCCTGCCTGTATAAATTCTTCCGTCAGCCAGTTTTTTCACTTCTTCCTTGTCCATCTTTCGGCCCTGAGCAACGGCGCAGACAAACTGGTCGTATGAATCCATGATGATACTCTGGAGCAAGGTCTTTTCCTCCGGCGTCATCGGCCGGTCGGCTGAGCCGATGTCTTTGAACAAACCTGATTTGATCACCACCGGCTGTATGCCAAGCTTCTTTTCCGTCTCCTGCCAGTTAAGCAAGTGCATGATCACCCCAATGGATCCAGTCAGCGTTCCAGGATTGGCAAAAATGCGATCCGAACCGGAGGCGATGTAATAGCCTCCGGAGGCAGCAACGTCTCCCATGGAAACCACAACCGGCTTGCCCTTCTTGCGGCACTGGTCCACAGCATTGTATATCTCCTGGCTCGTCCCGACTGTGCCGCCTGGCGAGTTGATTCTCAGCAGAATACCTTTGATATTTTCGTTGTCAGCAGCCTTTCTCAGCTGACGTCTGACATAGCCTGGCGAGTCACATTTGGGAAAAAGGAGACCGACTCGTCCGAATCGTCATAGATCATGCCGCTCAACCTGAGAACAAGAAGGCGGTTCTCATTGCGCAAGAAAGAAGACCATTTCTTGTCGGGCGTCGCCTTGGGCTCGACAGGGCGACTACTCTTGACGGAAAGCCCGACAGGTACGGCGATTATGCACACAAGAAGAATAAGCCAGGCTATCAATTTGTTTCCTTCCCCGGAGCTGGCAGACAGAGCATCGCGTTGAGAAGAAGCCACGGACGTCACCCCTTTTTGCTTTCAGGAAAACAGCGTAATTATATCCTTGCGGACAGGGAACGTCGCTGCGGTGGTCTGGCAACTGAAAGCTGATGTCCCTTGTCAGAAGGTGTGAGCTGGCAGCAAAAAAGGGCAGATCTACTGGACAGAAGCTCCAGGTTTCGTAGCTGTCTGAGTGGGAGACATTCTTGGTGCTTCGCCGGGGGCGCTTTCGCCGGTAAGTTTCTGGAGGGCGATTTGCTCGTCGTCAAACTGTTTGTCCAGCTTGCCCACCGCCTCGGCCCCGGCAAGATCCGAGAGCCCCTGCCGGTAGAGCCGGACATCGTCTCCGATGGCGTCGAGATCCCGCTGCGCCTTGCGCAGTGTATATTCCAT
>JAHFBI010000015.1 GCA_023250095.1 Candidatus Melainabacteria bacterium
AGAAGCTGGGGTCACCGGATAGATTCATGTCGCCCAGCACCAGATTTGGGCTCTCAGCCAGAACGTGAGCCTCCGAACCGGTTATATTCAGGCGCCCGGCTACCTCGCCGACATTGACGTTCACCGACTTGCCGAAAAGATTCACATTGGGAGCCAGGATATTTCCCCCGTTTATGGTCAGATCCGCCAGCTCAGACATGGCAATATCGCGCACATTTATCACCCCGGCTATGGACTGCAGAGTGCCGCCAGTGTTGTTGATCAGCATATTCTGAGCCGGGGAAGACGTCATATTCAAAGAATCCATAGCCGACATCAAACCGCTGTTGATGATATTGCCTGTTATCGAGTTGAGATTGAGGGTCTGTGCGGAGATAGTTGCTGTGATGTTGTTGACAGTCTGGTTGGCTATGCTGCCTGCGGCATTGATATTCAAAGTGCCGGGTGTAGTGATAGTGCCCTGGTTGAGCACATTGCCGGCGACATTGAGCGTCATGCCGTTGGAGGCAAAGACGTTGGAAAGAAAGAAGCTGCTCGGCAATGCTCCCGAGAGAAGTCCACCCGAGCCTACAGTCAGGTTACCGAGATTGAGGACCGATGCCACACCTGCTGTGGGCTGCAGGTTGAAGAGCGACCCTTGAATCAAGGCAGAGCCGGTCACGTTGAGGGGATTGGCGCTGCTGAAACCGATAGAAGCCAGAGAGACGTTCTGAGGGATATTCAGGCTGGAAATAGCCGATACGGCAGAAAGAGCCGATGATGTGACTGTGGCGTATCCGCCGGCAGCGGTCCCCTGGGTGCTTACAAGGAGGCTCTGCTGTGTTCCTGACATTATCTGCTGTACAGCCAGGTACTGGGCAGGAGTGAGCGCCTGTCCGGGGTTGACGGTCATGGTCGTGCCGCCTGTCACCTGTCCTGTGGAGCCGATAGTGCCGCCAACTTGAATCTGGACCGGTGCGGCAATCTGGGCTGTGAGACTTGCTGCAGTTGAGGTGAGGTCGAGAGTGAAATTGGAGGCTGAGGACGTGCTTGATCCGGTCGACTGAGTTGTCGACCCGCTGGTCCCGGTGGACGCTGCAGTGCTTAAGACTCCTGGAGCCGACTGGGCGCAAGCCGCCAGTGGTAACAGCTCCGTGGCAATCAAGAATAAAAACGCCGAAACGGCAGCGAATATTCGCCGCCTGAGGTTCTGCAATTCGTTATTCACTTTTCAGCCCACACACTAGGAATCTACTCAGCACCAAACCATTCGGCCAGACACCCCACTTGATATCAGGGTGGGGGAATCCGACCATTCCCTCAACAGGACCATTAGCCATATTCCACTTATGTGTTTCATTCACACTAATGGGTGATGGATTGTAAACAGGTTGGCTGGGGATTTCCACTAGCGCCCTCCCATACCCCATAAACTACCCCGTTTAATCAAGCAGATGCTCTCAATATCGACTCACACAGCCAATTCAGATAGTTATCATGAGCCTGAACGAATTTTCGGGCGCCTGTGCTGCCTTGAGGCGACAAAGCTTGCGGCAAAAACACAACTCAAGCATCCATACCAGCGCCAGCAGGCACTTCTAGCAGATGTGCCGCGCCAAAACGGGGGTCTCCTTTCTAGGAAAAAAGAGCTGTTTTTGCCCGACAGAGGCGATTAACAGCTCTTAATATTTTACAGGTTTTTCATTACTTTTCACTCAACTTTTGCTGTTTGGGCGCACTGCCACTGGATTAAGGCTATCAATGGCAGCCTCAAGACAGCAGCCCCCAGGCGCTGCAAGTGTTATCAGCCGTATATCCCGTCGAAGGTGAGCTGTCGGGTGCGTGCCAAACCTCCCATGTCCTCGCAGCAGGGGCAAAGTTATCAGCCAGGGCACCAGGGACTTGATCGGGTGCACATCCTCACCGCTCTCATACGGGTGCATCTCCTGTAAAGCAGCCATTCGCCGCTGCCAAATCCAGAGTCTGGCTTGAGTGAAGCAGGCTTGCAATCCCCAGACAATCCCTCTTCGGCCGTCCATGAATTACACTTACCTCCTGCACAAGGAGGATTTTCAATGCCAAAGAAAGACAAGTTTCGTTTCCTGGTGGCAGCAGCAACCCTCGGGACAATAGCCTTTGCCAGCTGGCAACCCGCCTCAGGCAGTCATCCGGCAATAGCGGCTGATAAGACTTCGCCTTATTCGCCAGGGCAAAGCCTGCCTGTTGTATCAAGGCAACCGTCAGGCAACACTACCGGCAGTGTCATCATCGCCCAGGCAGGCAAACAAGAGCCCGACACAAAAGAACTCAAGCTTCGGTTGCTTAGCATTACGTCGCCTGTGAAAACAGGTTGCGACGCCACTGTTGCTGTTCAAACCGAACCAGGCGCTAAATGCAAAATTACACTGACCTTGAAATCTGGTCCATCGACTGCATCTGCGCTCAAGCCACAGAAATCCGACGAGAAAGGGCAGGTCGTCTGGACCTGGAAAGTGGCTAAAAATACAGCAGCCGGCGACTGGCCAGTTGAAATCGACAGCTGCCTCAAGGGTCGCAAGAACACTATCAAAACCACTTTGAAAATCCAAAAATAAAACAGACAGCCCGCTTGCTGGCTGGCAACGGCATATCTTTAAGACATATAACTTCAAGCCGAACTGAGGTCTAAATATGAGCTCGCAATAACATCTGACAATGACCGCCAGGGAGGCTCCATCGCCAGTCTTGTTGGCGCGGGTACCTTGTCTGGGCGCCTTCCAGAGGCAAACCAGCACACTATTGGCAACAGGGCGCCCATGGTACTATGTCGATCCTCCGGTTCTCAGGAGCAAGTACCCCGAAGGGAAAGCCGATTCCTGCGCTCACTGCCCCGTCAGAAATGTTCAAGAAAGACAGACAATTGAAGTTGCTCATTTCTGCGGTCTTGCCGGCTGAGCTGCTCTTGTCCTTCGCGCTTTCAGCACAAGGCTCCAGCGCAAGTAGCACGACACCACCCTGCCCTGCGCCAGGCAACTTGCCAAGAAGCCGGCAAATTGCTCAGTCTGCGCCCCAACGAAATTCCAGCATGGTACTGCCTGGATTTGAATGGTCATTGCCCTGCGAAGGGCGCCTGGAGAAAGAGCCAGAAAATGCTGCCCCGCAGCAGATGCTAAGAGGTTCGGTAAGCCAGTGCGATATCGATCAAGACTTTGGAAACAGCGTCGATCGCATGCTGGATGCAGCACTGTTTGCCACGACAAAGATGCACATGCTGGAAAAAGCTGTTGCGCACTACCGCACACCTGCTCAAAAGACAATCAAGAACATCAAGAAAGCGGCAAATTATTCGACATCCTACCGGGGTTTCGCCTCGTCATCGGAAGCGGCGGATATCATTCTCGACGAAAAGATCAAAGTAAAAGACGAAGACTCGGCTGATTACGCCAGGCAGCGATACATCGACGAGATGCACCCGAAAGTCATTGCCAGAACAATGCAGCTTTCGCTGGCGCTCGGCGCGGCCGACACGGCAAGAAAAGAGCAATTGACCGCTTCGGCAATGTCCTCGCTGAGACAACTGGTGGGAGACGCCGAGGCTAATCTGGCCAGGCAGCAGCTGTCGGGCTGGGCAAAAGAAATACAGGTTCCAGAGTCGATGTACGACCAGGAAAGCTGGGATGTCGAGTCCTTCGGAGCCAAACTAAAGGACGTGACAAAGCTGGCAATGAAAGGTGATCCGGTTGTGCAGGAACTCATCGAGGAATTGCGCTCATACAATCACCACAGCAAGCTTTCGCAATTCTCTTCGAAAGTCATCGGCAGCGGTCTGAACATTGCCACCTGGGCGGCTCCCGGTTTCTTCCTTCCGGCAGCATGCGAGCTGGCCAACGTAGGCTACGTCATGGCCACTGGCGGGCCGGAAGAGGACAAGTTGCTCACCGAGCTATATTACGACAAACGCGTCGAAAGCCGATACAGAGCCATAAACGAAGAAGCTCAGCTGGCTTTGAGCCAATATCAAAATGCTCTTCATGACCGCAATCCAGTATTGCTCATGTGCTGCGAGTCAGTGCTGGCACAGCTTGTCGGCGCTGAAAATATGGACTGCGTCGTGGCGCGCACTTTGCTTACGCACAAGATAGTTGCCCAGCATACACTCGAGGCAACAGCAAACTCCGACAAGACTCTCCGCTGATACCTGCCGGCGCAAGAAGCCCTGCTGAATCACAATTTCAGGCGCGCATAGAATACATGTTTAGCGATCTCGGCTGCGCTGATATACAACGCGACAATGATACCGAGCCACGTCAGGAACACAGGCGGCAATGCCTGGAAGCCGAGCAGCCCGGACAAGGGGGTGAATGGCACAGCCAGAGTGAGCGCAACAACAAAGAGAGTGGAGACAAACAAAGGACGGCTGGGACGGCTGTGCAGAAAGCTCTTTCTGGTCCTGACCACCAGCACGATGAGCGATGCGGAAATGACTGATTCCATGTACCAGCCTGTACGGAATTGCTCCGTCGAAGCGTGCAAAATGAAAATCAAAGCGCCGAATGTAAGAACATCGAACACTGAGCTCAATGTCCCGAATACCAACATGAAGCGGCGGATGAAGTCTATGTTCCAGCGACCAGGCTTGTCCACGAGCTCCTGATCGACCCGGTCGGTGACTATCGTCATTTCGGGGAAGTCAGTCATCAAATTAGTGAGCAGAATTTGTTTGGGTAGAAGCGGCAGGAAAGGCAGGAAGAGCGATGCTCCCGCCATACTGAACATATTTCCGAAGTTGGCGCTGGTAGCCATGAAAATGTATTTCATTGTATTGGCAAATGTGATGCGCCCCTCGCGTACACCGCCCACGAGGACTTCCAGATCATGATCCAGCATCACCAGCTGTGCCGCCTCCTTAGCCACATCCACGGCGTTATTGACTGAGATGCCCACATCGGCAGCATGTAGAGCCGATGCGTCATTTATGCCATCACCGATGTAACCGACGACGTTTCCCGCCTTCTTCAAGGCGATAATGATGCGTTCCTTTTGATTGGGCTCGACCTCGGCAAAAATATCCACGTCATTTGCCTTCGCTTGCAAAGCAGCATCACTCAAGCTGTGCATCTGAGACGCAGCCATCACTCTCGGCTCGGGAAATCCCACCTTCTTGCCGACGGCGGCAGCCACTAGATGATTGTCACCAGTGATTATCTTGAGCGATATACCAAGCTTGTTCAGTTCGGCAAGCGTGTCGGCTATGCCAGACTTGGGCGGATCGGAAAATACGAGCATGCCGGCAAAAGTCATGGCCGCCTCACTGCCGGAGGTTATATGCGCCTGAGAGCCCATATCCTTAAAGGCAATACCGAGCACACGATAGCCGTCATGACTGTAGTCCTCGAGCAATGCCAGTATGCTCTGTTTAACGCTGTCGATGTCCAGCATGCTACCGTCAGGGCTCTCGGCAGTGCTGCAGACGGCAAGGACATTTTCGAGCGCGCCTTTTGTGATTAGCAAATTAGTTTTGTTCTGACAGACAAGAATACTCAGGCGCTTGCGATTGAAGTCGTAAGGCACCTCGTCGGCTTTCTGCCAGCCTTCAATATCGGGTCGATGATGGGTGCGTATAGCCTCATCGATCGGATTGATGAAGCCGGTCTCCATCGAAGAATTCAAGTATGCATACAGAAAAATCTTTTCGCTATCTTTGCCGTCTATGGCGACTACTTTCTCAAGTTTCACCTGCCCTTCGGTAATGGTGCCTGTCTTATCCGAGCACAGCACATTCATGCTGCCGAAACTCTCAATGGCAGACAGTCGCTTTACGATTACCCGGGCATCGGCCATGCGCTTGGCTCCGCCGGCAAGATTGATGGAGATGATGGCAGGCAATAACTGCGGCGTCAGCCCGACAGCCAGCGCTAGAGAAAACATGAAAGACTCCAGAGGCGGGCGTTTCAGAAATACATTGACTGCAAATATGGCAAGCACAAGTATCAAAGTGACTTCCATGAGAAAGTAGCCGAAAAGCCTGATGCCGCGTTCGAAATCGGTCTCGGGCGGCTTGAGCCTCAGATGCTCGGATACCTTACCGAACTCTGTGGCATCGCCTGTAGCGGCAACTACAGCCTGAGCCGACCCGCTCACCACATGCGTCCCCCTGAACAAGCAATTGAACCGCTCGCTCACCGGCGCGTCGCTTGCCACAATGCCGGCTTTCTTCTCCACCGGATAAGTCTCACCGGTAAGGGCAGCCTCGTCGGCAAAAAGATCCTTTGACTCAAGCAAAAAGCAATCGCCTGGCAGTGCCGCTCCTGCAGAGAGATAGACAATATCTCCTGCGACAACATCGTGGCCAGGAATTTCCTGCCGGAATCCCCCACGCAAGACAATGCATGTTGTCTGCACGATGGCGAGCATTTTTTCAAGAGCATCGCGGGCGCCGCGCTCCTGAGAGAAACCGAGGCAGCCGCTTATGAAAACGATAGACAGAATCACCAGAGCATCGACATGGTCCTGCAAGAAAAAAGAGAGCAAGGCGGCAGCCATTAACAACACTATGATGGGACTCTTGAACTGGGAGAAAAAGAGTTCCAGAGTCTCGACTTTCATCTTCGGCCGCTCGCCCTGGGCATGACAGCGCGCAAGTCGCCTGGCTGCCTCTGTCAGGCTCAACCCCTGCCTGGATGTGCCGAGGCTCTCCAGCACGGCGTCGGCATTTTCTGACCAGAACTCGGGCGGCCCAGCACTTGTCATCACTGCAGCCTCTCTCCCTCAGTCCATCTCTTGTCAGGGTAGCAAACACACAACCGCGCCGGTATCTCAGCTAAAGAAGCAGACCAGCTTCCGAGTCTATATAATAACCTTTCAGATGAACCATGCTTATCCTTCCGACCTGGCACTCTTTTTGGCGGACCACTGGGATCTCATCGAGCCCAGCGATGCCGAAGTCGCCGTTCACGGTGATGCCGCTTGCCAGGAGCTCCCACCGCCGCCAGTTCTTGAATCACTTGTATCCACCTGCTACCAGGCAAGCCTGATGCGCGAGGAGCAAAGGACGGTAACATTCCGGATCATTGTCTGCGAGCCGGAACGTTTCCCGCAGGAGGCAGGGCCGCCTTCCGGACTGCACCGCCTCACATTTAACGAGCCTCGCCCGTTCTCGGCCCACGAGTTGAGGCGCCTGTCGCCGGCAGCCAATTTCCATCGCTCTTTGATCGGGGTCAGACTCGATGAAGAACTCGGTCCGCAAATCTGGGGCATCGTCAACTCCGGACCTCGCTGGCTCCGCAGCTTGCATGGCGGGCGCGGATCCGCGCCGCCTATACCGCCTTGCCTGGTGGTGAGCGTTAGCCGTCCCGGGCATGTGGAGGTCAGCAAGGGCTCCGTCACAGTCGGGCAACTCGGAGAAGGGCGCATCTTCGGCCCGTCCATGGACGTCTTTGAGTCGCACTGGCTCAGGGACAACTTTGCCCCCATTCGCGCCGAGCGGCTGGCTTTGCACAAAGAAGCCCGCTCACACGCTACGACTCCCTGGGCAAAGCTCGACCTCGATGTCACGCGCATCATCGACCAGCACATGATGAAGCGCATCATCGCCGCTGTAAGGGCTTTCCATCACGGGGGGACGCTTGTGATGGTACCGCCCGAACGCACGGAAGATCTATGCGCCAGAAATCCTTTTATCTTCCTCAAATACAAGTTTGCCGAAGGCGAGCCCAGAGCACGTTTTCGCACGCTGATCGTCAATATGATGAACACTCTTGCGCAAATCGGAGGGCGCGAAGTCGAACACGGCTCAATAAAGAGAGTCGGCTGGAAGGACTATGAAAAGAGTCATGACGCCAGGCTAGCGTCCCTCGACGAAGCCATCTTCGAAATGTCGCATTTAATTGCCGCTCTCACCACAGTGGACGGAGCTGTGGTCCTGACAAAGCGCTTCGAGCTGCTCGGATTCGGGGGTGAAATTCTTTGCGAGCAGACAGAAGTGCGGCAGGTTGCCAGAGCGCTGGATCTCGAAGGCGACCTGATAAAAACCGAATCGACCCATGGAGTCGGCACGCGGCACCGCTCTGCTTACAGGCTCTGTTACGACCTGCGCGAGGCAATGTCGATAGTCATTTCGCAAGACGGCGGCGTGCGCTTCGTGCGCTTTAAGGACGACCATGTCACTTACTGGGATCATCAGGCGACGTTCACGTTCTCGTCCCGCTTTTAACAAACACTATCTCAAGGAGCGCGGCAATCTTTGATCAAGCGTCCAGGCACTCTGGCAGTCGAGCTGCCGTTTCGAGTACAAACTTATGACATAGATTTTGCCGGACATGTAAGCAACCTGGTTTATTTGCGCTGGACGGAAGACCTGCGTCTGGAGGTTCTCGAGCGCTATTTTCCGCTGAGCCTCTGCATGGAATCTGGTTACACACCCATTCTTATCTCAAGCAGCATCACATATAAGCGTGCAGTCAAGCTATTCGACGAGCCGCATGGCATCATGTGTGTAAGTAGAAGCGGCAATGCCAGGCTGACTTTCGAAGCAGAAATACGCGTGGGCGGACAGGTCATGGCCCAGTCCCTTCAGCTAGGAGCCTTCGTGGACCTCAAGACGCATCGCCCCTTGCGAATTCCAGAGCATGTAGCTCGAGCATTCGATGGAGTGTGAGCAGTACTTCCTTGACAAAAAACTTACACCACTTTAATCCAGAGCTTTGAACTTTCCACCCCCTCAAGTCGTTCTCGCTTATGTCACCAGACACAAAGGAGAAAATTATGAGACTGATAACGGTATCGACCCTGGCATTTGGCCTTCTCATTGGCCTGAGCGCAGCGCCCCAGCCGGCAAATGCAGGAAATACCTCTTGCCCGCAGCACCGCCATCGCAACATTGAGCAAAGGCAGTCCTATCAACAAAGACGCATCGACCAGGGCGTCGCCTCAGGTAACCTGACTGGACGCGAAGCGGCACGTCTGGAAAGGCAACGATACAAAATAGAGCGCCAGGAGCAGCGTTACCGGAAAGACGGCAACGGCATGCAACCCTGGGAAAGAAAGCGCATCAACAAGGAACTCAATGCCGAAAACAATCATATATACAACCAGAAGCATGACGAACAGCACCGCTAGCCGTCAGTAAATACCAGGTATCACCCAATTTCATGTCGCCGTTGACACCAGTCTGCGGCGGCATGAAATTGCAGCGACAGAAAACTGAATCAAGCTCCGGAACTGGCACTATCTTATCCCTCAGCAACATTCATTCATGGGCAATTTGCAGGTGCCGTTTGGCGTATCCGTCTCACTTGAGAACCCGGGTGAACTGTACTGCTTTCAATTAGCTACAATCTTGGGTCCAAAAGCAGCCCGAGGTTAAAGAGAAGATGCAAGCAATGGTTCTTACCGCCGCCGGCCAATTGCTCGGTCTTAAGCAAACACCGACTCCGGAGCCTGGAGCCAGTGAAGTTCTTGTGCGCGTTCTCTCTTGCGGAGTCTGTCGAACCGACCTTCATATATTTGACGGCGACCTCCCTGAGCCGAAACTACCTCTTATCCTCGGCCATGAAATAGTCGGCGCCGTAGAGAAGCTTGGGGAAGGAGTCACGGGCTTTGCCCCAGGACAGCGCGTGGGAATTTCCTGGCTGGGGCTGACGTGCCGGACCTGCTCTTTTTGCCTGACCGGACAGGAAAATCTTTGTGAGCAGGCACTGTTTACCGGCTATCAAAGAGATGGCGGCTACGCAGACTATACAGTGGCTGATGCCAACTATTGCTTTGCCCTACCCGAAGAATACACAGATGCCGAAGCTGCACCCTTATTATGCGCAGGGCTTATCGGCTGGCGCTGCTTGAAGCTGTCGAACGCGAGCAAAACCCTGGGGCTCTATGGTTTTGGCGCAGCAGCACACATCATTTGCCAGGTCGCCAGACACCGAGGTCTCAACGTATATGCCTTCACAAGACCTTTTGACTTAGCAGCACAGAAATTCGCTCTCAGCCTGGGGTGCCTCTGGGCAGGCGGAGCCTTCGACCTGCCGCCACAACCGCTTGATGCGGCCATTATCTTTGCTCCGGCAGGCGACCTTGTCCCCTCAGCCCTGAAAGCTGTGCGCAAAGGAGGAACCGTGGTCCTGGGAGGAATACACATGAGCGATATACCGAGCTTTCCTTACGAGCTTCTCTGGGGTGAGCGTGCGTTCCGTAGCTAATCTCACAAGAGACGATGCTGTGGAATTTCTTGCACTGGCCCCTAAGGTGCCAGTACAGACGACAATTAAGACCTATGCTCTGGAGGAAGCAAACGCTGCCCTTCAGGATTTACGCACAGGAAGATTGAACGGGGCTGCCGTACTGGTCATGCATTGACTTGCCGCCCCTGAAAAAACAACAACTCCAACGACAACATCTGCAGCTTGAACTTTTTCTGGGCAGGCGGCGTATACCAGTCAGATCACCTCTTAGATGATCTGCTCAAACGGGAAACGGCTCCCTGGATAATCGCGCTCCACCCACTCCACTCAGGTAGGAGGTAACTCTCTCATGCAACTAAATACCCTTAAGGCTTCCTTGGGCGGTTCACTCATCGCCACTTCCATGCTTGCACTTGCATTGTCGCTTTGCCCTCCGGCAGTGGCGCAAACACAAGATTCAAGCGGAGCATCGCTGCCGGCAATGTCTCCCGAGCCATCAGCGCAAGAATCCGTGCCGCAGAACAGATTCAGAAGATCCCGGCATGAGAGAAAGCACGGTCACCACATGGGCGCCAGCTGGAGACAAATTCAAAGTTTGCCCTCCTTGACTAAAGAGCAAAGCAAGCAGATTGATCAAATCATCCAGTCTTACAAGACAGAACTGAAGCCTCTCAAGCAAGAAGTCCGCGCCCTCAGGCAGAAGCTATCCAGCAAGGACACTACAGGCAACGCTGCTCAGGAAGTGCAAGCAAAATTGACAGACTTGAAAAAGGAATTGAAGACAAAAAATAAACTGGCTGATAGCAAAGTCAAATCCGTACTGACAAAAAAGCAAATGGATGAACTCGAGAAAATGCCCGAGCTTCCCTCAGCCACACCGACAACAAAAGCAAATCAAGAGTCCTGAAGCTAAAGCCGGCAGCTAAAGCCCTCAAGGAAATCTGCCTCTAGAAGCGAAGCTAATACAGCTGTCTCCAGAAAGACAGCTGTATCAAAGAAAGGCAAAAGGCGCTGGCTGGCAACCAGGTCTTATAGCAGCGCGGCTCCGTCGCTCACGTATGCAAGATAAAATCCACAGCGCCAGCCCCCAGTTTGCGATAAAATGCCGGGGGTTTGGCTCTGGTTTGTCATGAGCTTCGGCAGACAATTCTTCTGTCACCGGACACTTTCATGCAGCCAGAGCAAGCAAAGCATCATATGCCTGCCTTGCCACATCCCGAACGGAGCCTCACTTACAGCTCATGAGGTCATCGCACCTTGCCAGTTACGCGCTTTGCCCGGAGAGAAAAAACGGTGCCCTTAATAGAACGAGTCTTCTGTGCGTTTCTTTCAGCCATTTTGATTTTGAGCACAAGCATTATTCCCGCGATAGGCTGCGGTCCTTTTCTTCCGGAAAGTATCTTTGTTTATCACAGCCACCCTGACTTGCCTCTCAGGCTTTTTGCTGAAGGTCAGTTCGGCATAATCGAACCAGAGTATGCGCGCTCTTATTTGTTTGTCGCTTACCGCTACTTTTCAGGCAAACCCCTGTCCGCTCAAGAGCAAGCAGGCGTACTGGCGCTCTGGCATCTTCGCCTTTGTCTTGACAGAGACTCTGGCGTAGATGACGCTGTCAAAGGCTGGCTGCAAGCACGCAAGGTCACCGGACTTCCTGCTGCCAGGGACATCTATTGTTACCGCACGGTCGACTCCAATCCAGACCATTCATATATGGAATATTTGAACTGCCAATCGGCAGCTTTTATCAACGCCGCGCAAACGCTTAAGCAGCGCATTGCCAGATACGGAGCAGCAAGCCAGCAAGTGTCCGAGTGGATCAAAGGGCAGGATCTCGTATTCTGCCATTGCTCCTCGCCTCGCTATGATTACAGCAAGAATATGTCCGAACCAGAGCCCCCCTTCCCGCCGCCGCCTCCGGCAAGCGCAGATGCGCTATTGCGCGCCGATCGCGCTTATCAACTGGCAGCAGCCCACTTCTATGCTCAGCAATTCGATCTGGCTCTTAAAGAATTTCAAGCCATTTCAGCAGATCCTAGATCGCCATGGAAAGAGATTGCACCATATCTGATGGCACGCACGCTGGTGCGCAAAGCCACACTTGCCGATCCCATGGATATGGCAGCTCTGGGCAAGGCCGAGGCTGCAGTCAAAGATATCCTCAACAATCCCCGACTGCAACCCTTGCAAGAGCCCGCCCGGCACCTCCTGAGCTTCATTAGCTTCCGACTCTATCCAGGGCGCAGGCTGGCTGAGCTGTCGGCTGCTGTGCAAAATCCAACTAACGCTAGCTCACTTACGGACAACCTATTTGACTACACGCAGCTTATGGACAATCTTTCCGCGCAGTCAGAAGATGATTCTTCTGACTCGAAAAATGGTCTGCACTATGATGAGCTTGCGCCGGTATTGAAAGAAGACGATCTCACAGACTGGATATTTACGTTCCAGTGTCAGGACGACAAAGCAACTGAGCATGCCTTGCACAAGTGGGAAGAGACCGGCTCCTTACCATGGCTTATGTCAGCATTATCGAAAGTGCCCCCTGGTGCCAGACAAGCCACGAAGTTGCTTGCCGCCGCGCAGAAACTGCCGCCAACTTCTCCTGCTTATCTGACCGTGACATACAAGTCCATAAAATTGCTGGCGGCAGAAAACCAGACTTCTGAGTCCGCTCACCTGCTGTCTGAGGTTCTCTTGCAGAAACGCCGTGCCATTCCACCTTCCACGCTCAATCAACTGCTCGACATAAAAGCCCGACAAGCAAGCTCGCTGGCTGAATTTCTTCGCCATGTCAGCCGGACCCCGGCAACTATCTCGAGCAACGTCGACGGACTTAACCTGCCTGACGATGTGGAGAAGGTCGAAGCTTCCAAAGACTTCCTCAAAGATAGAGCCGGATTCGAAGAAGAAACAGCCAGAGTTTTCAACTATCAATTGCCCCTGAGTCTTCTCTTACAAGTAGCTCAAAGCAAGGACATTGCCCAAAGTCTGCGCCCAGATGTCGTTCAGGCTGCCTGGATGCGCGCCATGATGCTCAACAAGACAGCACTGCGTGACACTCTTACTCCTCTCTTAAAGGGCTGCATCAAAGAGCTTTCTCCATACCTGGCGGCATATTCTCTAGCTAAATCACCTGATGAGCAGAAGTTTGCGGCAGCTTATATGATCCTCAAATTCCCCGGACTGCGCCCTTATGTCACCTGGGGAGCAGGCCGCTTGAGCCAGCTCAATCGCATCGACGACTACCAGGACAACTGGTGGTGCGCCGGAGGTCCAGACTCAGAGTCCAGCATCGATAACCCGGACTCTGCCGCCACGAAGATATCGCCGCCGGCTCCATCTTTTCTCAACGCTCAGGATAAAGTTGCTGCCGCCCTGGAAAACAAGCAACTTACCGCCCTCGGGCCGGCGCCGAACTATCTCTTTCAGCAAGTACTTCCCTGGGCACAGAGCCACCGCGACGACCCGCGACTACCGGAGGCATTGTCTCTCTGTGTCAAAGCGACACGATTCGGCTCAACTAACAACCAGACTTCCAGACTGTCCAAACAAGCCTTCCAGTTGCTGCACAAGAACTACCCGAAGAATCCCTGGGCAAAAAAAACTCGCTTCTGGTATTGACAGCGCTGACCGCTGGCAAGGCGTTCAGCTAAAGCAGTCGCAAGCATTTGCCATCTGGCTTGCCATCAGTATCTGAAACATACAAGCATGATCTAGACCACGTCCAATCGACGTGTTGGAAAAGTACGATCTAAGATATAAATGGGGCATAAGAGCCGTTTGCGCTCATGGGTCACAAGCAAGCTCGGCAGTGAGCCCTAGAGGTAGCTGCCAGGGAGGGGACGGACATGGACGAACTGAGCCTGGTTGTCTACGTTTGCGTCATTCTTGGCACAATCTTCATTTTGCTTTGCTCGGCACTGGCAATAAGTTCTGCTGCTATGCCACCCCGACCAGCTCGTCCCAAGAATCTCCAGCAACGCAATCCGATCGCTAACCATTAATACCGGTGCGGCATATTCAAGGCCCCCTAACACTCCGGGCAGGCGCCTGCAACAGGACTGCTCGAACTTTCGGCTCTATGCCTCGGACTTGAAGCAAGGCAATAAAGCAAGCCAGGGGATTAGCATGCGCGTCTAAGATGCTAATCCCCTGTCACAGGGTTATTGCCATATGCAAGTGATTGGCTCATGTCTTTGACCCATGCGCACAATAAACCAGCACATCCAGGCAAGCTTTCAACGAATCAAGCGCAAGCGCGCAACAGCTTCTTCCACGCCAAGCTCACCACGACGGATCAGGCTCTGAAGGCTCAGGGCAGAAACAATGACAGGGCGAGCCAGAACTCTCATCTGGACAATAATGCGCCCGAGCGGCAGATCGCGCTCGCAGGAAATGCGCAGAAATTCGTCTACTTGCTCAGCCTTCAAGAAGCCGGCATGAACAAGCAATTCTCCCAGCCTTTCGCAATGCCCTTCTTCTCTGCGGAAACCAGCCTCCACAAGCGCATCCTCAAGCGCGTTTCCCTCGAGGGTTCTCCTTGCACGGTCGCTGACATATGGATTTTCGTCCTGCGCCAGCTGCTCGATTATTTCACCTGGGAGGTTTGGATCTTCTGCCATTTCAAAACGGACATGAATACTTTCGTCAGCAGCCAACCGCTCAACCAGCCAGTGTGGGGTAACTGGATTTGTAGCCACAGCTATCCTTACTTCCTGGTCCCTGTCGGAGGCAAGAATCTTCAAAAGCTCCTCAGGGCACCGGGAATTTTCCGCTACCCGCCGGCGCACTCTAGCACTTTCCACGCGAATCAAAGCGCGCAGGTCATCGCAACTTGCATCAGTGTTTCCAGCTCGGAGATATTCATGTTCTGTTGTCATACGCGGCATCACCCTCCTGGTATATATCTCAATACCCTAAGGTGGCAACGACCAAACTTAACAGCGTTGCCTGAAGCCATTCACAGACGCGCCGCACCACAAACGGTGGCAATAGCGCCAGAGCAATAAACAAACAGAAGTGCTTGCCTGCGCCACTTTCAAGCACCTCGCCCTTGCCAGTCCAGGATAATTCATTACGCTTTACACATCTTCAAATCCCGAAGATATGCCGACTTTAACCTGCTCCTTTACCTTTTCTTTACCGGTCGGCGCTTAATATAAACGCAGGAAACCGCTTCAAACTCTCAAGCGACGCGCAGCCAGCGGGTGATGAGATGAAGAATCATGTCGCGCCAGACCGACAATATCCAGCGAGCCACCGCCTGTGGCGTAGTCGTGAGCGTAATGATGCAACTTGTCCATCACCGTATGATCGACCAGCCGGGCGGCGCTCAAATCCACAACGACTTCACACCCGGGAGGAATTTTGTCCAGGCGCCGCTTCATCGAAATGTAGTTTGAGAAGATGGCTGCACCGTGTACCTCGACAAAGAACAAGCCAGGGCTCTTCTCAGACACTGTGAGGTCGGACTTAAAGAGTCCCGTGATGGGCGCGCCGCGGCCTATGTGCAAAACGAGCTTGGTCAAGATGCCAGTGCTGACTCCAATCAGCAGATCTGTGGCAAGCGTGGCGACGACTGTGGTGACAAAAATCACAGTCTGCTCAATGCCCACTTCGTGAGTTTCCTTAAAAACGCGCGGTGAAGCCAGGCGATAGCCGGTAAAGACAAGCAGAGCCGCCAGAGCAGCAAGCGGAATCTTGTCGATCAAGCTGGCGGCAAGCGCAACAAACAGCAACATGCAAGCTCCATGGAAGAAGTTGGACCAGCGCGTGCGCGCTCCGTTGTCGACATTAGCCGAGCTACGAACAATTTCGGCAATCATCGGCAACCCGCCGAGCATGCCGGATAAAGTGCTCCCCAGCCCGACAGCCGCCATGTCGCGACTCAGATTCGACTGCCGCTTGAACTTGTCGAGACGATCGACAGCTGCTGCGCTCAAAAGAGTCTCTATGCCTTGCACCAGGGTTATCGACACGACAGCTACCCAGAAGGCCATTGTGCCAACCTTGCTGAAATCAGGATGGGTAATGCCTTCGGCAATGTTCGATGGCAGGACCACAAGAAATTTTTTCGGGTCCAGAGCAAAGCTGTGCCCGCCGATTGCGTAACTATGCGCGTGCTCGAGATCGAACATGCAGCCAAGCCCGACCGCCACAAGTACCACTGCCAGCGGTGCCGGTATCTTCTTGATGGTTTTGTTCTTGATCAGCCCGTGCGCAACAAGCAACGCCAGGCTGACAAATCCTATGATGGCAATCTCCGGATTCATGTGAGCGAAGCTCTTTGGAATCTCGGCAATCAACTCCAGCGGCTCTTTCGCCTCCGGTTTCACCCCCAGCATGATATGTATCTGCTTGGACATAATAATGATGCCGATAGCTGCCAGCATGCCGTGCACAGCCGAAGACGGAAAGAAATGCCCCAACTCACCGGCCTTGCAAACGCCTGCCAGGAAAAGCAAGCCGCCAGCTAAGACGATGGCAGCCAGAGTACAGTGGTAACCAACCTCACCCCCGCCGAGCTTATCTACAGCGCTGAGAATAACCACAATCAGCCCGGCAGCCGGTCCGCAAACAGTCACATAAGAACCGTTGATTTGCGAGACCAGCAAACCTCCGATGATTGCCGAAATAATTCCGGTAATCGGCGGCACTCCCGAGGCCATGGCGATACCAAGACATAATGGTAAAGCGATCAAAAAGACTATAAAGCCGGACGTGAGATCGTTTTTCCAGTTCTCCTTCAACCCAGCCAGCCGATCTCTGGGTATGGCGACAGCGCCGGATCGCGGCGCAACTGAGGTTTTTTTCAAAGGCATCCGAGTTGATGTTTCCACTGGCGGCAACCTGCTTTCTCCATTAACACAACTTTATGGTTGTAAAGTATATTCCTGGATCCGCAAAAAGACACAATGATGAAAAAATTGTTAAGGCCTGGATTCTTAGTCGCCGTTAACTTCAGTATCCTTGCCTCAAATCAGCGCTAAACTGATTTCCTGTTTCGATTGAAGCACACGGTCACCTTACTATATGCGGCACCCTGTCAAGATTGCGTCAAAATTCCTTTCAACTCTCGTCGCTAGCTTTATTCTGAGCTCTCCACTAAATCCAGCATCGCAAGCCGTGTTTGCGCAGGAGCTAGAAGGAAGTTCATTGCAGTCGACAAATTTGTCGGATCAAAATTCCATAAATGTCGTCGATCAAGCTATTCTCCGCAAGGAAATTGAACTGGAAAGGCTGAACACAAATTTCCGCATCGAGACTACAAGCCAGGATAAATATAAGCGCTGGCGGCAGCTTTTCTACACCGAGGCCAATGCCTGCCCGACCGAGTCCGGTGTGATTGCTGCCATGTGCGAACGCTTCGCCAATTTGAGGCACGGAAAGATCATCTTCAACCGTGTAAGGCTCAAAGACAACATTTATGCCCTGCGTCCTCAGCTACAAGCCCGCCGCATCAAGCACTATAGATCCGAGCACACGCTCGAGCCGCAAATGGTCGGACAATGGATCGGCACAGCAGGAGGAATTATCGAGCTGACGGCCAATCTTATAAACAGCCATAAGCTCTCAAAACAAGGCTTTGATCCGCAGACAACCAGAAAGCAAGTATTAAAGCTCAAGAAGGAAACAGACGATCTTCTGGAACGACGGACAAGTCTCGTGGCAGCCTTGAGCGCTGCCGACGCCAGCTTGGCTGCCTCAGAAGGCAAATTGCTCAGGGACATCGAAGACATCTCTTTGCTCGAATACTCTCGATTTCACATTGGCGCAAAACGCTCGGCAGTCATGCAAAATACGCAGGAGCTTTTCTTGATTTATCGCAACGCTATAGGAGCTACCGGCAACTTGATCAATATAATTAGCGCTCATAGCAGAAAAAGGCACATGTCAGGAACAGGTCTTTTGTGCACCTTGCTCTCCGGAGTCGGCGTAGTTGCCACCCCGCTGGCAGCCAGGTGGGCAGCCGCCCTCGAAGGCAAACTTGCCGCGAGAAAACTTAGCCCCGACATCTTAGGTATTGCCCCCAAAGATCAAGGAGCCTTCGAATCAGATAGACTGGCGCTGGAGAGCCTGGTAAACAGTCACAACGCCGAATCCGGATCTAGAAACCAGCTTCAGCTAGCCAGACTTTCTGCATATAAAATGGAAAGCGATCTGCTCTCCACTCAAAAGGCACTGGAAGTTCGGCAGAAAGAGCAAGCACGGCGAGCTACAATCGAAAGTGTTACATCGAGCGCTCTTACCGGCTCCACAAAGATTGCTCTGGGGGTCTGCGGCATGGTGGCCGGGTATAAGAATATCCGCAATCCGAAAGCCCAGGACAGGCTGCATGCAGCCGGGAATACGGCTTACGGCATAGGGACCGATTTAACGATTACCGAAGGGCTTCGTGTCAGAATTGCCGGTGAAATGGAAACCAGCCATCTGAGAAGAGAGCACTTACTGCGTGGGCAGGTCCTGCAGCAACGACTGAAAATCCTGGACGAGATGGAGAGAAAAATCCAGTGAAACTTACCCGTAAACAAGTGATTCTGGAAGATCTCTCCAACGCCCTGAAAACAGCTACGCATGAAGGGCACTGCCGGCTGGGGCTTCTCACTTCGGTTGACGGCACGCAGCTTTGTTCGTTGGTGCTCGACCCGACGCTAGGCACGGCCGAATACTGGGAAACCCCTCTCCGGAACAGCTATTACCGCTCCCTGACCGCCGTTCTGCCCGAAACGCACTGGTTTGAAAGAGCCAACTGGGACCTCTTCGGAATCATTCCCAACCAGCATCCGCGTCTGAAGCACTTGCTTTTGCACGAACAGTACAAGCGCGGCTTCTATCCACTGCGCCCGCAACCGCTCGTGCACGAAAGAGCCGAAGATACAGATCGCCAGTTTCACTTTCTGGAAGTGCAAGGCGAGGGGGTCTACGAGCTTCCGGTCGGTCCGATTCACGCCGGCGTAATCGAGCCGGGGCACTTCCGTTTCAGCTGCCTGGGTGAAAATATCCTCAATCTTGAAATAAGGCTCGGCTATGTCCACCGCGGCGTCGAAAAACGCCTTACTGAAATACCCTGGACCAAGGCCCGCTTTGTGGCGGAAGCCGCCGCCAGTGACACGGCTGCCGCCAATGCCCTGGCTCATGCCATCGCCATCGAATCGCTCTTTGAGCTTGAAGTTCCTGCCAGGGCACAAGTGCTCCGGACCATCGCCCTGGAGCTGGAAAGAATCGCCATGCACATCATCGACATTGGCGGCATTGGCACGGATATCGGCTTTCTGGGCTTTTCAACATCGATGAGCCGGCTGCGCGGCAAAGCCCTGGGACTTGCCCAGCTGCTCAGCGGCTCAAGATTCTTGCGCGGCTTTATTCTGCCGGGCGGCACCAAGCCGGTGTCGGCTGAAAGGCTGGCTGCCATGCTGCACACTTGCCAGCAGTTACGCGAGGACCTCAAGCCTGTCATCGCCATACTGGAAGAGAACCTGGTCGCCACCGAACGGATGGATAGCTTCGGAAAGGTCTCCAGATCACTTGCCCGAGAATTCGGACTGGTGGGAGTGGCTGCCCGAGCCTGCGGCATCGAATACGACACGCGCGCCCATTTCTGCCAGGGGATCTACCCGAAAGATGCGCCGCCTCTCTCCGTCGAGCAAAATGGCGACATCCTCAGCCGGACACGAGTGCGCATTGCCGAGCTGTGGCGCAGCCTTGACCTGGTCGAAAAGCTTCTTTCGGAAACCTGCGCCGGGGCAACATCCACAACGTCTTCTTGCATCGAGCTGCCTCAGCAGCTCCCGCCAGACGCGGTTGCTGCCGGCATTGTCGAGGCATTCCGCGGCGAACTCATTCATCTGATTGTCACTGGTGAAAAGGGCCAGATCAGGCGCTATTGCATCAAAGATCCCAGCTCCAACAACTGGACGGCCCTTTCCATTGCAATAAGAAACAATCTCATTGCCGATTTCCCTTTATGCAATAAAAGTTTCAGTCTCTCTTATAGCGGCAACGATCTCTGAGGTAACAAGGTAACAATGCGAAAACTCTTGCAATACCTGCTGGAACAGGGCGTAGCCACACAGAAGTCAATCTGCCCCCCGCTCGATGATGATGCCCAGGGTCTGCCCACCCTCACCGCCTCAGCCTGCTCCGGCTCGTCTTGCAGCGCCTGCCAGGAGGCGTGCCCGACGGAAGCTATCTCCGTCGCCGGCAGCGAGAGCAACGAAGCAAGAGTAAGCCTGGACTTAGGCTGTTGCATCGGTTGCGGACTTTGCATCGAGACATGTCCGACAGGCACGATTGCCGAGAACCGCTCGACACAAACGGCAGCTTCCCGCCGCGAGGATCTTGTCCTGACAAATGAGACAACAGAACTTACTGCAAGATCCATCGAAGAGCGCCCGACTATTTTCGCCAACTCTCTCCACGCCCGGGTCGTTTCTACCGGCTGCAGCTCATGCGATCTGGAAATCGGCGCTGCCTTCAATCCTATCTTCGACATGGAAAGATTCGGCGTTCATGTCGTCGCCTCCCCGCGCTACGCTGACGCGCTCATGGTGACAGGTCCAGTCGGAAGAGGCATGCAAGAAGCTTTGAAACGCTGTTATGAAGCCATGGCGCAACCACGTCTTGTCATGGCAGTTGGCACCTGCGCCATCTCCGGCGGAGTCCACAAAGGCGGTTACGCCGAAGCCAACGGCGCAGACAGCATACTTCCCGTCAACGTCTACGTCCCCGGCTGCCCGCCTCATCCGTGGAGCATCATCCACGGCGTTCTGGTAGCCCAGGGCAAGTCCACTGTCGGTCCGGCGGTGTTGCGGACCAAATGAGAGCTGGCTTTCTTCTTTGCCCTGTCACTCCCGAACTTGCTCAGTCCGGCGTGATAATATGACCCGGCGGAGGGATATTAGCCATGGCACAATATTCATCAGCCAGCCACGACTGGCAAAGACATACTGGAGACATTGTTAGCTTTAGCTTGATTGGCTGTTGTCTGCTCAATCTTTTGTCCTGTGGCAAGGCGCAGGCTGCCGACGGAACACCCCCGTCAAAGGCTCTGCCAGCACAAGCGGCCCCGGCGGTTATCACAAGCCAGACTCAGTCCACAACAGCTCAACCCGCCACACAACCACCAGAAAAAGCGCCGAAGATCCCGGGCTCTTCGGCGGCGGCTCAGCCAGATGCCCCGGTGCCTGATTCTGCCACTCCCGGCAGCGATGCCGGGGCAGGCAGCCCACAGGGACCGGTCTTGAAAGGGGGAGTCAGGACATTAGTCCTCACTCTCAATGAAGTGAGAGAAGCAGGTGTAGCTATAGACAAAGTCAAACGTCTGTCTGCTGACCTCTATGAAGAAATGACCAGACACGACGTGCAACTGGAGGAAGAACCGGAAATAATCGGCACAACCGTCGTATATATTCCGGTGAATTTCGATGCTGGCACATACCTGCCGCCGAGAAAGAAGTGGGTGGACCTTTATATGAGTCAACTCGGTCCTTTGGTCACGGCGATGAAATCTGAGATCACAGACGTGGAAATTGCCGTTCCAGAAGAGACAAAAGCGCGGCTGAGGCTACTCTTCAATGACTGGGTGAGCGTGGTCACCGATGTGCAAACGAATCTGGCGGCACTGCAAAATCTCACCTGCGGCTCAGCTTATGACACGCAAGCGATAGTTCAGCAAGCAGCGACCGTTCACGCCGATATGGAAAAGCTCGAAGAGACACGCAAAAAAATCTATAGCGTAGTCAAGCACATGCCCAAAGAAACCGGAGCCACATAAGCCATCCGCCACATCAGGCACAAAAACAATCGACAGAGCTACTCCTGTCTCCTTTTGGCGTACAGCTGCTTTCTCCGGCAATTTTTCTGCTGGGCACCAGATGCGGTGCCCAGCAGAAAAATTGCCGGGTTCAAGGATCAAAGCAGTGAACATAAGAGATGATCTGCTGAGCCGGTACATGATATGCGCATGTAAAACGGCTGAGCAGGCGCCAGGATGCTGAGTCTTGGCTCCGGGGTAAATAGTGCGCCAGTCGTATTGCACAGTATCTGGCTTAGACGCCGTTTATGGGAAGATTCCCCTGTAAGACCGGATTTCCCCGTTGTCGAACAGCAGTTTCGCCTTCATAATTCATCCATCGGTAACGTTGCAGGAGATGGGCCCAATGCTAGCTGTCGATCCGGACATGACGACGATGCAGTTATTGAAACTTGCTGCTGACAGTCATCATCAGCGCGTCGCTCTCGAAGATATTGAGCGTCAGTTTCTCGTAGACCTTCTCAGAAGACGTGGGTTGGAAGAGCTCCAGTATGGCGAAGAAGTTTGCCACCAGAACGTGCGACTGATCAAACGAGTGACCGGCGCAGTCGGAGTTTACTTCCGCTGAACTGCTCCTGATACAAGCACCTGGATACCGGAGAAACCGGCTGACAAAATCGCCAACGAATAGTTGCAGCACGGCTATCCAGCTTCCGGTCATCGCCTTTAAGCAATAACGACAACACGATCTGCCCTGTGATCATCGTCTTCAAGGCGATTCAGATAAGGGAGTCCGCCTGACGATGGTGTTTTTACAAAATTGGCATCAATGCGCTCCCAGGAAACCCAGCGATGGCGTCTGCCGTCCGGATTCTTCCACGTAAGAGAGCCTGACCAGCCCTGGATAAGTGCCCCAGGATTTCAGTCCAATCTTGCTGCTGCCAAGCAAAGAGCCTTCCGGCAAAACCGGGCGGAAGGAACCGCTTGTGATAGGAGCAACCACTTCCCTGATATTTCTGGCTTCAGGAGCAGTCACCCTTGAAGACAGCTTGAGAAGGGACACCGCTTCCTGCTGGATGTCCGGCAGATAGCTCGAGTCGGAAGCGGCATCCTTGGCGACTGCCAGAGTGAGCTTTTCGCCGAACCGGCTTTCGCTGAGCAGTCCGGACATGCGCTTGCCCAGGCTGCCCGATGTGCCAGCAAGACCGACAGCTGCCTGGTGCGCGGCGATGCCTCCGCCGATGCCGGCAGCAGTCGCCAGTGTGTAATCAAAAACATAAGAACCGAGATTCTTGCCGACAACATCCATGGCCTCGGCTTCTTTGTCAGGAGAATTCCAGGCAGCCTTCAGGGCCGGCAGGCAGTCGGCAAGACGCTCACCAACTTGCTTGGTAATGCAAATGGCTCCAGCCAGACCAATTACCGAAATTGCCTTCGTTGCCCAGGATGGAGCGGCAATCATGGCAGCCACAACCCCAGCGCCAATCAAGGCATAAGTGCCGGTCTCCAAAAGGAGCCCTGGCAGATCGTTTCTGACCCTGTCCTTGCCATACTCGTATGCCCCGACCAGAGTGCCCTCGACAAGAATTTTGCCGGTTCTCAGGGATTTGCTGCCAAAGTCATAAGCGTCGTCAAAGAGAGTTGTATTGGCAGAACGCTGGCTGGCGTCACCAGCTGAGAAACCTGTCCGGAATATGCTGTCTTTGAAGGCGTCTGTCATGTCTTGTGTCGATTCTGCCTGGAGGGAACTCTCGAGCCCCAATGTTGAGAATATATTCATCCAGGGCAAGTTTTTCGACACGGGCAACCGACAAATCCTGATTTTGTTGTCTGACTAACAGATATGTTAATGTCTCTGTCCGGAGTCTGGATCAGCGACAGACAGACAGACAGACAGAGATGCCGTCCGACAGAAAGGAAAACATTACGAGAAAGCTGTGGCGCAGCCATGTTTTCGCCTTCGTCGCTTCGGCAGCCGGCGTGGCGGGCTTGACAGCTATCATTCAGGCTTTGCATCTAGATGCCAGCGTAGCCAACGTGTCAATGCTGTACCTGCTGGTCGTGATGCTCTCGGCCCTGTATCTGGGACGCGGTCCGGCCATATGGGCTTCTCTTCTGTCTTTCCTTTCCTTCGACTGGTTCTTTGTCACGCCCAGATATACTTTCAACGTGCAGGGTCTGGCGGAATGGCTGGCACTGGGCATGTTCCTTCTGACCGCCATGGTCACCGGACAGCTGACAGCCTTGCTGAAAGCAAGAGCCATGGACGCAAAACGAGCCCAGCATGAAACAGCTGTTCTGGCAGAGTCCAGCTGGGCGGTTGCCTCGCGACTCGATACAAATTCAGCTCTGCTGGAGGTAGTGCGCCAGGTTGCCCGCGTGGTCGACCTGCAGATGGCCGTCGTCACAAGCATAGACGACGACAGCAAAGCGAGGCTCGCAGCAGTCGATACTCTGGATACCGCCCTTTCTGCCGACAGGCAAAAGGAGATTCAAGAGCTGTCCTGCCAGCTGACCGAAAAGCTAGCGGCTACCACCGACCCTCTCATCACCCTGCCTGACCGCTTTGAAAACAGATGGAGCGAGCTGCCGAAAGAAGGTGCCGTATGTCTTCAGATAGCGATGAATGAAAAGCTCCTCGGGATAGTCTATCTGCAGTTTGGAGCTGGCAGCACCATATTGACCGAGCAAAGACATATTATTGATTCTCTGGTCAATCACGCTGCCGTTATACTGCAGCGTGACAATCTAATGAAACGGCAGGCAAAAGCCGCCGCACTGGCCGACGCAGACAGGCTGAAAACGGCACTGCTATCTATGGTCTCGCACGATTTTCGCAGCCCTTTGACTTCCATAAAGGCTTCCGTGTCAGCTCTGCTGGCAGAAGGCGAGCCGCTCACTGCCGAGACGCAGAGGGGGCTTTGCCAGGGCATCGAACTAGAGGCTGACCGATTGAACAGCATGGTCGGGAACATACTTGATCTCTCGCGCCTGGAAGCCGACGCCTGGAAACCGCGCTTCGAGTCCACGGCAGTCACTGAGTTGATTGGGATGGCCCTGGATTTATTCAATTCCGATTGCAATTCACGTATCATCGTTTCATTGGATCCCTGCCTGATCGAACTATATGTCGACCCCGTCCAGATGGTGCAAGTGCTCAAAAATCTGGTGGAAAATGCCCTGAAATACTCCAATCCCGACACACGAGTGGAAATTAGAGGCTCAGTCGAAAACGGATCGGCAATCATAGATGTGCTGGATCGCGGACGCGGGCTACCATCTGGAGAAATCGACCATATCTTCGAGCCCTTCTACCGGGCAGAAGAGTTGCAAGAGACATCCGTGCCCGGCGTGGGGATCGGACTGGCTGTGTGCCGCGGGCTTGTCGAAGCTCATGGCGGGCATGTTGCTGCAGGCAACAGGCCGGGAGGCGGTGCCTTCTTTCGTGTTACCCTTCCCCTCGAGCAGCCAACTGAAGCCGGAGATGACAATTCATGAAGGTGCTGGTGATTGATGATGAGCCTCAGATAAGACGAGCGTTGCGCGCCGGTCTGGAGCGAAGCGGATTCACCGTAATGGCGGCAGCATCCGGCGAAGAAGGGCTGGACATAGCTTCGACCCACCCGAGCGATCTTGTCATTCTTGACCTGGCCATGCCTGGAACAGATGGCTTTGAAGTATGTAAGGAACTCCGCAAATGGAGCAAAGTCCCAATTATAGTGCTGTCGGTTAGAGCCAGCGAAGAAGACAAAATCAAAGCACTGGATCTCGGCGCAGATGACTATCTGACAAAGCCCTTCGGAGTTGGCGAGCTCCTGGCCAGGATAAGAGCTGTTCTCAGGCGTTTTTCTGCCGCCGAATCCGACTCGGCCGAGTCCATCTTTAAGTCAGGCGATCTGGAAGTAGACTTTCCACATCGTCAGGTAACAGTGTCCGGGCAACCTGTCCATCTCACGCCCAAAGAATACGATCTTCTCAAGTGCATGATCGAATACCGCAATCGCGTTCTGACTCACAGGCATCTCCTCACAAAAGTCTGGGGAGCAGAATATGCCGATGACACGCATACACTGAGAGTACATATGGCTAATTTGCGCAACAAAATTGAAGCTGATCCAACCAGACCCAGGTTCATACATACCGAAACTCGTATTGGATATAGATTCCGCACAGACGAATAAATAGAAAGTTCAAGGATGCAAAAAAGCCTCAGGACCAATTCGGACTAAGATCAAGATACTCAAGTACCAGTCCTAAGACTCACCTGTCCTATGGATTTGCATATAGATTGACCGATGAGCGACAAAGGCACAGCGTGAACACCTGAAACCAGAAGCGCCCTGCGGCAGAGACATTCTTGACTGTTTCTTTATAGCTATAGCCGAATTCTGACACTTCCTTGACAGATTACCGGGAAAATTGCCGGTAGTCCAAGACTGTCCCGACCGAGCCCTCTTTTGTTTCCCGGATCAGCCGAAGCCGGAAGTAGCGCATCTCCATAATTGATAGCCAGGGAGCCTGAGTGATAACTGTTGATCGCAGATCGCCGAGGTTCAAAAGCCGCTTTCAACGCTGGTTTTTCGAAGGAATTCGCAAACCTACCCCCGGGCAGCCATCCCATCAGGATGCCTGGTGGAAAGTAATGTGCCTGACCGGGGTCGACTATTTTTCCACGCTCGGTTATGCACCAGGAATTGCCTTTCTGGCTGCCGGCGTCCTCTCTCCAGCAGCGACTCTGATTCTGGTGCTGCTGACTCTTTTCGGTGCCCTGCCAGTTTACAGGCGTGTTGCGCGCGAGAGCCCGCACGGGCAGGGCAGTATTTCCATGCTCGAGCAGTTGCTTCCCGGCTGGCGTGGAAAAGCAGTCGTTCTCCTGCTTCTGGGATTTGCAGCCACCGATTTCATCATCACAATTACTCTCTCGGCAGCAGATGCCACAGCCCACCTGCTGGAAAACCCCTTTTTCACAATGCTGCCTTTCTGGGTACAGAGCCGGGTGGGAATAACACTTTTGCTCCTTTCTATGCTTGGCGGAATTTTCCTTCTCGGTTTCCGTGAAGCAATTGGAGTAGCAGTGTTACTTGTCTTTAGCTACCTGGCTCTCAATGCCGTCGTAGCTGTCGCCAACGCTCAACAGTTGTTGGGGCATCCTGAGCTATTCGCTCAGTGGAAAAGCCAGCTGTTTGCTCAACATCACTCCCCCTTGGCCATGCTGGCTATCTCAGCATTACTTTTTCCCAAACTGGCTCTGGGCATGTCAGGCTTTGAAACTGGCGTAGCCGTGATGCCGCTGGTCAAAGGAGACGCCAGCGACGATCCATCTTTCCCTTCAGGAAGAATCCGCCAGACCCGGCATTTGCTAACAACAGCAGCAGTCATCATGAGTATCTTCCTCCTTGCCAGCAGCGTCTCGACAACGCTTCTCATACCGCCTGAGCTTTTCAAGGAAGGCGGTAAAGCTAATGGACGGGCACTGGCTTATCTAGCGCACAAGTTCCTTGGAGATGGTTTTGGTACCATTTACGACATCAGCACAATTCTCATTCTCTGGTTTGCTGGCGCCTCAGCCATGGCCGGTCTGCTTAATCTGGTGCCACGCTATCTGCCCAGGTACGGCATGGCGCCGGGCTGGGCAGCAGCTGTCAGGCCTCTGGTTATCACTTTCACTGTCATCGGCTTTGCCGTCACTCTTATCTTCAGAGCGGACGTGGACGCTCAAGCGGGTGCCTACGCCACCGGGGTCCTTGTCTTGATTACATCTGCGGCAGTGGCTGTAACTCTTTCTTCCTGGAGAGATCGCACAATGAGGCGTCTTGCCTGGGGGCTGATAGCGCTTGTCTTCGTCTACACTTCCATTGCAAACATGATCGAACGCCCGGAAGGATTGCAGATAGCTTCCTTCTTCATTGGAGCAATTCTTGTCACATCGCTCTTCTCCCGGGCAGTCCGCTCATTCGAGCTGCGGATCCAGGAAGTCAGGCTCGATGCCACAGCAGAGTCATTCATCAAAGAAGCCTCAAAGATGTCCGGCGGCATCAATCTCCTGGCTCACCGCCCCGGCGGCACCGACTACGACGGAAAGGAAGAGGAGACCCGGAAAGTTCACCGGTTGACCCCGGACGAAGCCGGATTCATTTTCCTGGAAGTAAGAGTAAGTGACGCTTCCGAATTTATCGGCGATTGCCTGGAAGTAACCGGAGAGTTAATTGGCAATCACAAAGTCCTCCGCTGCCAGAGCCCGGCCATCCCCAACGCCATTGCAGCAATTCTGCTGCACCTGCGCGATAAGACAGGCACCATTCCGGATGCATACTTCGGCTGGACGGAAGGGCATCCCCTGGGTTACGTCTTCAAATATATTTTCCTGGGAGAAGGCGAGACAGCGCCTGTTACACGCGAAGTACTGCGCGAGGTTGAACCGGACCCCTATGCTCGCCCCAAAATCATTGTCGGCTGACCCCAGGCAAAGTCAAAGGTGCAAGCTAACAAGCTAAGCCAACCCGTCAGCCCTCAGCGCGCCAGCTTGCTCAGGGCGCGGTGAGGTTCAACTTCTCCGGGTTCCAAGGTAGACTCTCTCCGGCTTAGGCTCTCTGCTGGCTCATCCTGTCCATAAAGAACATAGAACGATTCAGGCTGCGACGCACCGCCGCCGATAAAATGCTCCAGCACCAGATCAAGCAAATGCCCGAGCACCCAGGCAACAAAAACAGCACCAAGAACAAAGAGTATGTTGAAAGTCATAGACTTGATCTCCACCAACAGCTCTATAATCCCCCAAAATCATCAAGATGGGGTCAAGCCGGTGGGTGCCAGTATCAAGAAAACGGCAAGATTCGGGCAGCCACGTCAATGCAGACTGCTTCTCAGTTCCTTGCGATAATCCCAGGGTGCTTGCGGGTCACTGTCGGACCAGAGGCCCAGTCTCATACCCCGGGCAGATTCCTGCATTTGTTGCTTGGCTGTGTCATGCGAATATTTTTTGTACCACCAGGCATAACCTTCCCTGATCAAAAGACAATTCAAGCTTTGCCCATCAGGAAGGATAACCTCGCCAATTGTGCGCCCATAACGGTCGAGGCCCTGGGCGTGCACAGTCACTTCCTGCCGGAATGCGTGTTCAGATGTGAACTGTTTGGCGCGCTGCCCGAAGGCCTGGCTCTTCTCCGGACAGTCGATTTCGGCAAGACGTATTTTTTGCGGCGAGCCCCCGTGCATCACGACGATGGTATCACCGTCCAGAACACCTACAACCTGCCCACTAAAATCCTCAGCAAGAGCCGGAGTCCAACAAAAGCTAAAGACAAAAGCCAGAAAACCGGCAATCATTAACCTGAAAAATGCCATGCTGCCCCCGGTGTTGTCAAGACAATTATTCCCGGCAGCACAGACATTCTTTCTAGATCGGCTCAATTGCAAAGTTTGCTTGCACAACTGCAAATAACTTGCAGTCTAAAAAAGTGACTCCCGCGCTCGGACGTCAGCCAGCCAGGAGTCGAAAGACGTGAGTGGGAAGACGGAACACTCGTGAGACGCCAGTCATGGGAGTTAAGCCGGAAGACTTTAGTCGGGAGATTGAAGGTGCAAAAACTTGCCGCATTTACAGCTGATCTGCTTGAGTTCATGAAAGCGCAAGATGTGAGACGCGATCAACTCATGGACGAGATGGCTACGATAACGGATAAAATAGGCGGTTACAACGAACTGTATGAATGGAAGCGGAAAAGGAACAAGAAGTAACCAATGTCCTTTTCCGCTTTCTATGACGCGAATGTTCTCATCCCGCACGAAATCAGAGATATATCAATGATCTCTGCAGAGATCCGGCTGCACGCTGTTTATTGGTCTGAGGGCGAGTTCGAGGAGTGGCTGCGCAATGCAACTGAGAAGAACCTCACTGCACAGGAGAAGGTGCTCAAATTCCAAAGTGATCTAAACGAAATGTATCCTCATGCGCTCATAAGTCGCGCTCGTTATTCGAGATTGATCGACTCAATGACGAACAACGAAAAGGACAGGCTTCGTATCCAGCTTGCATGGACCAACTTTCGGGGGTCACGTCAACTTCTCGCTGTCGCTCCAGCACCGCTTACGGTACCACGCCTGAGACATCTCTTTCGAAGGCACTTCCGATGACGTTGTTTTCAATCGTTCGTGTGTGACGAGCTTGGGTGGGCGCTGTTGCGTGATTGTGCTGCATCTGGACTCCGGCAGAGATGCTGCGCTTTTTGCTCATCTTTGCGAATCCGCACACTTACAGCGGTCAACAGGAACACGGCGAGCGTGCCACCACATACAGCCCCTGCATACCCCCAGTTCCAACCGGCCATCATGCCCAGAGAGAGAGCCATACCTAATGGCCAGTGATGGCACAAATTCAGCCAGAACATGGGATGGCTTGACCATAAACAATCGACTTCGGGATTTTTCTCAAGATCCTCCGGCGATACTATTTTCTTCCAGAGCATTTGCCGCCTGGATATTCGAATCGGATGTGGCATCCGCTCTAAGGCGTTCGAGACCAACTGGGCGCAGTAAACTGTCTTACGATTATTGTGGTCGAACGTAATATTGAAGGGCTTGCCAAGGCAGGACACCACGTCTGTGGTGGCGGACTCAAGATCCTCTCTGGTTTGGTAGCGAGGTCTTAGAACCGCTATATGACTAGTTCCAAGAAAGTCATCAAGCGGCACCTCGGCCACGTAAGGACGCGTGCCGGCGTCTATGACGATAGCCCCACCTGGATAGAAAGCCGAGTGGCTCCAGTTCGTCCCTAACGCGACTCTGACTGCTATCTGCCAGAATGGATAAGCATTGTTAGTCTCAAGCAAAAGGTCGCCTGGTTTCAGGAGCAATTTGATAGCTTCTACCTGGTGTTCAGAAAGATTTCCGTCACAGCAAGGACAGCGCCAATCCAAGATCGAAATAAGAATCTTCCATGCCCGCTTCTCAGCAATCACGAGAAAGCGTTGCAGTCTCAAGTAGAATTTCCTTCTTTTGCGCAAGCTGGATTCATGTCTACTTCGGCACGCGGCGTCAGCGGCAAGATTGAATTCGTCGTCTGCCATGGTTTCCTTGCTTCTGCTTTCGCCATGCTGCTCAAGCATCGCGGACCCTCATTGACAAGTGTAAATGTCACCCGACCAGCACACAACAGCTATTATCCTTTATTCTCGGGTCCATAGTCGGTACCCAAGGGTGGAGCCGACGCTCCATTGACAGTCCGGAGGGCAATCGCTTATTCAGGCGGCTGAGAAGCTAGTCTGTTAACGACGCCACGTAATCCAGTCACTATCCGTGCCGTACGCTCATAGTCAATTTTATCCGGCGTATCCTGCGGAGTATGATAATAAGGATACCTGTATGGGGCGCTGTCAGTTACCATGATGCCTCGATAGCCATTTTTCCAAAAGTACAGCTGATCGCACCAATCAACGCCCTCAATCCATTCGGGAGCAGCAACGCCCTGCGATGGGAAGGGAGTCTCTTCTCTGAATGTTTGGATGCAGTGCCGAACAAGATTCTTCGACTGCTGGTTCCCGACGAACCAAACGAAATTTCCCACGGAGGGATATACAAGATTGGCCATGGGCGGTAGCTTTTGCGTGCCGGGAATATTGCTGTGGTAGCCAATCGTTTCGACGGCCATCATACCCACGATGTTCTCGCCACGCTGCCGGCACCGCTGTGCATATTGATAGCTTCCCA
>JAHFBI010000253.1 GCA_023250095.1 Candidatus Melainabacteria bacterium
GCAAGCCCTACCCGCATAACTACCGGTCCTCAATCTGCAAGCTTGGATCTTAGCTCGTCGACCCCCGACCGCCTGCATGGCGAAATTCGTTACAGAGACAATAAGATGACGATCGAGTTCAAGAACTCGTTCCAACCCAACGTTGTGGCGATCGGAGGCGACCCCGGCTTAGAAGCTCAGGCACGGGCTACTGACAATGTTCACATGTATGGTACACAGGTCAATGAGCAGCTCCTGTCGCAGTTGGGAGTGAGCCCGAGCACGGCAAGGACAATCCTCTCCAATTCGGGCTCTGGCGATGCCGACTATAACTGCCACCGTCTGACTGTACTTCTGGCCACAGGGCAGGATCCCGGGGCCAAATACGGATATTTAAACCCGACGGATGACCTTGTTCGGGCGGGGTTTACCCACCCTGCTGAGGGCACGCCAAAAACCCACGTCCCGGGGGAAATCTGGATTTCTCGATCAGGGCTTCATTCGTTCACTCTGATGACTGTAAATTCTGACGGGAGTCCCGGACTCGTGCTTGAGAGGAACAATCCCGGATGGCCAGCACACATAGCGCACTTCGAGGACGCTATGGCAGGCGCCGCGGAGCATCGCTATCAAATGCAAGTGATGCAACCGCTAAGAAAGTGACCAGGACTCTTGAGTGTGCCTTTGCTATTTGGCAAAGCTGCAAGAAGCATTCTTAATTAGATGTCTGAACTAGATGAAATGGGAGAAAGAGTAGGATAACAATGAGCGCTAGTGCAATGAAACGGTATTCAGTCAGTCTGTCTGTGGCCATTTTGGCCTTGGCTTTTGCCGCGGCATCGAAAGCAGCAGGAGTGGGTCCAGGTTCGGATTTGATGCCCGCCTACAAGGCTACGGGCATAAGTGGTGAACAAGAGAAACAAATCCGCGCTCTGCTGACTGCTACCGAAAAGTCAAATCAACTGAAGCTTGGCAAAGTCGAGCAGCTTCGGCAAGAGATTGCCACACTGATGCAACAGCCGAGTCCTGATGCAGCTGTTGTACTCAAGAAACAGGTCGAAATGGACAGTGTACGGGCCGACATTAACGAGGCCCGTAATGACCAGATGATAAAAATACGCGCAATTCTGACTCCCGAGCAACGGAATAAATTGCTCAACACAAGGTTGCTCGAACCATATAGACACTATAGCCTGACTCCTGAGCAAGAAGCCAGGGTGGCGGCGATTTTGCGAGAGCAAGTTGAAGGCACTCAGCAGATGCAAACGAAAGTCGCCAGCCTCAAGTTGCAGTGCAGGGAGCTTTTGTTGAATCCCAAGATCGACAGGCAGGCAATATTTCAGCGGCAGCAGGAAATTGATGATTTGATGGCTAAGGTAGCTCAACGGAACGTCACAGCAGAATTTTCCGTACGGAGTGTTTTAACTGCTGACCAGTTGAAGATGATGTTCCCGGACATCGATTCCCCGGATAGTTTGCACACGGATCCTATAAACACTTATAGATTGCTCGACCTGAGCAATGCTCAGAAGGCTCAATTGCGCTCGCTTAGAGACCGCTACGAGCAAAGTCTGCAGGAGAAGGCAAAGGCAGCTTTGCAAGCACGACTTGAGTATGACGCGGTCGCGGCACAACGCGGTGCTACCGAAGATGATGTTATGAACAAACAGAACACACTCAGCCGATGTCTGGCCGATGTGGACGATCTCAGAGGTGAATTCGCCATAGACTCGCGCAGCGTGCTCACTCAGGATCAGCTGGAGAGGCTCGCTGTGACCTCGATGATCCGCAGCAAACTGGACTCCGCCAATTTGACAGCCGACCGACTCCGGAAGGCCGCTGAGGCTGTGTCGAGTTTTAGAAGTAATGAATTGGCGCGGGCAGAACAAGCGTATGACATCGGCAACGCCCTGCGAGACATCCAGTGGCAGCCGTTACCTGATGAGAAGCTGCAGCTGTCCAAACAGAGCCAGCTTAATGCCTTGCAATCGCAGTCTGATTCTCAGCGTCTGAAATTGATGATTGAATTGCGTGCTTTGTTGAGCACGGCACCGTATTCAGATAGTGATGTCGACGTGTATGACCTCACCACGGGCGTTGGACCAGCAGCTCGTAACAGATGAAAGTCACCATACGGAGGTTCATGAAAAAATGGCGATAGCAAGGCGAACGCAATGGATTTCTCGCGCGACAATTTGCACGGCGCTGGCCCTGAGCGCATCTCAGGCTGCTTTAGGGAACACACCCCGGCAATGGTCCAAGGCCATTGTGGTTTCCTCGACCGCCAGAGATAGCCTGGTTAAATGCTCTCTGGGCCAGGTCGCGATCCGGAAATCCTCTGTCGTGTATGTCTTGAATGGTCCAAGCGCCACCGCCGTCTATAACCTGCATTCCGAGCCTGGTGGCGTCAAGCTTGTATTGTCAAACAATCAGACAGTTGCAGTGCCAGTCGGACAGGAGCTTGTTTTAACTAGCTCGGCTGGGCTGGCATTTTCTGAGCTCCAGAAACCAACCCACATTAGCTGCCGCCAGCCAGAAGAATTTCGCATCGGCGATGGCATCAGAGGTTTTGTAGCAGATTTTTCCCTGCCTTCAGCTATCATCTCAGTGCCTCTATTGAAAACAAAATTGCATTCAACCGACACTCAAGACAGACACGTCATGAACAGAGTTCTGAAAACCGCTGTTTCACTTCATATCGTCACTGGAAACAGAGGCCCGTTCACTGCAGACTTCTAGCAATCTTAAGAACCTCCTCTAAGTAGGAATTGCCATGGCGACGGCAGCCTCAGTCCAGAGGCGCAAGCATATATCTTGCGATCAGTCTGAATATATAGTTGATATCTGCAGCAGCCCGCTATCACATATGATGCCGGATAGTCCACAACTGGCTTATTGATCCGGCGCTTGTTAATCTATTTAATCTCAGCCGATCGATATGTAAAGGCTCTCTTGCTGATACCAAGCAGATGAATCTTAAATGTCTTCAGGGGTAGTTGAACATAGGACTCGACGCGCTAAACTGTACTCATCAACGGTGAGTGCTTACTCAAGTTAAGCACGACGAGCCGAGGGGCCTTGCAGAAACGCCAGGTTGGCGCTAATCGGAAACGGTAGCAAGTGAGCCCGCCACACGAGACGGACTGGCTGAATCGTGCGGAGGTACTGAGCCCCATGCAAGGGGCAGCCAGACAGTAGCTTAAAGACCACCGCGGAGCAATCCGGGTGGTCTTTTTGTTTGGACAGTACAGCAGTGACTCTAGCTCTGACCGGCACAGCACGTGCAAGGGTCGATGATGTGTCATAATTGAATGATGCTTGACATTGATGCCGGTTGTTCCGGACACACGTCAATGCAAGCCTGAGGCACAACCGAACAATCATCAATCTTCCGGAGACCTGCCAGACACGGGGACAGGGGACAGGTACGCTAACGTGCCGGACTGATGCATACAACATGGGTGAATAGGGATATACTTGCTGAGCCTTGGAACAGGTTCACTGCGGCAAAGATCCATCTTGCCTTTCGCCAGAACCAGCATGGGGATTTCAGGAGACGCCAAATCCCGGCTTACAGGAAGGTGGTTGGATCTTGTTCCTGAATAACGTCGATCAGTTTTCAGCCACCCTGTTCTGCGGCCCTGGCTTCAATGGACTGCTAGTACTTAGAAGGGAGATTCAATTATGAAAGACGTCAATTCCGTGGTGGCTATATTCAAACAGCATAGCGACGCAGAAGCAGCTATCAAATTACTGCAAAGTGAAGGTTTCGATATGAAGAAGCTTTCGATCATCGGCAGAGAATATCATGCCGATGAGAACGTGGTCGGCTTCTATAACACTGGTGACAGGATGGCCAGCTGGGGCAAATTTGGCGCCTTCTGGGGAATGGCCTGGGGACTGCTTTTCGGCTCCGGCTTATTTCTTATCCCGGGAGTCGGCACAGTAATGGTTGCTGGTCCAATCGTAACCTGGATAGTTGGCGCTATCGAGACAGCCGTGGTCGTAGGTGGATTGACTGCGCTGGGAGCCGCGCTCTACAGCATCGGCATTCCCAAAAACAGCGTGATCAAGTACGAAACAGCAATTAAAGCTGACAAGTTTGTCGTGGTCGCCCATGGAACACTTGAGGAAGTGGAGAAAGCCAAGAGCCTTATCGAGAAGAGCCACGCCGAAGAAGCCGATATCTACAAGGAGCTTGCTGCCTCACCCAGGTGAGCAGCTATCTCTTGAAACATCTGCAGCCCCGGCCACAAGCCGGGGCTGCTTGCCATCGGGAGCTCATCTCTGTGGCTGAAGTATATTCGATAGCATCGCTGCGGATATACAATACCGTGATAAAGGCCCGATATCACATATGGTGCCGGGTACTCCTTGTCCAGTCTGTTGATCCAGCGCTTGTTAATCAATTTAAGATTCGCCGATCGATATATGAAGCCGCTCTTGCTGATACCAAGCAGCTGAACCTTAAATGTCTTCCGGGGTAGTTGAACATAGGATTCGACGCGCTAAACTGTATTCATCAACGGTGAGTGCTTACTCAAGTTAAGCACGACGAGCCGAGGGGCCTTGCAGAAACGCCAGGTTGGCGCTAATCGGAAACGGTAGCAAGTGAGCCCGCCACACGAGACGGACTGGCTGAATCGTGCGGAGATACTGAGCCCCCAGCAAGGGGCAGCCAGGCAGTAGCTTAAAGACCACCGCAGAGCAATCCGGGTGGTCTTTTTGTTTGGACATTTACCCTTGACCAAGTCAAGATTATTGTTGCCAGTCTTGTCCAGACGATTCCCGGACTGACAACCATCTTCCAGAGCAGATTTGCTCTCACGTGCTTAAGGAGTTGCCATGCATACTGGCATTGCAAAGCGAGTCATGATCTTCATCGATGAGACAGACCGCTTTCATGGATCCAATCTCGGGTCTGCCATTGTCGAACGGGTTCGCAAAGAAGGTTGCGCCGGCGCCACAGTCTTGAGAGGAAGCCTTGGCTTTGGTGTCCACGGGCAGGTGCACACCACAGCGATCGTGGATCTGTCCATCAATCTCCCGGTGGTCATCATCGTCGTCGATGATGTCGACAAAATTGATGCCTTGCTGCCAATCCTGCAAGAAATGGTCACCGAAGGGCTTATCCTTGTGGACGAGGTGCAAGCCATCCGCAAAAACGGCAGCCGCACCGCGCCCGACGCCCAGGTCAGGCAGGCGAGCGGCGCACAACACAAGGTAGCTGAATATATGGATGACGCCGCGCTGGCTGTATCGCCCAAAACAAGTGTCGAAGAAATTGTCCGCCGGCTCATTGAAAACCACCGGGCGCACCTTCCGGTAGTAAATGAAGATGGAGTTTTGCTCGGCATGATCAGCTCGCAAGATTTGCTTGCCCGCATCGTTCACGTTCGGCAGGGCCCTTTCCGTTTTTTCTCCTTAGCCGGCGAGGAAAAGCATGCTGCCCGCAAAGATATCAAGACACTTACAGCCTCCGAAGTCATGTCCACCCATGTTCCTGCCGTAGAATCAGATACGCCCATGGTCAAGGCCGTGCAGATCATGCTCCATGACAAGATTTCGGCCTTGCCTGTGGTAGCAGACCACAAGCTTGTCGGCATATTGTCCCTACCTGAAGTCTTGCAAAAAGCCCTGTCCATCGAAATTTCATAACTGCCTGACGCCCTTGCATTGATTTTGCTTCTGCCGGCTGCGTGAAATGGGCTGACCTCAGCGGGCAAAGAGGACTCCGTTTCCACCGCGCTCCATCGTCAGAAGCAAAGCTTCGGCAGCACGCGCGAACATTTCATCGACGCTTGCCGCCGGTCCGGGAAAGCAAGAGACTCCGACGCTGGCTGTCATTGTGATTGTCTGCCAGTTGTGGTTAATCGAATGTCTTTCCATCTTTGTGCGGATGCGCTCAGCCGCAACTTCGGCTCCGGCGTCGGCAGTCTCAGGTAGAATCACTCCGAAAGTATCCTCGCGACATCGCCCGGCAATATCGACATCGCGAATGGAGCCAAGCAACGTGTAAGCAGCGCTCTTGACCATGACATCAGCAGCATCAAGCCCGTGCAAGCGGCCAATCTGGTCCAAATGATCAATGGCAACAAGAACGACAGCCAGCGCTCTCTTATAACGCCTGGCCCGCCGCAGCTCGTAATGAAGCCTTTTGAAGAAGGTCCGGAAATTGTAAGTCTGCGAGAGTAAATCCAGCAGAGCCCGCCGCTCGACTTCCTCATCGGAGAGATTGGGTCCTTCGATTTCTTTCTCAGCAAAAAGCTTGGACTCTTCCCTGGGAATCTCAAATTGAGGCGTCTCACCCATATTCCAGGGCAACTGCTGCCGCTGGAAGCCCAGCTCGGCGAGCCTTCTTTGAAAGACCTGCTCGCGCTCGAAGTCGTCAGCCCTTCGCTCGTCTTGGTACACTCAGGACTCCCGCATCTAAGGCAAACACATCCGTCTCTTGCACCCCTGCTGCCCGAACAGGCACTGACCCATATATACCCCAATGCACGCCAATACTATAGGCTATACGGTGGCAGTGTTTCCCCTGCCACTTCTTGCAGACACCCGACTTTTTTTGAGAACTCCTGCCTGATCGACTGCCGCCCGCTGCCCGAACCACCACGTCAGATCCTGTCCCATCCAGACCAACCATGCCTTCTGCCCCTGCAAAAAAGTCTCCCGACTGCCTCGACAGCCCGCTCACAGCTGTGGAATTCTTCTCGGGCATAGGCGCCTTTGCCGCTGCTGCCAGGGGCTGCGGCGTCAGAGTCATCCAGGCCTTTGACCAGAGCCAGCAAGCGAACAGCGTCTATACCTACAATTTCGGTCTGAGTCCGAGCAGCCGCAACCTCGACACCATTTCGCCGTCCGAAATTCCAACCTGCGATCTCTGGTGGATGAGCCCGCCATGCACTCCCTTTTCCGTTCGAGGCAAGCGCCGGGGTGATAGAGATCCGCGCTCAGCATCTTTCTTAAATCTAATCAGCCTCATTCCCCTGAGCCGGCCTGAGATGATCCTTCTGGAGAATGTGCTCGGCTTTGCCGGCAGCTCCATACACAGGCATCTTCTTCAGATACTGTCAGAGGCGGGATATGCCATCGACGAACTGGACCTTTGCTCCACACTCTTCGGCACACCGATGAGCCGACCGCGCCGTTTTATCCAAGCCAGAACCGGCGGCTCCAGAGAGTGCCCGGCGCCGGTCAGGCTACCTTGTGCTCAACCCATGCAGCCTTTGTCCAGCTTTCTGGACGGAGAACCTTCTGAGGACCTCTTCCTGAGCCCCGAGCTGCTTGCCCGCTGGGGCAGAGCATTGAACATAGTCGATCCACAAGACCCGCAGGCAAAGCTCATCTG
>JAHFBI010000254.1 GCA_023250095.1 Candidatus Melainabacteria bacterium
TGCCTGGTCCTGCAGCGGAGGAAGGCGACCGCGGCTTTTCCTTTCAAGGAATGGCGGAAAAATTTGAACTTGGTGAGTATTCCCTTTCCCAGCCGAAGCGCTTGGCTGTAACGACCTTGCTGGAGACAGCTTTTGGACACAACCGCTATGCCTTCTGTTCGATGGTGGCTGAAATCGTCAAAAGAAGCGTCTATATGCGCTCAGGCTCTGCCCGCCCTATTACCCAGGATGATGTCAGGCTTATCAACAGAAACGTCAGCAGGCTTGGGCTGAAAGTGCCCGAGCTCTGTGATCCCTCCTTCTTACAGAAGCTGCCTTCAGGAGCTAAACAAGATCCGCAAACCGTCTCGCTTTCTTTCAGAAGGCCGGATATTGGCGTGAGCCTGCGCGAAGAACTGATGAAGCTGGCCAAGTTTGATCCCGAGCAGCGGGGACCGGCTTTCGAAGGGTTCTTGAACAAATTGCTTTCCGGTTCCGGGCTGAAGCCGAAGACACACATGCTTATTCAGGGCGATAAGGTCATCGGGCAGGCCGAGTGCGATGGCAATATCTATTATGTGAGCGCCAGATGGAAGTCCCCGGCCACTCGAGCCGATCTCGATGAGCTCGAAGAAAAGCTCCGTGATCGAACAATCTGGTCGCGGGTAATTTTTCTCAGCTATGCCGGTTTTTCTCCTGAAGCCATGGAGTGGATGGACAAAAAAAACCATAACAACTTGATAGCAGTGGACGGACAGGACCTGTTTCTTATTCTGGAAAGCGGCATGCAGCTGGAGAAGATGATAAGGGCCAAGGCCAGTTGCGCCGAGCGCGAAGGGCGGCCTTTCGTTTCGGTGCAAGAGCTGCTTGTGACAAGTTCCAGCTGACAGCTGGTTACCAGGGCTCTTGTTGTCGAAAACAGCTCTGACAACGGGAACACAGGATTTCTTGCTTAGCCAAGCTACCTCTTTAAAAGTTCAACCGATATCGGTTGAACTTTTAAAGAGGTAGCTTGGACCGGTGGATCCAGTTCACGAAAACATATGTTCAGGAGCAGGGCTTCTGTCAGGCGACATCCGGGAGTCAATAACCAGCCGATGAGAGATCCAGACCGGTTGCCACGCGAGATGCTCTTTCGACTCCGCTCAAGACATGACCGTCAGCACACAGTTCCAGCCAGCGGTAACCGGGCGGCACAGCGTCTACGGCAAAGCTCTCGGAACGTGGTTTGAACTGTACACATGTGGAAGGGGTAGCCATATATTTGACACCCCGGCGCTCCAGGTCAAACTGCTGATGTATGTGTCCCCAGAGTACGCCTTTAACGTTGGTATGCCTGTCGAGCGTGTCGGTGAAGTCTGCGGCGTTATCAAGCCCAATTCCGTCAATCCAGGAGGCTCCTGCCGGCAGCGGATGGTGATGCAGGCAGACCAGGGCATGATGTTCAGGATAAGCCGACAGCGCCACTTCCAGCCGTTCAAGCTCAGTTTCCGACAGGTGCCCGCCGACTTGTCTTTCGACGAGAGTATCCAGGAGAATTATCTGCCAGGCGCCGCTGACAAAACTAAGATCGTCTCTTATGGGAGCGTCGCTTTCACTGAAGACCTGGCGCATAACCGCTCGCGCGTCATGATTTCCAGGCAAGACATAAGCCGGCGCCTGGAGGTCTCTTATGGACTGAGAAAACTTGCGGTAGGAACTCTCTGTCTCGTCCTGCGAGATATCCCCCGTCAGAAGATAGAAGTCAGGGGTACCGCGTTGTGACTGGGCGAGACGCTTCACCTCCGCGAAAGTAAAAGACGTATCCACACCCATCAGGCGGCCCTGCGGACTCCCGAAAAAATGCGTATCTGTAAATTGCACGACCTGCAAGGGACGACTCGAATTGTTGGCTCGCTTGGTCATTAAAAGAGGTCCCCACCTTTCACATCCACAAGCTTACAACAGCCATTCAAGCTAAACCTTAGATAAACCCGGAGACTTGGAACGGCTACAATGATTCAGATGAGCAACTTTTCCTGGAAGAAGAATATAGTCTCAATCGCCCTTCTGGCTGTAGGGCTCTTGCTCATCGTCAGCCAGCTTGTGAGCGATCTCGGTGCCTATCTACATTCTTTTGGCCTGAAAATCGAGCACCCGAAAGTCTACGAGTACAAAGCTTATGATGACCTGCTCAGAGCAAAGGTGAGCCACGGGCTTGTCGATTACCAGAGCTTGAAGAAATCCGGGGCCGCAGACAAAGCGGTCCGTGAGCTGGAACATATCTCGCCGGACCTTCTGGAAAGCCCTGCCGAGCGCCTGACTTTCTGGCTCAATGCTTATAATCTGCTCAGTATCAAGAATATCCTGGACAAATATCCCATCGACAGCCTGCAGGAACTCGGGCAATCGCCCGTCCTGAAAAAATTCACCATTGGCGGCAAATTGTATTCTCCTGTTGAAATCGAGCGGGAACAAATTCGCCCTCTTCTCAAGAAAGACAATTTCCGGGCTGTTTTCCTCATGTGCCCGGGAGCGCGCGGGTACCCGGCGCTATTCAATCGAGCCCTGCGTCCGGATACATTGGAAAAAGATATGCAGCAGGCTACTATAGCTTTCGTCGTCGACCCACTAAACAACCAGTGGGATGCCGATGACAAAGCTTTCCGCATATCGCGCTTCTTCCGCTGGAACGAAGCTCTGTTCACCAGCAAATATGGCAATCCGTTCGCCCTGGTCAACGCCTTTTCGCCACCGGAAAGTCGGATTGTTCTTGACGATCCAGGCACAAAATACGAGTACATTCCGGAATTCAACTGGTTGCTTAACGACACGTCCCTCGAACAACGCCTGGGGATGCAAAAGAGCCGGCAGCCATGAAAGACCAGAGGCGCGTACCGCTCTTTTTCTTTGCGAGTCTAGTGCTGGGAGGATGTCTCGCCCCCGTTAGCCCGGGCGCTCGCCTCAAAGACGGGCAAACTCCTCCGGCTTTGTCTTACCCATCGAAAACCGTCACGGCAAAATCCGCCGCCCTGCCAGCTCCGCCAGTCAGGCAGGCAAACGGGATCCTTGTGGTCTATCCGAAAGACAAAGCAGAAATTGACGCTCCTTCCACTTTTGTTGTCGGCTCCTGCAGCCCGACGAGCACACTTACCTTGAACGGGCTCCCTGTCAAACTGAACAAAGAAGGCTTCTTTGCCCATGTAATACGCCTTACTCCCGGCAGCAACACGATAACTCTCTGCCGTGATGCTTCTCCAGATCTCACCTTGAAGCTCACGGTGAATAAGCCCTTGCCCCCGCCGCCGCTTCCTGGCAGTCCGCTGCAGATCCTCAAGGGTTCAATCGAGCCAAAAGAAGACATGGGGCTGAGGGCTGGCGATATTGTGGAATTTGCCGTCAGGGGCACACCGATGGGAAGGATGCGCGTGCAAATCGGCAAACGTACGGTCGATCTTGCCTCATCCGCGCGAAAGAAGGGGCAGTCCATTAATCTCGGGCTTGACACAGCTTATGGAGTAACTTATCAGCGCTCGCTCTCATCGTACAAAGACCTCTACACGGGCTTTTACCGTGTTCAAGCCGATGACCGGTGGAGTAACATCTTGCCCCGCTTCATTCTCACGAAAGCAGGCAGGAGCGTTCAAGCAACTGGACTTGGGCATCTGAGCGTGCTTTCCCAGCCATATCTCACTTCGACCATACACCCTGATACTATCGTACGCCTCGGCCCGGGAAAGGCAAGGACGACGCCCTTGCCCGAAGGTGTCCGGCTCCTGTGTGATGGCTTCCGGGGAGACTTCTGCTGTCTCGAGGCAGCCCCTGGGCGACATTTCTGGATCGAGAAGAAAGACCTGTCCGGCGACGACGGTCCCGGACTGCTGCCGTCCGACTGCGTTCGGACGGTCAACCTGGAAACCGAAGGAGCAAGGGGCGCCCGGGTCGTCATTCCCCTCAACCAGCGACTCCCTTATCAAATCGAGCAACAGATCAAGCCGAACAGGCTTGTCCTGCGCATCTTCGGTGCTACAGCCGACACCGACTGGATTACCTCCGGACAGATCGACGACCGGGGAGCCGGGGAAGAAACCCGGTCGGGAGCCGAATCCAAGGGTTCCTTCACAACCGGCAAGACTTTTCCTTCTGTTGCGACGAAAAGCCTGATCAATTTCCTTACATGGGGACAGCTCGGCGACCGCATCTATCAGGTAACGCTCAACCTGAACGTCAAACAGCAATGGGGGTTCTGGGCTGATTATGAAGGAAGCAACCTGATTCTGCATGTAAAAGGTACACCGGATATGGTGTATGGTGCAGGGCCGCTCTCCGGCTTGATTGTTTGTCTCGATCCAGGACATGGGGGCAACGAAACTGGGTCTCTGGGCTGTTCAGGCATTCCGGAGTCTGCGGTAAATCTGGCTATAGCTCTTAAACTGAAACAAATGATCGAGAAGGATGGCGCCACTGTCATTATGACCCGGCAGACCAACGACATGGATGTTTCTCTTGCAACCCGGGTAGACACGGCTGTCGCTGCCCACGCCGATCTTCTCATCTCTGTGCATAATAATGCCCTGCCGGACGGGCGCGATCCGATGAGCGAGCATGGCACTTCTTCTTACTGGTACCATGGACAGGCTATTGCCCTGTCTCGAAAGCTCAAGGAAGCCGTAGCAGCAGAACTTGGTTTCCCGGATACAGGCGCCCGCTATCAGAATCTGGCTCTCTGCCGCCCCAGCCGCATGCTATCCGCGCTCGTTGAAGTAGGCTTCATGATCAACCCGGACGAATATGCTCAACTGATCACTCCTGACGGGCAGGAGAAAGCAGCCGCAGGACTGGAGAAAGGCATCCGCAATTTCATCCTCCAGGAAATACCGCCGGTTTCTGCTGACTTGAGCGGTACTGCGTCTAAATGACCTCAGCCAAAAAATATGCAGATAGATAGAGACGATCTTTTAGCTATAGATATAGGGAACTCGAGGATCAGCTGCGGGCTTTTCAAGACCGGTGCCTTGGTTCAGACCTGGCACTACCCGACAAGGGAGGCAATGTCCGCGGCACGCGCCATCGCCGATGGTGCGCACGGCCGCCCGCCTGTAGCGCTGTGTTCGGTGGTGCCGGCGGCTGCCTCTGAGATCAAGACACAGCTTGCCCTTGCCGGATGCGGACTGTTTGAAGTCAGTGCTCAGGGTCCGGTACCGATTTCGGATATTTATCAGACAATGGGCGCGGATCGCGTAGCCAACGCCGTCGCTGCCTGGAAGCTCTATGGGCAGAAATCATCGGTGATCGTGGTCGATATGGGAACAGCGACCACGCTGACGGCAGTTTCGGCAGATGGGCGCTTCTGCGGCGGCTTCATCACTCTCGGGCTGGGGCAGACACTTGCGGCACTGCATATATCGACAGCCCAGTTGCCTGCCACCAGGCTCGAACAAACGGTTACGCCACAGCTGGCTTTCGACACTGATTCAGCCATCGTCAACGGCACTTTTCTGGCGCAAATAGGCCTTGTCGAATACTGGGTAAGGCTGGCGCGCAAGACCCTCAAGGGTGAAGTGACCACAGTGGCCACAGGTGGATGGAGCGAGCCTGTCGGGCGGCACTCAGCTTATCTTGATATCACAGATCCCTGCCTGACGCTCAAGGGGATATATCTGGTAGCCCAGGCGGCAGCGGGCCTAAAGGATCGAGACTGAAGCTTCTTTCCAGTACCGTCCTGTACTCCAGATTCGTCAGAGCTTCTGCCGAATAAAGTTCATCTTCCCAGTAACTGCTTTCGCGGCCCCACAATTCTTCAATACGCTTCTGAAGATGGGCCGGCAAAGTTGTTTTATCCATTATCCTTCCGTTTCTAGGCTGAAGGTCTCAGCATTTCCCACTCAAAAATACGGGTTAACACAAGGAACCATATATCTTCAGACGACACAACGCCATAAACTCTTCGCCTCTTGGATTTACGCTTGCCGCAGGCATCCGGCTTGGCGCCCCGTTTTTCCCAACTTCTTCAGTTTAGTGGACGAGGGCAAAAGAACAAGAATTGACTTTTTGCAGGAGTCCGCTCAAAAGCCATTTCGTCAAGAACGAGCAAACATAAAAAGACTGCAACCAGTTGTCGGATATGGCATCGCTTCCCTGCAGATATGCCCTGGCGTCATATCGCTGTGAGGTTCGGCAAATTATTTACGCGGCAGGCTATCAAGCGGTCTGCCCAGAATGTCCGCTTAGCTCTTCCGCTATGACTCAGGTTATCTCTTGCCCGGGCGAAGCAGCACTGCGCCGCTTCCGCTCCACCCAGCTTTCCTTGTTTTCCTGCCTGGCTCTGCCTACCGCCAGAGCGCCTTCTGGCACATCGCGGGTGACAACAGTGCCAGCCGCTACCTGCGCTTCTTTGCCAATCACTACTGGCGCCACCAAAACGGAATTACTTCCTGTCGATGCACCATCTTCGACAGTGGTCCGGCATTTTTTGCGCGTCAGGTGATCGTAATTGGCCGTAATTGTTCCAGCCCCTATATTCACTTTGGTGCCGAGACTGGCGTCGCCAACATAGCTTAGATGCGAAACATTGGTCGACGGGCCCACGTCACTGCCCTTTATTTCCACATAATTGCCAATCCGGCAGCCATCCTTGATCAAAGTCCCGTTGCGCAGATGGGCAAAGGGCCCGATCTGGCAGTTCTCACCTATGGATGAGTTTGCAACCAGCGACTGGGCAACCGTTGTCCGGCAACCAATGCGGGAGATCCCGTGTATCACCGTATGCGGTCCGATGATGCAAGAGGAACCTATTTCTATGCGCCCCATCAGATAGCAACCTGGAAGGATTACCGTATCCTCGCCGACGGATACTTCCGGAGCGATCCAGGTGGAGTCTGGATCAATCACTGTCACTCCAGACTCAAGAGCAAGGCGATTGATGACTTTGTCTTTCATAAGGCGGCTGGCTTCGGCCAGCTCGAGCCGCGAATTAATGCCGGCTACCTCGCGCCAGTCAGCAGCTACCGAACTGGCGATCGGCAAACCATTCAGGCAGGCCCAGGCAACAAGATCCGTAAGGTAATACTCTTTCTGCCTGTTGTTGTTCCTCAGCCCGTCCAGCCCGGAGGCAGCCTGCGGCCAGGACAGACAATAAATGGCCGGATTGATCTCGCAGATGAGCTTTTCTTCTGGGCTGGCATCCTTGTCTTCGACAATCTTGACTAGGTTGCCTGCGCCATCTCGCAGGATGCGTCCGTAATTTTTCGGGTCCTGAACGAAAGCCGTAAGCAGGCTGACAGTGGACATGGAAGCCTGGTGCTGCTCGACAAGCCCCCGGAGAACTCCTGCGGTCAATGCCGGCGTGTCGCCGACTGTAATC
>JAHFBI010000016.1 GCA_023250095.1 Candidatus Melainabacteria bacterium
AACTCATGCAAGACGGCATGACAGATGCGATCGCTGGAATTAAGCGCCTCGACGTCGCGAGCCAGCTTGTTGATGAATTTGTCCTCCAGATCTTTGGACCGGAAATCGGCAAGATCTCTCTGCGCCGAAAGCATCTGCTCTTCAAAGAGAGCAGACGTCGACCTTTTGACTTCATCGGCATTGTGCTGACAGTATGTCATGACCCGGCTGAGAGCATCTTCTACAGATTTGCCCGTCTCAATCACTTCGCGCGCGGCAGCCAGAAATCCGGCCCGGCTCTCCAGGGACAGCACGGGTAATTTCGGCATTGTTCCGTCGGAAGAAGCACGCATATCCACTTTCTTGCAATACTCAAGAATTGCCCTGAGAGGAGCCTGGACTGCAAAGTAGAAAACACCCAGGGTAAGCGCAATCATCGACAGGGCAAGCGCAACAGCTACAAAGAGTTGCCCCAGCCACTCTCCCACAAAAGGCTGTGCATGGAAACCCACATGCAAAACCCGGTTGTTCCCGACCGGCGAAACGGCCTCATAATAAGGATTGCCCATCCAGTTGACTAACCGGGAAGCTGTGGCAAATTCGCCGAGATCGACGGCATACGGCTGGTAACCGGGCATTACCTTGCCATCGGGGTCAGTCACGTAATACCAGCCAAGATTATGGCGACCAATGACTTGCAAGACCTGGGCCGGTGAAACTTCGTGCTCAGAAGCGTCGACAGCCAGCTTGGCAGCCGCCTGCTGATAGATCGGCACCATCAAATAAGGGTAAAGGAAAGCAGCCAGTGCCACAACTGCTGGCAAAGCCACTGACAGAACAAGTCCAAGCCGCAAGAAAAGACTGCCCGAGGTCGCGCCCGCGCCAGCAAACCCCTGGCGCGACCCCTCTTCCTTATTATTCTTCTTTTTCGGAACGCCCACCGACTTTTTTGCTTGCTGCATTTCCAACGAGCTACCTTTGCACCGTAACAGGCGGCAAGAAACTGCTCTCCGCTCTTCCGATCCACTTCCTCTATGCCACTGAAATCATACAGTCGAACATGAAAAGGGACCCATTACTATAACGCCCTCAAGCAAAAGAGAGCGATGTCAAGCAAGACGTGGCAACAAGTCTCTCCCCGTGAGGCTTCCGGGTTCCGTCCTTGCTCGGGCTCAAAGCGCAAGCGGTGAAGTTTCTTGAATCAAGCCGCCGGACACGGCGCTTATCAGAGCAATAGCACAGAAGAAGAAACTGATTGCCATTCCCGGGCGCAACCATATCCTGTATATCGTCTTGCCCGAAAAAGGGAGGGCGGCTTGCCCGAAGCAAGTCGCCCTCCGCTTTTTAATGGGCAAAAAGTCCAGTAGACCTTACATGCCGCGCAGAGCCATGGCTCTGACAATGCGCTCGATGGCTACAGTATAGGCACCCATACGCATGGAGAGCTGACGCTCTTTGGCCGTGGACGAAACCTGGTTATAAGCAGCCACCATCGTTCGTTCGAGTTCGGAGCGAACTCTGGCGATTTCCCAGTAATGACTGCTGAAATTCTGCACCCATTCGAAATACGACACGACAACACCGCCAGCATTTGCCAGAATGTCCGGGATAACGAAAATACCTCTTTCTTTGAGCACTGCATCGGCCTCGGCTTCCGTGCAATCGTTGGCCGCCTCGACCACGATAGACGCCTTGATCTTGCCAGCATTGCTCATGGTGATGGCATTTTCCAGGGCTCCAGGAATGAGGACATCGCATTCCTGGACGAGCAGCTCATCGTTGGTCATCCACTCCACACCGGCAAAACCTTTGAGACCCTTGTTCTTGCGGTAATAAGCCTCGGCTCCGGACAGGTCGAAACCGTTCTTGTTGTAGATGGCGCCCTGCGAGCTGGAAACACCGACAACCTTCGCTCCCAGTTCCTGCTCGATCAAACGCGCGCCAAAGGATGAGACGTTTCCGAAGCCCTGGAAAAGAACCCTGGCACCCTTGAGATTCATCTTCTTCTCGGCTGCTGCCTCGCGTACGGCAATCATCACGCCTCGCCCGGTGGCTTCGTCGCGCCCGAGAGAGCCACCCAGCTCAAGCGGCTTGCCGGTGACAACGCCATAAGAATGTCCATGCTTCTTGGCGTACTCGTCAACTATCCAGGCCATGATTTGGGCGTTAGTATTGACATCTGGCGCAGGAATATCGACAAGCGGCCCGATATTGTCGCCCAGCATGGATGTGAAAGTGCGTGTCAGACGCTCCAGCTCGCGCAAGGTCAACTGCTTGGGATCGACAGCAATGCCGCCCTTGCTGCCGCCAAAAGGGATGTTCACGACAGCGGTTTTCAAGCTCATCAAATGCGCCAGGATGCGCGCCTCGTGGATATCCACAGCCGGATGGAAACGAAGCCCTCCCTTGTAGGGCCCTCTGGCGTCGTTATGCTGAACGCGATAGCCCTGAAAAGAGACGAACTTACCGTCATCACGGCGCAGAGGCACCTCAAGCGTGATCTCGCACTTCGGCTTCAGGATGGCCCTTAGCAAATCCGGGTCTCTCCCCGAATCCATGCTCTTCATTTGATCTATGGCCTGGATCGTATATCTGGTGACGGAGTCGGAAGCCGCAGGTTTGCTCAATGTAGTGCTCATAACAGATCTCCTGTAACCGAACAATGAAATGGCACTAAGTATAGCCGATCGCCAGCCGGCAGCATGCTTACTTGATATCCCGGAGCTGCAATCTAATCTATATCGTGAAAAGAAAAGACAGAGACTATCAGGCTAAATCAATCAGACCGCTTTATCTTTTGGCGCCACTTGACGAAGCAGGAGCAAGAACCGGGAACAAGCGCTCAGCGCACCATAGACGGTGACAGCCTCGCCTATCCGGCGCGAAACCAATTTCACCGGCTCAGTTGATAATCCAGCCCGGTCGAAGCGGACAGTATTAATCTGCAAATGGTGACAACCGGCGGTGTCCCGATGACGATACTACATGTGGTGCTCGACCTGCAATGTTGCTATACCCGAATATTCACAACCGTAGAGCCAATACTTCTTGCTTTGGAACGCTTACGTCTCCTGAGGCTGGCAAACTCAACCTTTCAGACAGTTATTCCCTTACAGGCAACCAACAATTAACGGTTCTTCCTATATTAGTGACGTATTTTTCTTGCAGTGCTGCAGACTTTAAGTAACAGCTGCGGTAGTCGGAAAGCAACAGGGCTGATAGACTTCCCTATAAGAAGGGTTGTCGTTGGAGAAATATATGCCCGGGCCTACCAAAGTCTTGCTTGTAGAAGACAATCCGGCCGATTCGGATCTCATTGCCGAGGCTTTCGATCGCGAAAAGATAGCCGTCAATCTCAGTGTGGTACGTGACGGCGAAGAAGCCATGGATTATCTGCTGCGCAAGAAACAATTCAGCAAGGCCTGCAGGCCGGACCTGATATTGCTTGACTTGAACCTGCCGCGCAAAGACGGTCGTGAACTTCTGTCCGAGCTGAAAGACCACCCGAAGCTGAAAGTCATCCCCGTCGTCGTGCTGACAACGTCCGAATCGGAAGACGACATAATGGTCACTTATCAGCTGCACGCAAACGGCTATATCACTAAACCGCGCAGCTTGAAGGAGTACACCAGAATAGCCCATGGCATAGACGATTTCTGGTTCGAGATAGCCAAATTACCACCCCGGAGCGCAAACGGGATCAACGGCACAACTGATATCAACGGGACCACGGGAAGCAATGGGACCACAAGATGACCCAACCAGAATTCTTCTCATTGAGGATAGCGACCCGGACGCAGATCTCGTGCACGAATTTCTCAAGCGCGAGCGTCCTGGCCGGTTCAAAATTACCAGGGCGCAACGCTTGCTTGATGCTGTCGAACTCCTGAAAGTTGACACTTTCGACATCATATTGCTCGATCTTTCCTTGCCGGATGTTTGCGGTCTGGAAGCTTACACCGCCCTCCAGGGATTGACCCTGGACATACCTCTGGTTGTCCTCACAGGGCTAGAGGATGATTGCGTGGCGATGGAGGCGGTACAAATGGGGGCGCAAGACTTTCTGACAAAGAGCAGCATCAGCAGCCAGTCGCTGGTCCGTTGTCTTGATTATGCTCTGGCGCGAAAGAAAGCGGATCTGCGAGCGCGCCAGGCAGAAGATCGTCTGCGTTTTGCTCTCAAAGCCTCCCGGACAGGCATCTGGGAGCGCGACCTTCGCTCAGGCAAAATCACCTGGGACGATAATATGGCAGCCATCTTCGGAATCACACCCGGGACGACTCCGCAAACATTCCAGGACTTGCTTGCTCATGTCCACCCGGGCGACAGAGAGCGCGTCGCAAACACTGTCGCTGCCGCTCAAAGGGCAGCTGGCGAATTCGAGATGGAATACAGAGTCGTGTGGGCCGATGAGAGCGTTCACCACATAGTCGCCCGCGGTATTTGCCTCTGCGATAAAGCCGGCAAGCCTGTCAGAAACACGGGTGTCTGCTTCGACGTCAGCGACTTGCACCAGGCAGAACAGGAACTGGGCCGCCGCCTGCGCCAGCAAGCGACAGTCGCGCGTCTCGGGCAAAAAGCTCTATGCGACGAAAGCCTGGAGACGCTCTTTCAAGAAACGGCATTGTCTGTTTCGGAAGTTCTGGAAATCCCCACCTGCACGATAGTAAAATTCTCCGCGCCCGAGCAGACCTATCTTATGTCTGCCGGCACCGGCTGGGCAGAAAAACTCATCGGCCACGAGCTCCCGGGCATCAATCCCAGATGCCCGATTGGACTGACTTTTGTCGAAAATTGCCCGACAATAGTCGAGATTCTCCTGAATGATCAGCGCTTCGACGCGCCAAGTTTTCTCTCAGACAACCTTGTAGTCAGCACTGTCTTGATCCCAGTCAAAGTCGCAGACGGGACTCTGGCGGCCCTCGGTGTGCACAGCCTGACACAGCGGACTTTTCTCTCAAGCGATGTGGATTTCCTTCAGTCTATCGCCAATATCCTTGGCAGTGCCGTCACGCGCAAAATGGCCGAGAGAAAGGAACGCCTGCTCTCACTTATGGAGCAGCGCGAAGATTTCATGGCCACTCTCACCCACGACCTGAAAAATCCCCTCCTGGGAGCCAACAGAATACTTGACCTCTTCGTCGACGACAAACTGGGAGAGCTCACAGACGAGCAAAAGCAGGTGCTGCTAAAACTCCGCGAGAGCAATCATGGATTGCTTGCTCTCGTGCAAAATCTCATCGAAGTCTATCGCTATGAGAAAGCTGCCGGCAGCCTGGTTTTCCAGGAAGCAGACGTTGTTCAAATCATAAAATATTACCTTGACGAAATTGCTGCCGAAGCACGCCACCGCCAGATAGAAATCAAGATGCATCTGCCCCGGGATCCGGTAATCGCCTGGATTGACACCAACGGCATCCGCCGGGTATTTCAGAACCTCGTGGACAACGCCATCAAGTTCACACCGCCTGAAGGACAAATTTCAGTCAGAATTAGCCAGACAGAAAACCGTGCCCTTCTGGAGGTTGTCGACACCGGTCCAGGTATTGCGCCGGAAGACATCCCCCGGCTGTTTCAACGTTTCTGGCAAAGCGATGCCGGCAAAAGATATTATCCAGGAACGGGACTGGGGCTCTATTTATGCCGGCAAATTGTCGCCTTACACCACGGCACAATCTCTTGTGAGAGTACGCAAGGAGTCGGCTCAAAATTCATCGTTGCCTTGCCATTGTGCCAGGCAAGCAGCAAAGTGGCCACTGCGGCTACTATTGAAAATCTCTTGCGCTGAGGAGCCCGGACAGACTCTCTGCAAATTTTGTGCGCCAGCAAGTCTTATGCAGCAGCCAATTTCATGCATGAGCAAATTTTTCAGCTTGCCCGACAAAGCAAGCGGACAGCGAAGGGACTACGCCATCCCCTGAGCAAGGGATGGGCTGATTAATCCTTGTGACCATTCACTATTAAGTGTTAGAGCCGCTCAATCGGTGGATGTGCAGGCTCTCACAATCAGACAAACTAGAGTCAAAGAAGTATCCTCCAGGCGTCCCGGTCTCAATCATCTTGTACACATCCTAAGTAAGCAAAGAAACAAGATTTGCCAAAGGCAGCAAGCAAATCCAGAACAAATTCATAAGCGCAGCAAATTCGCTTTCTTGCAGTTCAGTTCAAAATCTCGTGACCAGAGCCTGGGAGGAATATGAGCATACCCACTAGAGTCTTGCTTGTGGAAGACAATCCGGCCGACGCCGACCTTGTGATGGAAGCATTCGAGCGCGAAAAAATATCTGTTGTCATCGATATAGTCCAGGACGGGCAGGCTGCCCTGGACTATTTATATGAGCTTGAGCCGGAGGCAAGCTCTCAACGCCCGGACATTATCCTTCTGGATTTGAATCTGCCCCGAAAAAGCGGGCAGGAAGTGCTGGCAGAAATCAAAGCTGATGCGAGCCTGAAAACAATTCCCGTGGTCATCCTCTCGACCTCTGCCTTAGAAGAGGATATTTTGGGCACTTACAACTTGCACGCCAACGGCTATGTGACAAAGCCAGGCAATCTCAGAGAGTACAGCAAAGTGGCGCATGGCATTGACGACTTCTGGTTCAACATAGCCAGACTACCCAGAAGTCCGAGTTGGCGGACTTACACGGACCAAGACCAGAAAAACAACTGAGCTCGAGAAAGCACCGCCAAATTTCTTACACCAGGTCCGCCAGCCGGGTTCAACTGCTAAGATTGGCTTGTTGGTGCTGGCTGGTTGGTGTAGCCGATTGTCCGGCACCAGATATTGAAAAAGGTATCATCAGAAACATCCAGGAGGTATCCCGTGGGACAGGAGACAAGAGTACTGCTGGTTGAAGACAATCCTGCCGATGTAGATCTTATTTCGGAAGCCTTCGAGCGCGAGAAAGTTGGCATCAATCTGAACGTAGTTCGCGACGGGCAGGAAGCCATGGATTATTTGCTCGGAGCAAACAAACATACCAGGCCGGATCTCATCCTTCTCGATCTCAACCTGCCGAGGAAAGACGGGCGCGAGCTCCTGGCTGAACTGAAAGAACACCCGAAACTGAAAATCATCCCGGTTGTTATCCTCACAACATCAGAATCGGAAGAAGACATTCTGGTCACTTATAAGTTACATGCCAACGGCTATGTGACAAAGCCGCGCAATTTCAGCGAATATGGCAAAGTCATTCAGGGCATCGATAAATTCTGGTTCGACCTGGCCAAGCTGCCACCGCAAAGAAACGGCAACGGTCCACAAATATCCTGACTCTGGCAGTCAGACAACAAAGGCTCAGCGCAAAGTTCCTGATTGAGCCTGAGCGCCGATGGCCGTCAAGGCGTTACAAAAAAAATCCACTTGCTCCGGCGTGTTGAAATAGCCGAAACTGGCCCGAACAAGCCCGGTGGACAGTGTCCCAAGTGCTCCATGAGCAAAAGCCGCGCAGTGTAAGCCGGAGCGAACTGCAATACCAAATTCGGCATCGAGTATTTGTGCCACAGCGTCACAAGGAACGCCTGGCACCGAAAAAGACACTACAGCCGTTGAAAAGGCTGTGCGCTTGCCGACAACAGAAACAGTCCGCGTCTTGAGGGCCCAGTCTAAAAACTGCTCAACCAGAGCGTTTTCGGCAGCGATAATATTCTTGATTCCCGTCTCTTTCAGCCAGGCAGCTGCCGCGCCCAGCCCGGCTATAGCCGGTCCGGCAGCACTGCCTGCCTCGAGGCGATCGGGATAAGCAACCGGCATTTCCAGATCTTCGGAATGAGAGCCTGTTCCTCCGGCAACAAGCGGGGTAAGCTCCACCTCCGGTGCCACATAAAGCAGTCCAACCCCAGGCGGCCCTAGAAGTCCCTTGTGCCCGGAAGCACACCACAAACTGACTCCTAGCTGGGTAAAATCATGGAGGCTGGCACCGGCTGACTGCGCCGCATCGATCATCAAAGGTACACGATTAGCCAGACAGATAGCAGCAATGGACGAAAGATCGATGGACTCGCCTGTGACATTGCTGACTTCCGTCAGAACACAGAGTCGGGGCTTGAACCTGAGCATTGCCTCGACCAGAGCGTGCAGACCGACAATGCCTTGCTCGGCGTAAGGCAAGACGGCTATCTTGATGCCGCGACTGGACTCAAGTTGTCTGAGCGGGCGCATGACAGCATTGTGCTCGAGGGACGAAACAAGAACGACATCACCTTGCTCAAAAGGAAAGCCTTTGAGAGCCATGTTGATGGAATAAGTGCAGCCAGGCGTAAAAATCAGCCGCTCGGGGCGCTTTATGCCAAGAAGATCTGCCAGCATAAGGCGAGCATCGAAGACCGTCTTGGCAGACTGCAAGGAAAGCCTGTGCGTGCCGCGCCCCGGATTGGCTGCTGAGCGGAAATACTCATCCTGCTGTTTGTAGACCACCTCCGGTTTCGGGTACGTGGTAGCGGCATTATCAAAATAAACTACCGGTCGGGACATTCTTCTCCCCGGGCAAGAAAGATATCAAAGCGCTATGCTAGCATTTTTGACAAGAGCTCAGGATTTTGCCGGACTTGACAGCTTTCGGAAAAGCAACAAAGCAGCCAGCAAGGCTCAATCTACAAGCCCTTGCTGATGCCTGTTTAACTGGCGGCAGAAAGGGCCCCAGGCTGTCGGCAGCACTTCTTTCCTGTCTTTTCCTCCTTACACTCACTGTCAACGGCTGCGCGCAAAAGGCAAAGCCGCTCACACCTTATTGCGCCGACAGCGCCCTGCCGGCAAGCAGCCCTCAGGCAGAAGATCTGCTTTCCCGGCTTGAGACAATGAGCCCGCAACAAAAGAAGTCCGAACTTTTAGCTGCCTTAAACGCCACGAGCGAGCCATCCCTGAAAGCAAAATTGGCTTACGTGCTCGGCCGTGTCCTGTTTGGTAGCGGAAGTACTACTGATCTGGCGGAAGCCATCGCAAGCTTCCGGCAGGCGACTGTCCTCGAGCCCCTGTGGGAGCGTAGCCAGTGGCACATTGCCGAATGTGCCGCCGCCGGGGGCGATGAAAAGACCGCAAGGACGGCTCTTGCAACAATCACCAACGGCTCGTCTGACCCCGAGAGCAAGCTGGCTGCTCATTACGCCCTGGCACAGTCTTACGTGAGAGCCTCTGAGACAAGCAACGCCCGGCAGGAATTTGTCACAGTTCAAGATCTCGCTCCGCAGTCGCAATTTGCTCTTGGTTCATCCTATTACCTGGCCGAAATGGATCTTACAGACGGCAAACAGTCCGAAGCCATACGGGTCTTGCGCGCCTATCTTGAGTCCAGTCCGGATGGCCGTTTCGCTCCTGCGATAGTGAGTCGGCTCAGCCGCCTCCAGGATTTTGCCGCCAGTTCATTTGACCACGATCTTTTCGCCCGGGTATATTTCGCCGGGGGGCAATGGGCTAAGGCTCTGTCTGAATGGACAAAAGCCGGACATGGTCCTGGCGAAGGCAACAAAGGCGGCAAGACTTGCGACTGGATCTTTGAGCAGCAGGCAACCTGTCTGCTCAATCTCGGCAAAAGAACACAAGCCAAACAGTTTCTGGCAGATGGCATCAAGAAACACCCGGATGACCCGTCGGTCCCCCCGGCTGCCACTGCCCTCTGTCGCCTCTTAAACCGCGACGGGGCCATCTGTATCTGGAAAAACATACTACAAAAGAGTCAAAACCATGCCGACATCGCCCTGTATAACCTGGCAATCAGGAGCCCGGCTGCAACGGCACTGGCTTATTACCGTCAGCTTGCCACCAGATATCCAGATTCGGCTTATGCTCCCGAAGCAAGGTGGTGGCTCATCTGGGACGAAATTCAAAACGGCAAGCTGTCTGCAGCTCTTTCTCACTGCCAGCAGGCCCTGACTCGTTATCCGGCCACCCGTGCCTCAGTCCGTTATTCTTACTGGTGCGGCAAAATTCTGGAGAAGCTAAAACAAAAGGAGCAAGCTAAAGCTGCTTACAAAAAAACAGTCGCTTCCTGGGGCTGGCACTATTATGGACACCGGGCAGCGTCACGGCTTGCCGCTCTCACAGGAAAGAGCGATCAAAGCTGGACTTGCCGCAAGTTTCAACTTCCCTCAGCAGGCGCCCCGAGACAAACGGAAGACTGGTCCTGGCCGCTGCCCCCCAGACAGCTTACCGAAAGGGCCGGCCCGACTGTCGCCCTGCTTGCCGAACTTCGGCAATGGGATGAGTGCCTCGATCTGCTCAAGAGCAAGGATGTGCCCGAGCTGAAAGCCTTCTTCCTGTCCAGGCTCGACTTACCGCTTCAAGCCATCAACGATGCTGGCAGTAAACTTAAAGGAGCGCCGGCAAAAACAATTTTCTGGCAGATGGCTTTCCCTTTGCTCTATTCAAAGCAAATCTGCGCCGAATCCAGCGCCAGAGGCATCGACCCGCTTCTTGTTCAAGCCTTGATCCGCGAAGAGTCCCGCTATGACCCGAAGGCACTCAGCAGCTCGAAAGCTATCGGACTCATGCAGCTGTTGCCTGGCACCGCCCTTGGTGTTGCCAAAAGGCTGGGGGTGCCAATCAACTCTGCCGCCGACATACACAAACCGGAAAATAACTTGAAACTCGGTATAGATTATCTGGCCTACGTCCTTACCCGCTTCAAAGGAAACGCTCTCCTGGCAGTGGCCAGCTACAACGGCGGGCCAAATGCCGTGAAACGCTGGGCAGCAAACATGCCTTCCGACGTAGATGTATTCGTAGAAAATATTCCCTTTGGCGAAACACGTGATTATGTGCGCAAAGTTTTCGGCAGCTACTGGAACTACACAGCCATCTACAAGCAATAAGTCACGCGAGCCTATGTCTTGCCAAGCGCACGTTCTTCGTGTATGGGCTCGCTCTTCTCAGCTCTTGCCTGAGCCGGGCTGAATAAACTCTTCCAGAAGCCCTTCTGCCCGCGCGCTGCCTGCATTTCCTGCTCTTTCTGCAAAGCAGCCTCTTCCAGCTCTTTCTTACAGGGCACAGCCGCGCCACAAGTAGAGCAAATGTGCTTGTTGAGAGCGACTCTGAATTTACATCTAGGACATATCTGGTAAAGCATGTTTTAAATATATCAGCAGAGAGTCACTATCCATCGGACTTTGGAAATACTTCTTCCACCAGTTATCATTTTTGCACATCTATGTTAGCGGCATGTTAAGTAAGGATCAAATCTGTGGGCAGGCTCATACTGACATTTGAGACATTGTTCCAGGTCTTGTCAGCCGACAAGCTCCTGAGAAACACTCTGGCGTGTCGTCCGACCCCGACTCCTGCCGGCTTGTCAACATCCATTTGCAGCATCAGTCTGGAGCTGCTCGATCCCTCCGACAGACAGGCGGCTCTCAACCTCCTCGACAGTGCCTCCCTAGCCCCTACCGGCGTACATGACATTCCTTGATGTCCCTCGATCTCTTTTTCAAAGAATCAAACAGTCAGGACTCTGCCCTCTCAGCGTGCGGCAGCACCGTCGCTGGTAGCATCTTGCGGCAAACGGAACCAGAATTCGCTACCCTGCCCTTCCTGACTGTCAACGCCAATTGTGCCGCCATGCTGCTCGACTATCGCCTTGCATATCGGCAAACCGAGCCCGGTGCCGCCCCTTTGCGCCGCATCGGCTGCCTCGACTTGCTGGAAGCGCTCGAAGATAGCCGCCTGAAAACGCTCCGGCACGCCACGCCCTTTGTCTTTGACCCGAATTTCCAGCCAGCCTGGCCACTCCTTCAAGACAATTGCCACCGTCGAGTCCGGCGGCGAAAACTTAACAGCATTGGAGAGCAGGTTGACAAGAACCTGCACAAGCCGGTCCCCATCGGCAACCATAGTCGAATCAGTGACTGGCGAGACAATCGTCACATCATGGCTCTCGGCAAATTCACCGACTGACTCGACCGAGCGCTCGATCAGTGTCTCAACTTTCCAGGGTGCCAGGCTGAGATGAACAGTGCCTGATTCCATCTTCTCTAGATCCAGCAAGTCGTTGATTAGAGAAATCAGACGCTCTACGCTGTTCTGCGCCTTGCGTGCCCGGTCGGCAGCCTGCTCGCTCACCTGGCCCAGCGCCCCCATGGTCAGAAGCTCCAGAAAACCACGCAAGGAAGTAAGGGGCGTTCTCAAATCGTGGCTGACCATGGCCACAAGTTCCTTCTTGCGCTGGGCTGCCTCTTCCAGGGCAGACGCCATATCGTGGAAGACCCTGTCCAGCTGGGCAATTTCGTCAGAGCCTTCGGCAAGCGGCACAAGGGGCTGCCCCTTGGCCAGGCGTTGCGTATTATCAACAAGGACTTGCAGCCGGGAAGTAATACCGCGCATGAAAGACACAGCCAGCAAGATAGCAAAGGCAATATTGGCCACAATGCCCAGATAAAGAAGGTGCTCGGACTGCTCGCGCACGCGCCGCTGCGCCGAAGGGCAGGCCAGCTCTACCTGCTGCAGGCGGCGCCGCAAGTCGAGAAAATCCGTAATCATCGAATCGAAGACAAGCTGCAGCTGCCTCTGGAGCTGGCTGAATTGCTGCATTGCCTCCATCGGCGAAGAATTCTCGATGACATCCTTGGCCTTTCCAAGAACAGCCAGTCCTACCTGTGTTTCCTTGTCCATCCGCTCTAAAGCGACATGCTCCTCCGGGACGTTGTCCTTGAGCCACTTCATCACCTGTGGAATTTCGGCAGCCAGATCATCGTATTTGGCAAGACTGTTCCTGTCTCTGGTTATGACGTATTTCTTTATGGCGCCACCAGCGTCATAAACGAGCTGAACCAGGTGGTTGTTCTGGCTGAGCACCAGCTTGGCATGCTCTTCTTTCTTCGCTTCTTCCTCGGCTGACTTGAGCAGGCAAACGAGCTTTCCCACAAAAGCCAGCTCAAAGAGAAGCAGGACCAGAACAAGCATGAGTCCCTTCTGAGAGAGGCTGAGCTTGAAGCTCGCCGGTATCCATTTGAGTCTGGTTATGGCAAAGTCCTTCTGTGACAACTGAACGAACAACAGTTTAATCTGCCGACCCAAAAACGTCACAACTTCGCCCCGTCTTCGCCCTCCCCCCTGCTTAGACTCATAAGCAAGACGGCGACAGGCAAGGTCGCCAGAAAGGGAGGAAAAAATCATGGATGCATATACTCAACAACAAATATCTGACGATTTTCAAAAGATGGAAGGTGGTTTGACAGAAGGCGTCCGCCGCAATGCCGGACTCGACCTGATGAATCTGATCAACAACGGCAACATGTCAGCCGAAGGCCGCGAAGAAGCTATCCGCTTCGTCAGGCAGCTGGACTGGCAAGCCCATCAGAGCAGCGCTGCCGCCGATCTTCCGGATGTCATACTCAGCACGGAAGACACCAACGGCAATGCAAAAGGCGACCGCATCACACACATACACCTCAACGGCGGCAACCGCTCCAACTTGACCATTTAAAAAGAGCTTGTCGGGGGTGTCTGGCACCTGTCAGCAGGCAGTCCCGCCGGGGAGGGGCGGAGCATGACCAGCTCCGCCCCCGGGGTTTTAGTCAACAGCTTTGCGCATGGGTCGCTGAGCAAGGTTATGGAGGAAGCTCGAGAATGTATCCCACTCCGTGCACTGTGCGCAAATACTGTCCTTCAGGATCCACTTTCTTGCGCAGTCTCTTCATGGCCGTGCGCAAAGCTTCAGCTGTCGCCTCCGAATCGGAAGGCCAGATGCGATTGAGCAATGCCTCCGGGGCAAAGACCTCGTTGGGATGTCGCATCAAGAATTCAAGGATGGCGAACTCTTTGGGAACAAGAAAAATGACCTGCCCTTCTTTCACTACCCGATATTTCTTAGGATCCAGGGTGAGACTGCCAGCTTTCAGCACATTATCCGTAAGCTGGGGCGACCGCCTGAGCAATGCCCGGGTTCTGGCAAGAAGCTCCTTCAAGTGAAATGGCTTGGTCAGATAGTCGTCGGCTCCGGCGTCTAGTCCGCTCTCCTTCTCAGCAATTCCTCCCTTGCCTGTCAGCATGAGAATCGGAGTGACACCGCCGGAGCCGCGGTATTCTTTGCATATATCCAGACCGCTCATGCCCGGAAGATCCCAGTCCAAAATGACAAGATCGTACTGAAAAGCTCTCAGATTCCCGAAAGCATCACGCCCGTCATGCACGGACTCCACAGTATGATGCTCGAAAAGCAAAGCAGTGCGAACCTGTTCGGCCAGCTCGACATTGTCTTCCACGACAAGGATTTTGGCCATTCCCCATCACTCCCTGTCGCTGTTCAAGACATCTGACAGGCGGATAGCGGTCTCAGCCAAAATGGCTGCGCCAATATACAAACAGGACTCATCGATATCGAAATGCGGGCTGTGATGACTGCGCCGGCTGGTGGCAATCTCGGCTCCCAGAAGCATCATCGCTCCAGGAACCACTTCGGTGAATTTGGAAAAATCTTCCACCCAGGTCTTGCGCTTTATGCCAAGCACATTAGACGGACCAATCAAATCGCAAGCAGCCTGCCGCATTACTTCGGTTATCTCGGCATGATTGAGCGCCTGAGGCTGCCCGCTGCCATAACTGATCTTGTACTGTCCACCCCCTTCCACAACACAAGACAACGCCTCTTCCAGCTCGGACATGATAGCTTTGCGCATCTCTTTAGAAAAACTGCGAAAGCTGCCTTTCAGAACAGCCTGCTGCGAGATCACATCGCCCACGCCGGAGGAGCTCTGGAAAGAGCCGATGGTGACGATCGGCTCATTCACGCTGGCAGAGCGCTTCTTAGCCAGCTTGTGAATGGACTGGATAGCCTGGCAGCCCAGGAGCACGGCATCTGCCGCACTCTCTGAGCCCTGAGACTGGGGATCGGCCTCAATTGTCACGGCAAAAAGGCTAGCAGCCGCAAGTGCAGGCTCAAGAAGAATTCCAACTTTGCCGGCAGGAAGAGTGGCATCCACATGCAAAGCTATGATCGCCGCCACATTCTCCAGAGCCCCCTGCTCGATCATGGCATAGGTGCCTGTCTTGCCAGCTTCGTCAGCACACTCTTCCGCCGCGGGCTGCGCCAGGATGCGGATTGCGCCTTGAATCCTCGCCTGAGAAAGAATCCGGGCAGCCCCGAGAACGCAAGCCAGGTTGGCGTCATGCCCGCACCCATGCGAGACTCCTGGCACCTGAGAAACATAAAGGACCCGGTTGGCTTCGGCAATGGGCAGGGCGTCCATTTCGGCGCGCACAGCCACAGTTACTCCTGAACCCCTGTCAGCCACCACACCTGTTTTGCCCACACCCGTCCTCACCTGATAGCCACACTCGAAGAGCATCTCAGCCGCCAGACCCGCAGTCTGATACTCCTGAAAGCCCAGCTCCGGCTGCGCGTGCACACGCCGCCGCCACTCGATGATCTCAGCTTCCATTTGCTTGGAGCGATCAAGTGTAGTCAGCGTCTCTTCCATCTTCTAAGAATCCTCGGACAGAAAGTTAAGCTAGCAACCATAAGTGAGCCCCCACGTCCTGGTGACAGGAGCATGGACTCACTTTCGAGAGGCTGCTTCATCACCTGGCATCACAACAACAGATTTACGATTTGATCCGGCAAATACATACGCACAATCATACCGGCTCATCCGGGCTGACAGCACATGGAAACAGTTGCCACAAGGGTAGCTGCAGCCCACAGCAACGATTCGCGTTAGCTGACAGAGGTCATCGAGATGATTGTCAGAAAGCTTGCGCGAGCAATAAGTCTAAGCAGGATCACCTTGCGCCAACGTCACTTTCTTGAAAGAGCGGCAAGGACAAAGATGAAATGCCCAGCAGAAGCAGATCTTGCGCTGCAGCCTCCTGTGGCGGCTCAAATTGCCAAGTGACTGGTGATTTGTTAGGGTGCAGTTATCCCCATTAATTCAACCCGCCCGGAACACCAGGTAGTCAAGAACAACAGACAAGCAAGCACAACAAATTCCCTTAATTCTCTTCTGGCGCAATGCATTGCGACGGACAGAAAAGATTTGAGGCTTGCTCTTGCTGGCTTGCCTGCTGGAAAAATCGCCTCTCCGGGCAATACCTGTCAGGTCGCGCTCTTATGGCTCCCCTGACAGCCCTCACATCCCTGCCTCAAACACTAACTGAGACCATCGGACTGACAAAGAGCCGGTCCATCCGGAAATTTCATCATCGACGGTCTTACAAAGGGAGAAAGCCATGAACGACAACAGCCCCAACAACGACAACCTCGGGAGAACCTGTGACTCCTGCCCCTGCCAGATATCCGCCTCAAGCACGCCGGCTGCCGGCTACTTTAGCCTGCCCCAGCCCTTGGCAGCTCTGGCAGACGAAATTCTCAACCTCGGCAAAGGTCATTTCCACATCGCCCGAGTGAGCACAAACGCAAACGGAGCTTTTGTGCAGATCGCAACACCCAACAGATCTGCTGCCGGACAGCTGAGCATAGTCGTCCAGTTGGACAGCCAGCCTGCCAAAGAGAGCGCACCTGCCGGGGAGCCGGAACAAATCCGCTTCGAACCGATTGGACCCTGCGGTTTCGGCTGCTGATCGGCAGATTCCCGAAACTGGCAGGCGCTTCCTGGTGCGATCTTATTTCTGTGTCCTTGAACAAAGCTGACCGATCCAGCAGGCATTGCAGGCTGTGAGACAAAACCAGAATTCAGCTGTGCTGGACCCCAACCTGCCTGGTCATTGAACCTCAAGCACGACTGCCGAACCGGCAGTCCGTTTGCCGCCCCAGGCAGGAAAAGTAAGCCATGGTCGGGCCCAGACAAAACAGATACAAAAACTATCTGTATTGAGGGCAAGACCGTGGAAAATGCTGGCTTTACAAGAGCCAGTCAAAATCAAAAACCCTGTTTCCTCTGTCAACAAGCTTGCCGTGATTCTCTGCTGAATCACGGCAAGCTTCCAGCTGCTGCAGGGAACGGCTCGTGCTTTGTGCGCGAGAAAAGGAGGCACCATGAACAACACCAGAAATTCCTCCGGTGCCGACTCCGTTACCAGATATACTCTGGCAGCAATCGAACACTTGCTGGAGCAGGATTCGGCTCTGGATGCTGATCAACTCAGGTTAATCCTGAAACCCCAGCGGGAAATCATTGTAGAAGTGCCCTTGCGCAAGGATGACGGTCAACTCATCTGCGTAAAGGGATACCGTGTTCAACACAATGACGCCCGCGGTCCTTACAAGGGTGGACTCCGCTACCATCCTACCGTTGACCTGTCTGAAGCCAGCACGCTCGCTCAACTGATGAGCCTGAAAACGGCTGTGGCCGACATTCCCTTCGGCGGAGCCAAGGGGGGTCTGGCAATCGATCCCAAACAGTTGAATAACCGGGAACTCGAGACCCTGACTCGCAATTTCATCAAGGCTCTTGGCGAAAACATCGGTCCCCACACAGACATTCCTGCTCCAGACCTGAACACCAACGGGCAGATCATGGAATGGATCGCCGATGAATACGGCAAAAACCACAAAGACCCGCTGGCAGTCGTCACCGGCAAGCCAGTAGAATCCGGCGGCTCGCTCGGAAGAGAAGAAGCAACTGGTCGCGGTCTGATGATCGTTGTGCAGAAAGCCGCCCTGGAAAAAGGGCTGGACCTCAAGAAAGCAAAAGTAATCTTGCAAGGCTTCGGAAACGTGGCATCCAATGCTGCCCGCCTGATTGAAAAGGAGCTCGGAGCCAAGATTGTCGGCCTATCCACGTCGCAAGGAGGCGTCTTCAACCCTGACGGCATCGATCTGGAATCTGCCCAGGCTCATTATCTAGCCAACAAGACTCTGAAGGGGTTGCCTTCAGTGACATGGATGACCAACGCCGAGCTGCTGGCGCAAGAGTGTGACATTCTCATTCCAGCCGCCATGGAAAAGGCAATCAATGAAGATAACGCCGCCTCGATCAAAGCTTCCATCATCGTCGAGGCAGCCAACGACGCAACAACCGCAGAGGCCGATGCCATTCTGAACGAGCGCGGCATCTTCGTCGTTCCCGACATTCTCGCCAACGCAGGCGGTGTCGTGGTGTCTTATTTCGAGTGGCTGCAAAATCTGGATAGAGTGTGCTGGGATATCGAAAGAGTCCGGGCCGAACTGTCCGAAAAGATGACGTCAGCCTACGAAAAAGTCTCCTCCGTTTCGCGCCAGCGCAATATCTCCTTGAGGCTTGCCGCCTATGTCGTAGCCATAGAACGCATAGCAGCGGCAATGGCTGAACGTGGTTACTAATCGAGGCCAAACCTGCCACGAATTATGCAATCTGCTCTGACTTATCGGTTCTCTTTCCTTAGCACTGCCGGTAAGTCAGACAGCTTTGCGTCCTTTACTCCTCACTTATCCGCTTAACCAGGGCAATCTCTTTATCCCGCCTGGTACTATTTGCTATAGCATAGCCAGGGCGCTTACAAACAACGGAAAGTCTCACAAGCGGTAAACAGCGGCTCTTGGAAAAAGTCTCTCGGCAGAAAATTTGAAAATTTCCAGCAACGAACTCTTGCAGTCCAACAGCAACAGCGGCAGCAGGAGAAAATTCCCATGCTTTTGCCTGCTACAGCTAGCCTCAAAGCTCACATGTCAGCAATCAGCCGAAGATCTTCCGTGCCTGGCAGCGCAAGGAACAAGCATCGTCGCTGAAACCTCTTGACTCCCTTGCCTCAGCTATATTCCTGAGAGCCATCGACACAAGCATATGGTCTTCGCCGTAACACCGGACATAAACCTTGCGAGCATTTTCATAAAGCCTTTCAGCATCCTCAAATCGACCAAGATGCATATACAGCTCAGCCAGATAAATGGAAAGCTCGGCTACTTCCTGATGCTGAACACCCCGGCTCGCTGAAACCATCTCAAGAGCTCGCCTGTAAGCAAATTCGGCCTGGGACTCATTGCCATTCTCAAGTGCCTCTTCGGCAATCTTAACCAGTAAACGCCATAAATTATCTTGTTCTTGTTTGCGCATGTTAAACCAACTAATCCGCTGCCGCAGCCGGCGAGCGTGAGAATCGAGGAGAAGCCTTACAAGCGTAAAGTACGTTTATCCAACAAAGCAATTGGACTACTATGGAGCAATCCTCAGAAAAATGTTTCCCGGAGAAAGAAAGTGTCTGAAACGCTGGAACTGGCCATGGATCTCATTGCCCGCGCCTCGGTAACGCCACAGGACGCCGGTTGCCAGGAAACTCTCATTTGGCACCTGCAGTCAGCAGGCTTTGTTGTCGAGCGCTTGCCCTTTGGCCCCGTCAGCAATTTCTGGGCCAGGCGGGGCACGTCCCAGCCCCTGCTAGCGTTTGCCGGTCACACTGACGTCGTGCCAGCCGGTCCGCTTGAACAGTGGCACTCCCCACCTTTTCAAGCATCGCTTCGCGATGGCCACCTTTTCGGGCGCGGTGCCGCCGACATGAAAGGCAGCATAGCTGCAATGGTCACCGCAACCGAGCATTTTGTCGCCGCACATCCCGACCATAAAGGCTCAATTGCCTTCCTCATCACCTCCGACGAAGAAGGACCATCTACAGACGGCACCGTCAAAGTCCTCGAACACCTCAAGTTGCGTCACGAAAAAATCGACTGGTGCATTGTCGGAGAGCCATCAAGTGGGGAGACTCTAGGCGATACAATCAAGAACGGAAGGCGCGGCTCGCTCACCGGGAAGCTTATCATTTACGGCAAGCAGGGACACGTCGCTTATCCGCACCTGGCGGCCAATCCGGTCCATCTGGCTGCCTCCGCCGTCGCCGAACTCTGTGCCATCGTCTGGGACCAGGGTAACCGCTTCTTTCCACCCACGACCTTTCAGATAGTCGACATTCACGCCGGTACCGGTGTTTACAATGTCATTCCCGGACAGCTGCACCTGTCGTTCAATTTCCGTTTCTCTACCGAGCAAACCCCTGATACACTCAAACAACGTGTAGAAGCCCTTCTCAAAAGCCACTCTCTGGAATATGAGCTGGAATGGCACCTGGGCGGGGAACCTTTTCTCACAGAAGAAGGAGAACTTGTGGCAGCGGTGCGCTCCGCCATTGAGAAAATTACCGGGCTGGACACCAGGCTGTCCACGGCCGGAGGCACATCAGATGGACGCTTCATTTCCGCTGTTGGTGCTCAGGTCGTCGAGCTCGGACCGGTAAACGCCACCATCCATCAGATTGACGAATGCGTCCGCGTTGAGGATCTCGAAACACTGAGCCTGATTTACCAAAAAGCTCTTGAGCATCTCCTTTTATGACAGTTTGCACCGGAGTATTTCCTGCCGGAGCGCGGTCAAAAAAAATTCCGCCGCCTGCCAGTGTCCAGAGCTTCTCCCGGCTTTGTCAGAAATTCGCCCATTTTTCTGACAAACGATTCCTAAGCCAAAACACCCCACTCCCGCCCGAAAATTTACACCAACAAACGCTCAGCTCTGAGTTCACAATAACCAACACAGCAATCAACAAAATTCCGCCGCCTGCCAGTGTCCAGAGCTTCTCCCGGCTTTGTCAGAAATTCGCCCATTTTTCTGACAAACGATTCCTAAGCCAAAACACCCCACTCCCGCCCGAAAATTTACACCAACAAAAACCTGTCTTCAAGCTGCTGCAAGCGCACGCACATAACCCCTGAACTGTACTCCGTCGACATCACATTCAATGGGCAGGCTGGCAGTCTTCCTTTCCTCAGCTGAAGTTGAGGCGGGAAGAACGTTTTTCCTGGCAGCTTTGTTCGAAAGACGAGTGGACACAAAAGTACAGGCCGAAGCCAGAGCCAGCGAAAGATGTGGCTCATTCAAAGCTTTCTCGAGCTCGCGCTTAAAAACATGCATCGTCGGAATTCTTTTGAGCGGATCCTCCGCCAGCACCCGCCAGAGAAAAGCAATTACTGCTTGCCGGCAACCAGTCAGCGCGCAAGAGTTGTCATCTTCAAACGAGACTTCACAAGGCAACTTACCGAAAAGACAGAGAAAGAAAATAAGTCCAAGCTGATAAACATCTGAGCGCGGTGTCGTTGGAAGAACGTTCTTTTGCTCGGGGGAGAGGTAACTAAGCGTTCCGCCAAAGACTGGCTCTTCCTGCTGATGGCGCTCAGGCGTGGTACTGGCAATGCCGAAATCAATAACATATACGTGATCACGCCCGTCCCGGTTGCAAATCATTACATTAGCTGGTTTCAAGTCATTGTGAACAACGCCGCGCCTATGAGCATGTTCCAATGACTGAGCAATTTGTAAGCATATGTCCGCTGCTCGCTTAACAGGCAACTTCCCTTCTTTTTTGAGCAAAGTCTCCAGAGACTGCCCTTCCAGACACTCCATTGCCAGATAAGGGATTCGGTCACGCGTTTCACCCCATTCAACCACCTGAACAATGTTTGGATGATCGAGTACCGAGAGCACCCTGGATTCGCGGCGCAGGAGATCCAACTTTTCGGACGTAATGCACCCGCTCACAAGCTTGAGAGCAACGATTTTGCCATCTGACAGACGGCAAGCACGACGCACAACTGCCAACCCGCCTCTACCCAGCACTTCTCCGAGGACAAAGCGCTGCCCGTTCTGTCCCAAAATAACCTCAGCCACCTTCGAGCAGTCCAGTCTGGGCTCCTCAGCTTGAGGATTCACCGAGCAATAGAGACGATCCAAATTCCTGTCGCCTGTCGCTATAACACAGTCTCGAACAGAGGCTTTACCTGTCTGCACAGTGTGAGCTTGAAAACAATCAGTGTTCATGATCACTTCTCCCTGTCCACGGCAAGATAATGCGCCTTTTCCAGTCCAACCTCAATTCCCGAAATGGGTCAATCGCAAGGGATTACGGGTGAATTTCCCCTCACCATTTCAAGTGCCGAGCCTCACCGTGCGGTTACTTCTGCATGCCGCCAGCACTCAATCCAGGCAATTCTGCCGGCTTTCTTCATCCCCGCTCAAGCTCGAGCTGCCAGACACACGGCTGAGCACGGATCGGGTCTGATACCGTCCTTGATACTGTCCCTCGACCCATTGGTCGACATAACTTTCCGCTGCCATATGCTCGCGATCAGTCTGAACGAAGCTGTCCCAGCAATGGCAGATCATGCCTCGATTACGCCCTGGACCCTGGTATTGGCTAACCCGGCTTATGATCGCTGACAGAGCGTCTATCCTCTTCACCTGGCTGTTCGTTTCAGTCCATCCTGCTTGCTGCCAGGCGGCAGTAATCCGGCCGTCTTCTTGCCGCACAAACTCTATCTCGCTGACAACGGACTGCCCGGCAACCGCAACAGCGACACCGGATGCAGTGACAACAGTCAGGCATTGCCATCGCCCCAGATAACTCTCAGGCAGGCAATCCGTTTTCACCTGTGCCAATGCCTTGTGGCGGCGAACAAGCCCTTGCTGAACACAGGCAAGGCGCCCCTCGGATACATACCCCCTGAGGATCATGGACTGAACAGGGGGCGCAACTCCGCCGAGAATACCAAGTACGCCGAGGACCAAGACAAAACCCTTCAATCTCAAGCCAAGCATGCTGTCCTCCTCGTCGCGCGCATGTGCCTGCTAAAGTCTTGCTCGGACAATGGTCCGTAGGCTCACAGCAAAGCACCAGGACATCCGGCAAAGCCCTGTAAGAACGGCGCGACTCTTGTAATAATCCGGAGAAAATCCTTCCGGTCGTCTTTCACATCCGCTGGCAATTTACCCGGCGACTCAACAGTTCCTGTCCCCATTGCCAGGTAACTGTACGGACAAACGGGGGAAAGACTGTTCACACTGAAAGCTTACGCACGGACCCATTTCCATCAGGGTGAGCATTTTCTACTGTTTGCGATAGTATAACAAAGCTGAAAAAATGAAGCGAGGAGTGGATCCTGGACAATGTCTCATCCAGGATCCACCCTCACATCATTCAACTGTCGAATGCACCGACATCTCGACACTTACTCGATGTGGCAGTGGCAATCATCCTTGCCATGCTCGATTTCGAGTCCGTGCTTGATGTGGCGGACCGCCGGCGGAGTGCAGTAGATCTGGATCTCCTTCAGCTCGACCGGACCCTCATGCTCGGAAAGCACGCGAGCGACGACCTGCTTCAGTTTGTAAGCTGTCGCCTTGTGGGTCAGCGAGGTTTTGGTCATCGGGTTGGGAATGAACGGGATGGTCACCCGCTCCACGCCCAGCTCCAATGCTTTCTTCAGGAACACCTCAAAGGTCTGGCACGCCACCTGTCCCGTGTAGGATTCGGCAGGACCCAGCCCAAAGAGGAAGATGTAGCGCCCGGACTGACCGCGCGAGTTCGGAAGAGGTGCCTCGAGAAGCTGCGATGTACCCTTCTTGCCGGCGAACTGCTCTCGGAGCGAATCCTTGAGCATTTCAGCGACGTCGGGGTTCCTTACGTGCATGCTCGCCGGGACATCCATGCGATAGAGCTTGGTCATGAGGACCATGTCTGTCTCAAGGACATCCAGCGGAGAGCGACCCATGAGTGGGGCGAACGTAAAGGTAGGCATCACAACTTCTTCCCGCTCCTCTGCCAAGGCGGAAGAGTCCAGGTAAATCGGCCGAAGAACCTGGTTTGTCATGTTACATCCCCTAGCCACGAACCCGGCAGCCATCTGCCGTGTCCATGAATGCCTGCCACCTCGTCAGTGACAGGGGTTTTGGTTAAAGCACAGCAGCACATTCTCGCAGTCCGGTTACTTCACAAGCAGAGTTTTCCTGTTTCCCCGCACCACGTGTGGAGTCATTCAAAACATCTGTATCTTGCAAAAGTGCCGTTATGGCGAAGTAATTACCTCAGCTGCAGATCAAAAAGAAAAACGAGTGAAGATTAAAGATATGGAAGAGGGTGTCTGTTAAACAATACACTCCACTTTAGAACCGGCTTATCAAACGCTTCCTAAGCCACCGGCGCCACTTTTCCGGTAGTCCGCCCCTCCCCAAAAAAGGAGAGCGAACTTGCTCAAACCATTAGCCTGCATGCCTTACCGAACTAGAGATTGATGATCTGGCCCCTAGCGCAGTTGTCATATCCAGTCTTCACTCCACCTGTCCAGTTTTCTTTACAAGCTTTACAAGCAGACAGCTGCAGGACTTCCAGATCACGAAGATATGCGGAGGACCGGTCCGCCTTGCGCTGTCAGAAAATCCAGCTTGGATGGGTCCACCCTAATCCCCTGCAAACACTGCAAGACGACCGACCTTGGAGCTAGCCGTGAGAAGTAGTGAAAGATCGACATTTGACTCAGTGACCGGCGCGATGGTGGTCGAAGGCAGGAAGCCGCATCGGCAGACAGAGATGGCCCGCTTCACAACCCACCCGTGAAGAATGTAACACGGTCCTCTGCGAGCACCACTAGTCAAGGGAAGCTAAAGTCTGGCAAATACACCTTTCCTTAAAGATCCCAAGAGTACCCCAAAATACCCTGGGGACGAAATTGCAGATCTCTCTGTGGCCCCTAAACGCAGGTTGTATGCGTGACATCATCGGACGGGCGTATATAGCCCTTTCTAGCGCGAACCACCGTTGCAGATAAGTATCGACACGTTTAACAAACCTTGGAAGCAGATTCCGCCACTTGCTAGGTTACCAAAGTCATTTAGTTTCTCTCTCTCCTGGACCCCAAGCCCCAGCTCTACAAGTTTTCAACTAACAGCAAATCTCAAGCTACCGCAAGCAACTACTGCTGCTGCTGGTTGTGACGCTGGCTGGCGCCGTTTCCAGAGACGACCGCGCACTTTCACCGGACAAAAATTTGCCTGGTGAAAGTCAGAGAAAGCGGCTTTCGTTAACTTCAGTCCCCACGCGGGACTCGACTTCAACCAAGACCTGGAGGTCAAACATGCTGAAGCTTATCCAAAGGCTGATGTTGCTTCCGCTTGTGCTGGTGTTCGGTTTGGCGGTTCTAGCGACCCCGGCCATGGCGGCACAGGACGGCTGGCTGCCGAACAACTTCGACAAGTCACAGCACGTCTATATCGATCCGTCCCTCGCAAACGATCCGGTTTATCCGGTTACGCTCGACGGGCTCAACCAAGACCTCGCGAAGCTGGGAGCGTCTCAAGGGGCGCAATTCTACTTCGTGATGACAAAGAAGGGGCAGGATGTCCCCCCGGGTGGTCGGAACTATGCCGACTACAAGCTCGATGAACTGGTCGCCCGCTGGCAGGGCAAGCCCGGGTTCCCGGCAAGCGACTACATCGTGATTCTGCTTGTGCGCTCGGACAGAAATCCGAACGCCTTCTCATACTCCGCCAACGGCGGAAGCCAGATGCAGATCTACGGATTCACAGCCCAATGGTTCGCCTCGAGCAACGGGCTGCTCAAGAAAAGCCGGGATACTTACCTGCCCAACGATCCCTCCGGCTATGCCCGGGCTGTGGCTGGCGGCATCAATGAGAAGATTGTCGCTTACAAAGAAGATGCCCAACAGCGCGCCGAAGAAGAAGCCCGCAAAGCACAGGAAGAGAAAGCCCACCAGGAGTTCATGGCCAAGCTGCCGGCACGCCTGGCAGAAGGCTTCCTTTTCTTCGGTCTCCTGGGCGCTCTGGCTGTGCTCATCATCCGCTTCCGCCGCGCCCGCTCGGCTGCTGAAGCCCTGATCGCGCAGTGGACACCGCAGATGGACAGCGTCAATGAGCTGTACCTGAAACTGCAACACGGCTATCTGGACTTTCTCTCCGACCAGAAAGGTCGCAAGAGCAAGTTCAAAGGCAAAACCCTCAGCGACTACGTTGCTGCTCTCACGGCTTACTCGGACTTCAGCGTCCGGCGGCAGCTGGCCAACGAGTTGCTGGACAAAGCGCGCAAGGCAACTGGCAGTTCAAAGTTCCCGTCCGTGGCCGGCTTCAACAAAGCCGTGGCGCTTCTGACCAGCGAGCCTGTCGTCGTCACAGGTGAAGAGATTGCCCTCAAGGACATCACCGATGTCTTCGGAGGCACGATCAAGAAAGACACCTACGACCCGGCCTCGCTGCTGTCCAACATCAACAACCTGTTCAACTCCACAAACCAGGCGATGGCCAAGATCGTCAAGTCCTTCGAAGGTGCCGAGCAGAACCGCAAGGACATCGAAGGAATTCTGGCCGAAATCGAGCAGCTCCAGGGAGAGCTTGCCACCAACGGTCTGGTCTTCGATCCATACCAGGAGCATTATGCCGGCTTCAAAACCGAGGTGGACACCTGCCTGTCCGACATCGCCTCCAACCCGGTGGAAGTGCTCGCTGACTCCGAGAAACTCGAAGACAACGTGCGTGCCCTGAAAGACACGCTCAAGCGAGCAGTTGCCCTCAAGAAGTCGCTCGCCGACACGTCCGAATGCATCGGCGCAGCGCAGAAGAAAGCCCTCGACCTGCGCGCTCAACCTGTCGCCTTCACCTACCCGCTCACCCAGAGCGAAGCTGCACCGTCTGGTCTCAGCCAGGCAAAATTCGCACTCAACGAAGAGAGTGGCAACCCGGACACCCTCCTCGGACAGGCCAGGCAGCACCTGAGTGAAGCTGAAAGTGCTGTGCTGGGAGGACGGCTGGACGATGCAGACACGTCTAAGTCCCAGGCCGAGACGGCGGGCAAGCAGGCTGTCTTCCTTGTCTCCACAATCCTTCAGTCTAAGGCTTTCGTGGAGCAAAACGTTCCGCCGGTACGCGCCAACCTCTCCAGGCTGTCCGCCGAGTTGCCGGCCGCCCAGGAAGCCATCGACACTCTCAACGCCGACTTCCTCAAGCAGAACTTTGCCGAGGAGCCAGCACATCTGACAACTGCCCAAAAGTTGTCCGAAGCTACTGAAGGGCAGCTTGCAGCCGTGCGCGTTGCTTATTTCGAGCAGCGCTTCCTGGCTGCGCGCAAGCTTCTGGAGACCACCGGCAGCGGCATCCAGACCAGCCGTGACGGACTGGTGTCCATCCATACTCGCCTCGAGCAACTGCGGCAACTCCGCAGCCACGCCAAAGAGACGGCTGCGGCTGCCGTGCAGTTGTCTGCCGCGCTCACCGGCAAACGTGCCGACAACAAGTTCACCACCTCCGCTGGCACTGACAGCGAGCACGAAGCTCTCCGCCCGACGCTCGACAAGGTGAAAGCAGATGTCGCCAGGGATGTGACCGACTGGCCAGCTGCTGCCTCTTCAGCCGATGAAGTGCTGGCAGCTCTCAAGAAGGTCGACTCGGCAATTGACGCAGAACACGCAGCCTACAAGCTGGCTAACTCCCGGGTCGCCGAGACAGCGGCAGCCGTTGCCACTGCACAGTCGGACTGCAACCACCACGACGTCCGCCAGGAAGCGAACAACAAGCTGTCCGAAGCTGAGACAGCGCTGAAGCTGCTCCAGCAGGACATCGGCACCGCCAAGTCCGACTGGGCGACCATTGCCCGCAACGCTGCCGACAAGAAAGAAACAGCTCAGGAAGCCTCAAGACTGGCCCTTGCCGACAAGCAAGAGGCTGCCGCAGCCCGTCAGGCTCTCGCTCGCGCCGACGAGAAGATCAACGGCGCAGACCGTTCCTACCAGCGCAGCCAGACCGTCGGCAGCAGCTATCAGACCTTCGGACTGGGAGTTCGCGCCGACTTGAGTTCGGCTGCCAGCGAATACGCAGCCGCCGAAACCGCTTTGCGGCAGCGTCAGTACGAAAGCGCCACTTCTTACGCCAACGCCGCCTTCAATGCGGCAGTAGCGGCCGAGCAAGCAGCAGCCGACCAGGTCGCTCAACTCATTGCCCTGGCTGTAGCAGCCTGGGAAGCGGAGCAAGAACGGCTGCGGCGCGAGGAAGAAGAGCGGCAAGCTGAAATCCGCCGCCAACGTGAGCAAGCCGAACGCGAAGCACGCGAAGAACGCGAAGCACAGGAAGCCGCCAGCCGCCGCAACAACGATGACGACAACAACGTCTTCGGCAACAGCGGCGGTGGGCAGGACGACAACAACGTCGCAGGCAACAGCGGCGGTGGGCAGGACGACAACTTCTAAAGAAGTTGTCCAGCCCAGATTACTAACCCCCGGGCAAACGGGTTGACTGCGCACGCCGACCCGGCTGGCGCGCGCGTTTACCTGGCTCGAAAGGCTCGAGCCAGAAGCTCAGATGACAACCCGGTCGCAAGACAGCTCTGCCATAGCGCGACCGGAAATCTACAGGAGAAATCCCATGACCGCATTTGACCTGATCGGCTACGCCCTTCTCTTCGGGCTCGGCGCCATCGTCGTTGGCGCAATCGTCAACAAGAACTTCCGCGACGGACTGCTCCAGCTGCTGCGCATCCGCAGCGCCAGCGCCGTCAAGAACGGCTCCTCCGCCGTCGAGCGCAACGAAGACCGGCTCTCCCAGCTGCTCAACAAGCTTCCCGAGCAGCGCAAGCACGTCTCCTCCGTCATGAGCCTTGCTGACAAGGCTCAGCGCAACCTCAACAACAAGATCGCCGAGCGCGACCGGCTCTTCGCTGAATATCAGCGCGACAAGGGCCTGAACGCCTCCGCCGAGACACTGTCTTCCATCTCCGCCGAGTGGAAGTCCGCCAAGGACGCCGTCCCCGCTCTCGAACAGCTCCTCCAGGAAGCCCACGATAACGCTGCCGGCGCTCAGCGCGACCTCGATGACATCATCTCCCAGCTGAAGTCCATGGAAAGCAAAATCCAGGATCAGTCCGGCAAGGCTGAGCTCGCCGCCGCTTTCCGCGAATCGGCTCAGACCCGCCAGACCCTCTCCGACATGAAGAAGGGCATGGGCGACATGGCCAAGGACTTCGACGAGACCGACAAGGAACTCGACGACGCGCGCAACCTGAACGACCTCTCCAAGGGCTCGGCCACCGACCGCGAACGCCAGGACCTCGAGCACAAGGCTCAGACCCAGGGCTCAGTCGACGAGATCGAGCAAGCCATCAACCAGCAGAAGAAGTAAGCAGTCTCCTTCCCTTTCCTCTGCCACAAGAACGGAAAGACTGCCAAGCAAGCAGCGACAACCTGGTTACAGCAGCAAGTGCTGTGCCGGCTGTCGCTGCCATCTGCCGGTTAGCCCATCGTGGAAGACAGCGCACCTACAAAGTAGCCTGCCTCTCACAGTTACTTGCATCCCGGTTCACCAGACACTGCCCCGCACAGCCTGACTGCCGTCTGGCTGCCTAAGCTGGCGTGTGTCAGAACACACATCATCTTGAACCTGTTGGTTCAAAAGGAGAAATCCCATGACCGCATTTGACCTGATCGGCTACGCCCTTCTCTTCGGGCTCGGCGCCATCGTCGTTGGCGCAATCGTCAACAAGAACTTCCGCGACGGACTGCTCCAGCTGCTGCGCATCCGCAGCGCCAGCGCCGTCAAGAACGGCTCCTCCGCCGTCGAGCGCAACGAAGACCGGCTCTCCCAGCTGCTCAACAAGCTTCCCGAGCAGCGCAAGCACGTCTCCTCCGTCATGAGCCTTGCTGACAAGGCTCAGCGCAACCTCAACAACAAGATCGCCGAGCGCGACCGGCTCTTCGCTGAATATCAGCGCGACAAGGGCCTGAACGCCTCCGCCGAGACACTGTCTTCCATCTCCGCCGAGTGGAAGTCCGCCAAGGACGCCGTCCCCGCTCTCGAACAGCTCCTCCAGGAAGCCCACGATAACGCTGCCGGCGCTCAGCGCGACCTCGATGACATCATCTCCCAGCTGAAGTCCATGGAAAGCAAAATCCAGGATCAGTCCGGCAAGGCTGAGCTCGCCGCCGCTTTCCGCGAATCGGCTCAGACCCGCCAGACCCTCTCCGACATGAAGAAGGGCATGGGCGACATGGCCAAGGACTTCGACGAGACCGACAAGGAACTCGACGACGCGCGCAACCTGAACGACCTCTCCAAGGGCTCGGCCACCGACCGCGAACGCCAGGACCTCGAGCACAAGGCTCAGACCCAGGGCTCAGTCGACGAGATCGAGCAAGCCATCAACCAGCAGAAGAAGTAAGCAGTCTCCTTCCCTTTCCTCTGCCACAAGAACGGAAAGACTGCCAAGCAAGCAGCGACAACCTGGTTACAGCAGCAAGTGCTGTGCCGGCTGTCGCTGCCATCTGCCGGTTAGCCCATCGTGGAAGACAGCTAGACCCTGCGCACACAACTGCAAGCAAAAACGCACGCGCTCATCTGTGCCTGCAGTTATGTGCGCCTTTCCCTTGAAAGGATGAATCCATGAAACTCTGGGAACTTCTGGTCATCGTCATTGTATGGATGGCCATCTTCTGTTTCGGCTTCGTGCCGTCATACAATGTGGCTTTCAACCACTTCGTGCCCTGGCTGGAAATCATTCCGGCTCAGGGTTACAAACTGGCGTCCTTGATCTGTGCCTTCTTCATCGATGCGGTCGGGTCGTCAGTTGCGCTCATGATCCTGGGCGCGCTCACTCTGGGCGTCAGCAGCCTTTGTGGCCGGCGGCGATAAGCTGCAGGCAGGCTGCCGATAAGACAAAAGCTCAGTCTACTTTCATCTAACTAAACTGCAGTTTCGTTGCTTGCCCACAGACAAGGCAATCAGGCGGACAAAGCGGCTCAAGTCGCGTCCACACGCCAGATAGCCGGGCAACAAGCATTTGTGCCCTGGACAGGCGGCTCAGGCTCCCTGTCCAGAGCGACAATGTGAACGAGACTGCCAGAGCGGACAAAAAGGAGCCACCCGTGAGAACGGTAAGAATTTGCAATCCAGTAGAACAAGAGCCATTTCCCCAGTTCCAGCACAACACAACCACATACGTGTCCATCGAACACGGACACCCAAGCCAGATCTACGTCCATTCTGACGGTCCGAGCATAGTCTCAATTCAGGTGGGCGAGCAGGAAATCTTTGCCAAGCGGCTCGCCAGCCCGGATATAATCATTCCGCTGTCCGAGCTGACCATGCCCGAGCAGCCGGCAAGCAGCTTGATGGGTTTGCTCCAGGCGGCCATCGCCAAGCACAAGAACAAGGCTCAGGCACAACCCGTGCAACGTCTCTACATGTTCTCGGTCGTCATTTACCACGACCGCCCGGACAAGCCAGTCGCTTGCACATCCGACTTCCACCTCCTCTGCCCTTGCGACTTCTCGCTGGCCAGTACTTACCACCTGAAGCTGCAGAACGACCCTTCGGCCATCGCGCCCGACACCATTTTCGACCGGGCCGAGGGCACCTGTCCCGACTGCAGACAAGCCAGAGAGCGAGACGCCCGCTGCCGTTAGACGACGGAGCATCAGCTTCTCACTGAGAAGCCTGGTGTCCAGGAGGTAGCGACACGCACTAAAACGTGCCGCTACCTCCGCTTTCTCTTTGTCGCCTTTTTATTATACTCTTTAGTGGATCTTCGAAACACCCCGCCAGTTGCCTGCCCTTACCGCCGAGCTTGCGGATGGCGTAGCCAGACACAGAACCATCCACTGCCTGTTCTCGGCTTCTTGAGGATCGCTTGCATCAGTTAGCGATTGACGAAATCGACTGAACCAACAAACTCATATTGGCCATATTGCTGCTGATGCTGATTGATGAACATGTTCAAGCGGTATCTTCCTTTGTCAGGCAGCGGGCAAATCAGCTGAGCAGTTTCAGTATCTGTGGGATCGGTTGA
>JAHFBI010000255.1 GCA_023250095.1 Candidatus Melainabacteria bacterium
CGCGTTATCCCACGGATGAGGAACTTGGAGATGTGGGTGTTCGCGGCATATACCTGGGCAATTATGTGAACTGGGATGCCAACTCTCAGACCAGGGAAATGATGGAAAAGTTCGGTTTCGAGATGAATCCGGAACCTTTCGACAGAACTTATCGCCGCATATCTAACCTCGATGACATGCACGAGAACGGCATACATGACTATCTCAAGTTCATAAAGTTCGGTTACGGGCGTTGTACAGATCATTGCTGTAAAGACATCCGTCTGGGGGCGATGTCACGGGATCAAGCTATCGAGCTGGTGCGGGATATGGATCATGTGAAACCCCGTGATCTATTGCGCTGGCTTTCATACGTTTCCATGAGCGAGGAAGAGTTCGACAAGATTTGTGATACGTTCCGCTCGCCGCGGGTATGGACGCTCAACAGTCAGGGGTTGTGGGAGAAAGAGAACATCTGGGGCGGCCTATCGTCTTATGCTGTGCCAAGGCTGTCTGCCGACGCCTCGAAAGTTCCGGCGGCTTCAAACTCCAATTTTAGCGAGGCAATTCCGCGATGAGGAAGCAGAAGAGCCACTTCACGGAGAATGAGATCCGCCCGGTTCATCTGATGGATGGGCAGATGGATCGCTATATGAATGACGTCAGGCGGTTGCTCCGCTATCGTGATGACTTTGTGATCGTGCCATGCCCTGCTTGCCAGAGCACGCGCAATCGGCCGTGCTTCTTGAAGTATGACTTCCAGTTTGTCGTTTGCGACGACTGTCAGACTATTTACGCAAACCCGAGACCCTGTCCGGTGCATCTTAGCGAGTACTACCGCGAATCAGAAAACTACGCTTACTGGAACAAATATATTTTCCCTGCTTCGGAGGCTGTTCGCCTTGAGCGTATTTTCAAGCCGAGGGTAGAGATGGTGCTCGAAATTTGCCGCCGTCGAGGCATCGCGGGCAATCTACTGGTTGAGGTGGGAGCCGGGTTTGGCTTGTTCTGCCAGGAGATGAGAGCCCGCGGATATTTCAAACGGGTTGTGGCCATCGAGCCGACGCCGGATCTGTCGCAAACCTGTCGACAACGCGGCATTGAGACAATCGAGAAGCCTGTGGAGGAAGTCGGGCTCTTGGACTTGCTGAAGACAGAAAAAATGGTCGATGTGGTGGCTAATTTCGAGGTGATAGAGCATCTTTTCAGCCCCGGTGAATTTATCGGCAAATGTTCCGAGCTGCTCTCACCCGGAGGTATGCTCATTCTTACCTGCCCGAACGGCAAAGGCTTTGATATCGCCGTCCTAGGCGCGGTCTCGCCGGCAGTTGACACAGAGCACCTCAATCTTTTCAATCCCGAGTCGCTGTCAGGGCTCCTGGAAAGACATGGATTCGAGGTGATCGAAAGACGAACACCAGGAAGGCTTGATGCTGAGATCGTCAGAAATAAAGTTCTTGCAGGGGAAGCTGATCTGTCTGAACAGCTGTTCCTCAAGGAGATCTTGATTGACCGGTGGGAAGAAAAAGGAGAGGCCTTTCAGAACTTCTTGGTCGAGCAAGGAATGTCTTCTAATATGCTCATTGCAGCAGTTAAGAAATAGACTTTGCCCTGGGCTATGGCCGGGAATGAGGATCTCGCTGCATCAGATTGTGAGCCTGTCGCCCATCTTGGGAATTTCCGCCGAAAGACCATATAGCTGTTTGACCTTGTAAGACAGCTCGTGGCGCGGGTGATCTTCACCATGGGTGATTATCAGTCGCGGATTTGCGGCAGCCATCGGCTTGAGCCAGCGTAATAGATCTGATTGTCCGGCGTGGGCGCTGAAGCCGCCGAGGCCGCGCACGCGAGCTCGTACCATAACTGTTTCGCCGAATATCTTCACTTTCACAGCGCCATCGACGAGAAGTCTGCCCAGCGAGCCTTTTGACTGATAGCCAACGATTGCCACCGCGGTGCTATCAAGCCAGAGACTGTGCCGCAGATGGTGCAGGATTCTTCCGGCATTGCACATGCCAGCGCCTGCCATGATCAGGCATGGTCCTTCCACGCTGTTCAGGGCGCGAGACTCATCGGCACTTTCACAGTTGACCAGGGTGGAGAGATCATGCTTTAGCTGCCCTGAATTTTGAAGCTCTGTGGCTTCTTCGTCCATTAGCTCTTCGTGTTTTACATAGAGGCTTGTGGCTGCAATGGCCATCGGGCTGTCCAGATAGATCGGGAATGGTGCGAGGTCGCCTTTCCTGAAGAATTCTGCCAGATGGTAGAGGATTTGCTGGGCGCGCCCGACGGCAAAAGTAGGGACCAGAATTTTGCCTTTCCTTTCCACGGCGAAGGCTATGAGTTCCTGAAATTCTTTGAGAGTCTCTGCCAGGCTGAGGTGATCGCGATCACCATAAGTGGATTCCATGAAGACGACGTCAGCATTTTCTATGCAAGCAGGATCGCGCAGAATGGGAGCGTCGAATGGACCGAGGTCGCCGGAGAAGACGATTGTCCGGCTGGTACCATTTTCTTCGACAGCCATGATGATACTGGCCGAGCCGAGGATGTGCCCGGCTTCCACTGCTTTGACCTTTATTCCGTCGGCTACAGAGTGCCACTGGTCATAATCGATAACTCGCATTAGCTTTGAGACCCGGTCCACAGTCTCCGGCGTAAAGAGTGGCTCGATACGATTGCGACCGGCGCGCCTGAGCTTTCTGTTCAGTCTCTGGCTGTCTTGCTCTTGAATCTTGGCGGCGTCCTGCAGAATGAGCCCGGCAATATCAATTGTGCCTTTGGTGGCATATATGGGCCCGCGGTAGCGGCTCTGGACAAGAAGCGGTAACCTGCCAGTATGGTCGAGGTGAGCATGAGTGAGAATAACTGCATCCAGCGGCCTCGATGTCAGACTTGCCGGGATTTTGTTCATGCGCTCGACTTTTTCCGAGCCCTGGAACATGCCGCAATCGACCACGACCCGGGCAGACTTTGTCTCGACCAGATAACAGGATCCAGTTACCTCACCGGCTGCTCCATATACGGTTATTTCCACTGCAAGACCGCCTTCTTTTTGATCTGGCTGCCTCTGATATAGTCGATATGGCAGCCACTTATTGATAGTAAAGAATCCTACCCTGATGGCAGCCTTCTTGAGGTTCTTTTGATCGAGCCAAAAGTGGTAGGCTAGAAATTTGCCTATTTCAAGAAAAGCTGGCTCTTGACACGAGGTGCAATTCAGTCATGTCTGTTGAAGCGGGAAGTCAAGGAGAATATGGTGCCGCTCTGAGCGCTGCCGAAGCTGCCGTGCGGGAGGCTGTTGCCTGTCACGGCACCACGCACCCCGAGGTGCTCGACAAGCTCGAGAAGTTTGTGGCGCTCCTTTATAAGGCTGGCGATACCGCCAAGGCGGAAAAGCTCAATGAGCGCGCTCAAGTTTTAAAAAAGATCCTCGCCTCCGGCGTCCAGGCTACCCGCTCCGCGCAGCCAGCTGAGTCCGCTCCGGTGGCCTCCTTCATGCAGCAAACCGCTCAAGTGCCTGGCGAAGGAGCCACCGGTGAGTCCGAGATAGCCCTGTTCAACAGCAAAGGCGAGCATGTGGCCACGGCTTGCGACGCCGCGCTTTATACTCCGGAAGGACGGAATGTCGGACGCTGGAATGAGGATCTCTGCGTATATCTGGACAGGAGCGGCTGGTATCTCGGGCAGATTGTCGAGGAAAACCGGCTGGCAAAAGATTCGACCTGGCAATACCGCCACATGAACTTCGGCGAGAAGGGCAATGAGGGTGATCGCGCAGGCTGGGGACGGTGCCCGGATATAGGACCTGCGATCTTGCCTTACGGCTTTGATGACGTCAAGATCGGCTGAGTTTGTCATTGCCTCGGCAAAGACAACTCTTCAATCTGGCAGAAGGTTGTATGTCCTGTTTTCGAAGAGTCCTGCTCAAAAGACGCGGACGGGCTTGCCCCCAACCTGCTCTTTTGAAACCTGGACGGGCTGTCTGAGCCTGCCGAAAGAGACTCCCAGCGATTCAAAGAAAGCGACGTCGGTAATGTCCACCAGCCGCTGCACAATGGCTTCCACCACAGGCATGTACTCGATTTTTCCCGAGCGGTAAGAGACCACGGTGACACCGAAGACCCCGCTTACTATAAGCTCTATAGCTCCGGCGCCCACTTCCAGCCCGAAATTGGCATCGACAGCTGATGTGAAGCCGCATCTCACCAGGTGACTCGGGCGTATCTCGCGCACTTCGGGGATTTCATAAACTCCTTCTACGAACTGCCCGGTGCGTTTCATAAATTCTTTGATCTCAGGGTCGGCTTTGATGCGGTCCTCGATTTGTTTGACGACATATCTGCCGGCTCCCATCAATTTCCTGTGTCCGAAAGAATCTGGTGGCGAACTCATATCGACCAGCTCGTTGCCGGAGGCATCGCGCAGTCCTTCGGCAACAACTACCATGGCGTGTCCTGCGCGCACGTCGCTTCTTTCGATACGCTCGATGAAGATCGATTTGAGGTGGCCGTAGAGGGCGTCGAAATCGACCGGAATTTCCGGAATAAGGACGGCGTCAGCGTCTGCTGCCACACCGCCGCGAAGAGCGGTATGCCCGGCGTAGCGCCCGAAAACTTCCAGTACGATGATGCGGTTGTGCGTCCGCCCTGTAGTTCTGAGGTCCCAAACGGCTTGTGCTATGCGATTGATCGTCGAATCGCCACCGACGCTGTAGGGCATCAGGTCGAGATCCATTGTTTTTGGCGCATGCACGCAAGGAATGCCCTGTCCTGCCAGGTCGGCAACTACGCTTCCTGTATCGTCTCCGCCTGCGATAACGAGCGCGTCCAGCTGGAACTTCTTCAGCCCTTGCTTGATGCGCTCGTACTTGTTCTCGTCCTTGATTTTGGAGACTTTGACGCGCGAGTTGCCGGCTTCGCTGCCGGCAAGAAAGACATCGATTTCTTCCAGGCGCTCTTTTGTCAGCTTGCACAGATCCTTTAGATCGACCAGATTGTACAGTCCGGCGTAACCGTTGGGCACGATCCAGGCAGTCATCCCCTTGTTCAATGCAGTGAGCGCAGCGCCCTTGATGACGCCGTTCAGCCCGCCGCAATCCCCGCCGGATGTGATGATTCCAATGTTTTTCACGGTTCCTCCAGTTGGTCCTGCGGTGTCTTCATGGATATGTATCATGGATGCCCTGAAAAATATTCTTGATTACCTGTGTGCCGACAGGTTGAGTTACAGTCAGGACCGCCCCCTTGGAAAGCCTGGAGCCAGGGGCTTCTGTCCCTTACAAAAGGTGCATTACGGGCTTTCTGAACTTTTATCCTGCTGGCCCTCGACTCTGGTTAGCGCCTGGCGCCTGGCTTTAGCGACGGCCTGCGATTCGACGAGCAAACCGATGCGCTCGTAACACTTCCAAGCGTCCGACCATTTTACAATCACGTGGCAGACGGAGGAATATTTTTTGGCGAGGCGGGTTATTCTGGCGTTGCCGGCAAGGAGTACTTCCAGGGCATCCAGTCCGGCGCACTGGCGGCAGAGCGCTTCGCGCTCGTCTGGCGTTTTCTTTAGCTGTACTATGGCTCCAGGAGTCAGTTTTGTGTCGCAACCGTGGCACCTTGACGGGCGAGAAAGAGAAATAACCAATTGCTCGTACTTGGTGCCTGGCTCTGGTGTGCTCTTCACTGTGCCCTCCAGCGGACCAGGGAATTAGAGTTCATCTTGCTTCGGAGCTGACGGACTTCATCCCTTGCTGTCCGGTCCGCCGATATAATGCTGAATCATGTCAAGCCAGAATGGCCAATCATGTGCGTCGCCGTCCCAGATGCGAAAGGCATGCCATATCCCTTTTTCCCAGAGCAAGTCGGAGAACCACTTGTTGTTGCCGAATAAAGGATCGTCGCGACCAACGGCGACAATAAGATCGATTTTTCTGATGTCCTCAATCTTTTGAGCGTCATGGAGGTGGGCGATGAATTCGCAGGGGCTGGTCTGGCGGATGATGTCGTCCATATAGCCGCCTGTCCACTCCCTGACATCATAGACTCCGCTCATGCCAATGGCGCGATGGAAGGAGCTGGGAAAGCGCAGGGCGATGGCAAGCGCGTGGTAAGCACCGAAACTCGCTCCAGTGGTGATAGTGAATGGATTGTTGTTCAGTGACAGTGTAAAAGGCAGCACTTCCTGAATGACATAGTCCTGATATTTCAGTTGTCTGATGGCGCGCTCGTCGGGACTGATTTGATAGTTGAACCAGCTTTCATCGTCCTGGCTGTCCAGGCAATAAAGCTGTATCCAGCCATTTTCCAGGTGAGTGCTCAGAGCGCCTGTCATGGCCCGGTTCTCCCAGTCGAAGAAACGCCCACCCGAGGTGGGAAAGACCAGAACCCGGGCCCCTGCGTGCCCGAACACCAGGAGCTCCATGTCCTTTTGCAGAGCCTGGCTGTGCCACTTATGATATTGCCGCAACATGCTTTTGGGCCGCCTTGTTTCCGACGCCAGATTGTATCATGCTCCTCTTGCTGGGCGCGTTGCCTCTACTTCGAGGGCTTTTCCAGTTTGGAAAAACTCGGGACAACTTGCCGGGCTGGCTATAATATATTGACCGGTTGAGTGTGTGGATTGTGGATTGACGGGTCGGCAAACATTATGAACTCAGTTATTCTTTCCCCGCACTTTCCGCGCAATTTCCGCAACTTCGCCATACAGCTTCGAGCCTCCGGAGCCACCGTTCTGGGACTGGCCGATGTGCCCTTCGAGGCGTTGAGCCAGGACTTGCAGCAGTCTCTGACGGAGTATTACCGGGTCGGTGATATGCATGACTACGACCAGGTCCTGCGCGCTCTGGGATATTTTACTCATCGCTATGGGAAACTCGATCACATTGATTCGAACAATGAATACTGGCTCGAGACTGAGGCGCGACTGAGAACCGACTTTAACATTGCCGGTATCCAGTGTGGCGACATCGACAAAATAAAGCGCAAGTCCCAGATGAAGCAAATCTTTCTATCAGCTGGATTGAAACCGGCACAAGGGCGCGTTTGCCGCACGGAGAAGGAAGTGCGTGAATTCGTTGCGATGATTCACTATCCGGTGGTGGCAAAGCCTGATGTCGGAGTTGGTGCAGCGCGCACTTTCAAAATCAGCAATGAGACTGATCTTGAAAATTATCTGGCGGAAAAGACGCCCGTGGACTACATTATTGAAGAATTCATCGGCGG
>JAHFBI010000256.1 GCA_023250095.1 Candidatus Melainabacteria bacterium
CCAGAGCCTCTGCCGCGGACTTGCGTACTTCCGGATATGGATCGCTCAAAAGAGCCGAGATCGAGAGAATCAGCCCGATGTCGATATTCATTCGCTCCAGGCAACGGACAGCTTCCATGCGTACCCATTCGTCGCTGTCGGTCAGGCAATTCTTGATGGCAACGACGAACTGTCCGGCCAGTCCAGGTCTTTCCCAGAACCAGCGCAAAGCGGCTAGCTTCACGATCGGGCTAGGCTGGCGCAGTGCAGCGGCAAACATTTTGGCCGGAGCTTTGACGGCAGCCAGCGGAAGTCCGAGCTTCAAGGACCTTATCTCAAAGCCGGGATAATCGTGTTGAAGAGCCATGTCTTCAACTATCTGGACGAAGTTTTCTAATTCCATGATCTCAAAAACGAATTAGTGACCCTGCAACTGCCTCATCAGCTGCTCCAGTCCGCCGAGTCCGGCACCGGAGCCGCCTGCGCCGGGGAATCCGGGCATGGTGGGATAGCTGGGAGCAGCTTGCCCGCGGTTGACTGTACCATAAAGAATATACTTGTTTTCAAACTTGCCGTCTTGCCGATAGTTAACTGAGGCAGCCTGCACATAAAGCTGATTAGAGTTTAGCTTGGTGAACCTGAGGACGCTTTCGGAAAAACTGTTCCTTGTTTTGCCGCTCTTGGGGTTGCGGTCGTTGTCGTAAGTGACCACAACTTGCTCCAGGACGCCGGGGCTGAGCTGGCGGATGTCGTTCCTCATCAGGCGACTGTTCAGCTGATTGCCCGTCAGCCCGACTCCTTGCGTGATATCTCCGAAGTGCATGGCAAACTGATAGGGTATGCTCGCCAGAAGAGCTGCACTGCCGCCGGCTCCGCTGAACATGCTGCCAAAGGGTGAGGATTGCCCCTGCGAGCCGAGCATATTTTTCATCATCCCGGCATATTGGCTCTGGTCCATGGTCGTTGTGAAGACCACTTGAGTTGGCTGCAACATAACTCTATTTCCCGGACCTTGCGAAAAATTGAAACTTGCGTCCCCTGTGACTCCAGGACGGACCAGTTGCTGCTCGCGATTTGCTTCATCGGGGTCGAATTCCCAGCGCAAGCGGTCGAACTGTGTTGCGTGTACTTTAAGCCTCCCGCTCCAGATGCCCTGCCAGTCCATGGGGAAAGAAGAAACGACCCCCTGCAAAGCCGTGGAACGGGCACTGGCCTGCAGCTGTACCCGCGGGTCCATGCGTGGAGTCAAGGCCTGCATCTTGATCTTGAGCGGCAGTGTCGCTCCGGAGCTGCCTGAAATCTCTTCGATGCGACCGAAAAGCATAGCCGGTCTGGAAGCAGGCTGCGCCTTAATAACCGGAGCAGGTTTAGGCGCAGGCGTCGCGAGGTTTGGCTGGGCACTTCCGGCAGCAGCAGGCTGCGCGGCTTCATTTTTGCTCGGCGGAGCCACGGTGGCATCGTTTTGCAGCCCAGTCCCAGCTGGACTTGGGGCAGGCGCTATGTCTGGAGTTATTGTCTGGGCAGGAGCCTGAGTTGCCGAGCTGTCAGCTGCCGGGGTGGTGGTAGGTTTTGTCGTGTCATCTTTCCACCAGCTAGGGTGGCTGCCTGAGGCTGAGCCAGCCGGCGCTTGCTGCTCGCCGGCCGATGAGTCGGCTGCCAGGGCGCAGCTGAAATTGAAATTTAGAGTCAAAGCCACGGCCGCGGACGCTGCCACCCGGGCATAAAGAGAGCGCTTTAATAAACTTCTGTCTGGCATTACTGAGTAACGTTGATTACGCCTGTACCTTCAATGGATTTCTTCAAGTTCTTGAAGTTTCCCTTAAGTGTCATCACTCCATCGCCGGAAACAGTGGCGTTGCTTATGTCTGCCGAGCCTCCATTGACCGTGATTGTTCCGGAGCCGCTGATGTTGGCGACGAAGACCTTGGTCGAGAGTGCTCCTATCTCTGCTTTCCCTTTTCCGCGCATATCTACTTGCGTCTTCTGCAAAGATTTAAGCTTTCCAGCAGAAAGAGAACTGTCCCCGAGTAAAGTGCACTCCAGATTCCCGCCCTTCCAGCTATCGACTACCACTTCCGAAGTCCCGCTGCAGCCGAGTCGCAAACCGCCTGCATATGTCTCGGGCACGCGGACCTCGATTAGATCGCCTTCGCCAGTAGTTCCAGGCACATCTGCCCCTGCCAGAGGCTCGATCTTTTGTTCGCCGACTATCACTCCATCCTTGCTCATGGTCAGCCCGTGAATCGGACCGTCCGGCAGAGGATAAATATGACCGTTAACGATGGCTCTCTTGCCGAGAGCATCGGCCATCATGGATACTCCGGCCCTCGGCTTGGAAAAACCTGCCTGCCGGATGACCTGACCGGATAAATTCCAGTTGTGAGGACAACTGCTAGCGACAGTTATGTCACTGGCTCCTGAAACACGCTTGACCAGGACGCGTGCGCTTTCCACCAGGAGTACTATTTGCTCGACATTATCCGGAATATGACCGAAGACTATTGCGCCAGATGTGTCTTCCTTAACCGCCGGCTGCTCGATACTCACGTCTTTCTTGGAGCCCCATGAAGGTGTGGTGGCGCAGTACAAAAAAACAGGCACGAAAAACAAGCTCACCAACTGCGACAACCGGATACTGGAAATATTAGGCATGACAATTCTCCGGGCAAGTATGGCTACCTCATCATAACTTAGCAGGAATGTGCGCTTTCTGCAGCAAATGGGGTGCGCTGGAAAGACATCGTGTTTCCTTGGAAGAGGTCGAACAACTGGGCAGGCAATGGCGATCTAACGCTTTGCCATTACCTGCTTGAGAATCTTGTCGACGCGCGCGACAATTTCCCCGCTCAGCTTAACGCCTCCTGCTTGGAGATTCTCATCGATTTGGCTTATTTTGCGCGCTCCGATGATCACGGCGCTTACTTCTTTCAGGCGCAAGCACCAGGCAAGAGCCAGCTGTCCCATTGTCAGATTTATCTCTTTGGCAATCAGGCTGAGCTGCTGCACTTTTTCCAGCGACTCTTTGGACATTGTGGCGCGCCCGCGCAAGAAAACACCATCGCGATCGGAGGCTGCCCGGCTGTCTGCTGGAACCTCGGAGCCGGGCTTGTACTTACCGGTCAAAACCCCCTGAGCCAGAGGTGAAAAGACTATCTGTCCCAGTCCGTTCTTAAAGCTGACAGGCACGACATCCTTTTCAATATCGCGCTGAAGCATGTTGTAGCAGGGCTGGTTCGAGACAGGCGGGGGGCAGTTGAGTTGCTGGGCGCAATCGACAACTGCCTGAATTTGATCGGCAGGCCATTCGCTGACGCCCCAGTACAATATCTTGCCTTGCCGACAGAGGATGTCCATTGTCACGACAAGCTCCTCGAGCGGCACATCCGGATCGAAGCGGTGGCACTGGTAGAGATCGATATAGTCAGTACCCAGCCGCCGCAAGCTCTCATGGCACTGCTCGAAAACGTGCTTGCGTGAAAGTCCTTTGTCATTTGGGCCTTCCCCCATGGGGAAAAAAACTTTTGTGGCAAGCACCACGCTCTCACGCTTCAATGATTTGATTGCTTTACCGACGACTTTTTCTGACTCGCCGGCTGCGTAAACATTTGCCGTATCGAAGAAATTGATGCCGCACTCGAATGCGTGGTGCATCTGAGCTGTTGCATCTTGTGCTTCTACCGAGCCGCCATAAGTGAGCCAGCTACCAAGGCCAATCTCACTGATTTTCACTCCCCACTTGCCCAGTTTTCGATATTCCACTTGTGAACCCTCCGGATTGTCCGGCAACTTCCGGGACTGAGTCTGCACGCCAGATCGGCAAATAAAAGATCGTAATGATACCAGGAATCGAGCAGAGAAAACTGAAGAGGAAGAAGTTGGCGTACCCCATGCACTGCCATAGAAAGCCACTGGCAGCGCCGGGCAGCATCATCCCCAGAGCCATCAAAGCCGTGGCTGTGGCATAGTTGGCTGCCTTGTAACGGCTGCGCACGGTCTTCAGCAAAAAAACCGTATATGCGGCAACGCCCAGACCATATGAGAACTGTTCAGCCGAGTTGACAACATAGACCCACTCCAGAGACGGTTTAAAAATTGCCAGCGCAAAATACAGGAGAATGGCGGAGTTCTGAATAATGGCTGTCGGCCATAACCATCTGCGCAAACCGCCCCGGCTTACAAGCCAGCTGCCGCAAATTCCCCCGCAAAGAAGGAAGAGTACCCCGACTGTGCCGTTGATTATGCCTACATCCGAGACGGAGAGCCCCAGCCCGCCCGCTTCGCGCGGATCGAGCAAGAAATTGGGCGCCTGTTTCAGCATGAACGCATCGCCAAGGCGGAACAAAAGTATGTATGTAACGATTGCCACGATTCCTGGCTGTTGAAAATATGTCTTAAGCGCGCTATAGAAATCTGCTCCGCCTGGCGCTGCGACGGTAGATGTCTCGGAGGTAGTGTCAACTGGCTCAGAGCCTTGCGGAGTGAGAGAAGATGACTTGCTGCCGCCGAGCTCCTCTTGAGATTGCCCATTAGAAGAGCTGTATTGCTTACATGCGTCATCCGTTGCGAGGACGACTTTCTCAGGGTCGGGCAAATACCAGTTATGGAAAACGGCAAGGATGGCTGTTACCGCGGCACAAATGCCAAAGGCGGCGGCCCAGCCCAATCCCAACCCCCAGGTTTTTCCCAGTGCGCCAGCTAGAGCCACCAGTGCCCCAGAACCAAAGAGCCAGGCGATCTTGTAGGCAGCGTTCCTGACGCCGACGAAAAAGGCTTTCTCTTTCTCGCTCAGCACATCCAGATAATAGCCGTCAATGGCCACATCCTGCGTGGCCGAAGCGATAGCAATTGCAAAAAGCACGGTGACGCCTGCGCCGACGGCAAACCCCGTTGGAGCCACGGAAGCGGCGGCGACAATCAGGAGCGAGAGCACCACCTGCGCCACTACTATCCATGTTCGCCTGCTGGCGTAATAATCGACCATTGGCGCCCAGGCAAATTTCAAGATCCACGGCAACGACAGAAAGCTGGTCAGACCGATGAAGACATTGCTGGCGCCGAGGCTCTTGAAGAACACGCCTGACATCATCATGACAATCGTGTACGGCAACCCCTCGGCGAAATAGAGCGTAGGGATGAAAATGCCCGGTTTTCGTTCTATCATCATCACGGTCCGGATTGAAAGCTCAAGAAGCCTTAGAGTAGCAGAATCTCCCGATGTTCTTGCCCCGACCAGTTACAGCCTTTGTCCTGGTCTTCGCGCTGGCTGGCGCTGCCCTGTTGCCGCCGGTACCCGCGCAGGCCGTCAGGCAGAGGTTGCCGGGGTTTTCCAGGCGACAGGCGGCCACGTCTTCCACAGTCGAGCCGCGCTTGCTTGCTGCTGTCGATACCCGGTATTGCAGCAAAGTTCTCGGCCTCGTCGATGAGCTGGTTAGAAAGCATTTTTTCGAGGCGAAACTTGCCCAGAGCGCCTGGCCAGCCATTCTCGCCAGGCATCGCCAGGCAATAGTCGCTTCATCCAGCCTGAAACAGCTGAGTGAAAGGCTTAACGCGGCAATTAAGGAGTTGAAGTCGAGCCACTGCCAGTTTGTTACTATCAACGACGAAACTTATTATTTCCTGCATACGCTATTTCATTGCTCTTGTGCGCCTGTGCCAACAAGAGTTACGGAGACGTTCTTCAGGAGCCATCCGCGATGCAAAATGGATTATACCGGTGCCGTGACCGGTGGGGTCGGCTGCAACACCCGCCAGGTGCGTTATGTACTCGACGGCAGCCCGGCACAAGGAGCGGGAGTGAAAGTTGGTGACGAGATTCTGTCCATAGATGGCCGCCCTTATACAGGGCAGCTCAGTTTGGATGGATGTGCCGGCAGGTCAACGAGGCTCTCAATTGCCCGGCAGGGAAAGACGTTTGCCATCAGCCTCACTCCAGAGCTCAAAGATGATGCCGGAGCCTATGTGGAGGCTATTGGCAAAAGCGTTGCCGTGTTTGACAGACCCGAAGGCAAGATTGGCTATGTTCATTTATGGTCCGGCGGCAGCGCTGCTCACGAGGCATTTGAAGAAGCTTTGAGCGGAAAGCTCCAGCAAACCGATGCCTTAATTGTCGATTTTCGCGACGGTTATGGTGGCAATTTTTTCGATGATCTTGATTTCTTCTATCGCCCGCCTGCTGGCTATCCTTCCTTTAGCACAATCAGTCGCCTGGGAAAGCGCGACAGCAGTCATCTATGCTATGACAAGCCGCTTGTGTCTATCATCAACAGCGGCGTGCGTAGCGGGCGCGAATTACTCGCTTACAGCTTGAAAAAGACCGGCAGAGCCGTGCTCGTTGGAGAGAACACTGCCGGGGCAGTGCTGGCAGGACGTCTTTTCCCTGTCGATGACCGCTGTTCCTTATATCTGGCTGTGGCCCGCGCCGACGTGGGCAGCACCTGTCTGGAGGGAGTCGGCGTTGCGCCGGATGTCGAGGTGAAATTATCGGCTTCAGAGCGCGGAGTGCACGATACACAGCTTTCCGAAGCCCTGCGCATCGCTTTCGAGCGTCTCTCAGGAAAGGGGCAGTGATTGCTCATTGCCTCTTGATCAAGGATTGACGTTCACTGCTCGATTTCGGTTGACTTCAGCTCATCGCGCAGTCCGTCCGACATTCCGGTCCTGTATTCGAGCAACATCACTTTCACCTGCTCGGCAAAACGCGAGAGAGCTGACGTAAGCCGGAAAGTCGGCTCTATATATTTCAGCTTGCGCTCGGAAAACGCCAGGGATCCATAACTGACGAGCTGCTTTAACTCAGCCTCAGTGACTTTGAGGACTATTTCGCACATCCAGCCGAAGTCGGGCAGGTCGTCAGGGGCTGCAACTTCTTCATCCCCGCCTCCTGCAGGAGCCGTCGTACTGTGTCCTGCTTTCATCGGCTGCGATGGGGGAGAAGAAACCAGGATCTGTCCCTCTCTGGAAGCGCTCGGCTGAGAGAGTTCCCGGGCGCGCTTTTCTTCATCACCCAGAAGCCGCTCAAGAAACTGCTCGACAGAGTGTACGTCGGCAAAAGAAGGTAACTCGTCTTTTGAGCGTTTAGATGTCGACGCAGGTGCTGTGGGGTCCGGAACATCTTTGTGCTTTGCGGCCCTGCGGTTTTCTGCCTCGGGGGCCGCCGTTGAGGTGTCGGACA
>JAHFBI010000257.1 GCA_023250095.1 Candidatus Melainabacteria bacterium
CAATCTGCGGTTCCTGTTTTGCACGAGATCCCAACCGCGCACGTTATAAATGGCATTGAGCGCCTTTTCCAACACCTGCGGCATGGGCGAGTACATTTCGAAGCTGGCGTTAAATACGGACTTCAGGGCGTCGAGGTGCGTCTGGACCTTGACTCCTTTCATGATCTCGAAGGGATTGAGACGGAAAGGCGAAACAGTCTCGTCGCCCAGTGAAAATGCCTGCCCGACTCCTTTGAAAGTTTCCGACATGAGCATCATGTGCCGGTATTCCGACTTGGCTGGCTCGATGACCATGAAAGGAATTTTGTATCGCCAGAGCTGGTTCAACAAATAGAAGCAGGTGTTTGTTTTACCGCCGCCGGTGACGCCGCAGACGATTGTGTGTTTCTGCAGCGCGTCGACATCGACGAAATAAAGGTTACCTGTATCAACCCCGCGATCAAGGATGTTTCCCACAGCAATGACGCGTTCAGGATTCTTGGGCGGTATCTCCGCCAGAGAAAATTCAGCCGAGCGCCGGACGCGAAAGCCAGGCATCTCGCGCTTGGGTAAGTGGATATAACCTGAGAGCATGCGCGAGTTGAGCGGGGTCAAGAAACGATAGCTCAGAAGCGATTGCGCTTGTGCGTTGGCATCCACGCGCGGGTTGCGCAGCAGCCCGAACTGCTCGAGATGAGGTTTCAAGCCGTTCATCTCATGCGTTCGCATTGGGGTCGGGCGGCTCATTTCATCTGTATAGGTCGCGCGTATGAGCGACTGCAAGCGTATGAAAACGGAAGGGTCGGGGGCAAAGTAATAGACACAGACCTGCCAGTGACCTATGGCTGTGCCTAGCTGGATGTGCTTCAAGTACGCATCCTGCAGCTCCAGATAATACTTGATGCGGCGTTTCTTCTCGGGGTCTTCGTTCTCCTGCGCGCGCTGGATCTGATCTACGACGGAAAATTCTTCGGAGCTGACGTATTTTTGCGGAATCGGCACCGCCAGAACCAGCAAGCCGAAGTTGTGCCCTTGTAAACCGTTGGCAATGCGCTCGACTTGTTCTGACTCCATTGTGTCCCCGGCAGTGCTTTTCAGCGAAGGAACGCCGGAGACGATGCCGATGTGGTTGGCAATGGGCGAGATCATTGAGCGCATTTGATCGCAAGAAAAAGCGTCCTTATGAATATCGACACCGTTGTAGACGCTGTGGAGGATCGATTTGAGGATGTTATAGGAGATCTGATTGGCTTCTGCGCCTGTGCCATTGCCATTGGCCTGCGCAGGCAGCGACATGCCCATGTAATAGTTGACACCTATCTTGCTGCCGAGAACCAGAAAAGCCAGGTTGGCTTTCTGCCCGTTCAGACCGGTAAGGGCGTCTTCCATCAAGTACATGCGCTTGGGGAGCTGGTTAGGATCCTGGTTTTGTTGCGGCTGTTGTTGCTGTTGTTGCTTTTCGCGCTCGATGTCCCAACTACGCAATATCCCGTCGATGCGCACGAAAGTGAGCCCGGGAACAGGCCAGCTGATGATTTCCATGGGATTGACCGGCTCGAGCTCAAGCGAATCAAGGTCGTACCGCCGGAGGTCAGCGATCCGCTCGTCCCAGATATTTCGCCCGCTGACTCCCTGAACCATGTTTAGATGCCTGTTCCTGACAACATGTGGAGCTGGACTGCTCCCAATACAATAGATAATACCCTGTTAATGCCGTTTTTCTCATGAGTTGAGCTGACTGTGACGGTGCTCCCAAAGAGAATTCTGTTGCCTGTCGCCTGTTGCCTGTCAGTCTTCGTCTTCCATCTCTGTGCTTCGGGCTGTTGTCTCTGGCGGTGCAGGGATCTCGTAGACGCCGTCCAGCAGGCTCCAGTCGATAGACTCATCCGCGGCATCCCTGAATTCGGGCGCTTCCAATTTGAAAACACCAGCGACGGTGCCCACCCGGTAGCAGAAAAAGTATTCTCTTTCGGTGCGACAGGGGACTTGACTACATGGCTGCAAAACTGGCACAGAAGAGTATTCACTTTAGGGCCTCAGGCTTTCGCCTGATCTAATCTTTTGGTACGGATTTTCCGTAAATCTGGTCGACCAGAGTCCAGTTGACCTCCTTGTCCGGTATGTCCTTGAACTCCGGAGCCGTCATCTGGAACACACCTGCCACTGTGCCGACCCGGTAGCAGAAGTAAGTTCTTTCTTCTTGTCCGACCACCCGGTCGATATTGAGCTTTTCTTCGTCGGAAATCAGCTCGAACTGTGGCGATGTGTTGACCTTGTTGAAGATGTTCTGGAGCGTCTGGTGTTTTACCTTCCGTCCATCAACGCGGAACATTTGCGGTCCGAGCATGTCTCCGTCCTTTTTGGCCAGGGCAAAGCAAGCCATCGTGCCGACATTTATGATGATCTGGCTTCTGTAATCTTCCGGTAGCCCCTGCAATGTCTTGGAGGCTCCGATAAAGCCCATTTGGAACTTCTTGGTCTCTGATGTGATGGCATCGAAAGTTTCTTTCTCGATGAAATTGTCGAATTCATCAAGATAGAGTGCGCAGGGATGTCGGCGCGAATTTCCCTTGAAAGACAGCGACAGAGTCGCTTGCTTCAATCCTGTCACCAGCAAGCTGCCAAGCAAATTGGCATTCTGGTCCAGCTGTCCTTGCGGAACTTTTACGAAAAGAATCTTTCCTTCGGAGATGATGTCTTTCAGGTTGAGGTCGCCTTTGGGCTTGGTGAGAATCGGGCGAATGCGCGGATCGCCAAGCATTGGTTGTACGCGGTTGAGAATTGGTTCCACCCAGTTGATCCACTGGTCGGTCCTGGCCAGGCGTTTGTATTGCGCCCACGCTTCCAGCAAAGTTGTGTATTCGGCTTTCTCGTTTTTGACCCGCTCGATTTTCTCCAAGAGCACATCGCGGAAGTCGTTCTCGGAAAGCAAGACAGGCAGGTCTGTGAGCGTCTTGCCATTGGCCATCAAGAGTATGGCCGAGTTGCGCAAAATGTTTGCTGTCTGCTGATTCCACTGGCTTTGCGATCCCGGCGGCTCGGTATAAATGGCTTTGAAGCCGAAGACCACAGCCGAGGCGGCGTTCTGCAAATCGCCGTCGTCGGGAAATTCCAGCGGGTTGTAAGCCAGGCTTTCCCCGCCACGCGTCGGGTCGACAACGATGAGACGTTTGGCGAACTGATTGCCTTTGGGGTGCGAGGCAATCCAGGAGAGCATGAGATCGACCAGTCCGCCGTCCGAGTCGATGAGGACTACAGCCCGGTCGTTGCTCTGGATGTCGTGGGCAATCATGCTTGCCATAAGGCGGCTCTTGCCTTTAGAGCCGGCTCCCAGAAGGAGCATGTGCGGGTTCGTTTCACGCACCTCCGGCGGCAACGCCAGCTGCCTGGGCCTGTGGAACTGCAAAATATTCCAGTCGGCGCGCAATCCAAGCGGCAACCCGCCAGCGCGCAGCGTTTTGCCAAATTCGTGCACCATCTTGAAGTGTTGCGATTTGAACTGAGACGGTATGTATTCCTTTTTGGCCCAGATATTGAGCATGCCTGCCGGACCGAACATCTTCAGAGAGCAGAAGACTATGACCGCGCCAATCAGAAGAAGAATGGCAGCAATTCTCAGGAAGAACATCGACCAGCCGCCATGGTCCGTGCTTTGCGGCAGAGCCCCGCCGCCTTCGCTGGGAGCGGATACTGTCGATGGTGGATGGGCGACAGCCAGCTTGCTCGGGTCGACTTTTTCCACAAGCTGCGCTTCCCATTTGTTTTCTCGCGTGACTATCTGTCCGCGCCAGCCGAAACCTTCTCGCTTGGTGAGACGCCAGATGCCGGCTATATGTGCATACGGCGGCTGACCGTCCTGTTGCTTATTGAGCCAGTCTAATTGTCCGACGTAAAGAATGGGTTTGCCTGCCGGGTGCCCGTTCTGGACATACTGCTTGTTGAATTGAAGTTTTGGATAGCTAAGAGTCCCTTTGAGCTGAAAGGGCAGGACATCAACTCCCCACCCGTCTATGTCTGCTCCCTGCTGTGTCAGGTTGAGCGTCCCCTGGTGCGGGCGTCCTTTCGTGTCCAGGAAGCCCAGTTCCCATCGCCCGGACATATTCAGCTGCTGGGACTGGGTCATGCCGCCCAGGTTGAAGTTGACGCCTTTGCCTAAATTGCCAATAAGCCCGAAAAGCAGATTTGCCAGCGGAATGCCCACGAAAAGGAGCAAGATGCCGGCAGTCAGGGCCAGCTTCTGCGGTATCGATTTGCCGAGAATATTGATGAATTTCTCTTCTTCTTTTTTCTTTTCTTGCCGAGCTTTGCCAGAAGCTGACTCTTTGCCAGAGCTGTCGTCGGATTTGCCGGCTCCGTCTGCTTGCCCGTCCTTTTTGCGTCCTCGGTTGCTTGATTCGTCAGGGAACAGATCATCGTGCGATCCTGGCGAATCGCTCAGGGCTGACGACGGGCTTGCCGCTGGTGGTTGCGACTGGGCAGTAGCGGCCCTGATAGCCTCGGCGATGATGGACGGTTGCTCCATTGACGAGCCGGCGGGCGACGCTGTGGCAAAAACTGTCTTGTCGGCAAATGAGTCTTCAGAAAATCCACTGGTTGAACTTTCGGCAAGTCCGCCATAGCCGCCGGGTCCGCTTGGTCCAGCATCTAGAGTCGCCGGGGCGGTGGCAGGGAAACCTGGGGTCTGGGCGAAGAAATCAAAAGAACTGCCAGACTGTCCGCCTACTACGGGGCTGAAGGTGGAAGTACTCACAGCTTGTGGCATTGCCGGCGCCGGTGAAGATATAGCTGCCAGGGCAGAAGCTTCGCTGGCGGCGGTTGAGGCTGCCGGAGTCGGCGGCAATACGAAAGCAGCCGAAAACTCCGATGGAGCCGTTGAAGCTGAAACCGGCAAGGAGGCCGCAGGAGGAAGTTCGGCTTTTGGAGGGCCTGCTGAGGTCGGCGGGATCTTTCCATCTGCGCTCGAGGAGCCTTCTGTATTCCCTGTGAAGAAGCCGCTGGCGGCAATGGCCGGCGGCACCCAGGCAGAGCCGCCGGAGTTGGGGGTGCCTGCTTGCTCGGGCTTTGGCAAGGACTGGGGCAAGTCCGGCTGTGCCACGGCAGCCGGCGACGGAGGCAGACTTGCCAAAGCGGAAGGGGCGTTTGACTGCTGGTTTTCAGCGGGGCTGGCCGGCGATTCCGGCAGCTGTTGTCCGAGCCCTTGCTCCGGAGAATAAGTCTCAGAAGGCAGTGCGGCGCTTATGCCGGCGGCAGCAAAATAAGCACCGGGGGCAGCGGTGGGAATCGCTGTGCTGAAAGCAGAAGGCGAAGAGCCGGCAAATGCCGTCGCTGAAGCCTCGGGCTGCTCCAGTCCGTAACTGGCGCCTGGCTGAGCGAAAGGCGATTGCTCCGGCTCAAAAGGAAGCTCTCTATCGCCAGCGCTGTCGTTTGTCAGATTCTCAGCCGGCGCTTCGGGCTCTGTCGGGGAGCCTCCCCCAGGATCGGCAAAAGCTGTGGCATCGGACGGGGGAGCCTGTTCGGGCAGGCTCAAGTTGTTTTCGGGCGCCGCGCTGAAGGCATCCTGCTCCGGGGGGGCTGCTTGCCAGCTGTCTGTCCAGGCGGCAGCCTGCTCAGTCGGAGGAAGCGCCTCGCTGTCTTCTGTCGTCAAAGGAGCCTCTGGGCCCTGAGCCTCAAATTCAGTCGTCTCTATCGCCTCCGCTGGCGCCGGAGGGGCGAAAGGGTTCTCCTGAGCTGGGGGATAAGCTGGCTGGCTGAAGCTTTGAGCATCATCGGTGTCGTCGTGACCGTTATTGTCCTCTTCATCGCCAAGCGAGATCAGCCCCGACATTGAAGAAGTCAGGCTGGACCCGGCTGCGTGATGGGCGGCGGCATTGCCGAGAATTGTTTGTAGGCGTGATGTCGAGATGGATGCTTGTGGCGTTGCTATCTCGTCGTCCCCGGGCTCGTTCCCTCCTGACTGGGTCGCTGCCGGCGGAATCCCATAGTTCGCCTGTTCGAAATAGTCCTGGTCATAGCCGTACTGTCCGTTGCCGCCTGACCCGCCGTTGCCGCCTACATGCGCATACTGCACTTGGTTGATCGCGCGCTCCAGAACAAGAGGATTCGGTTCGAGAGTGACGGAAAGTGGAGCTGCCGTGTGAGCGATAGCCGGCAATGGTGTGGGCGAGAATCTGGAGATTGTAGCGCCGCAGCTGGTGCAGAATTTGCTTTTGCTCCTGATTATGATTCCGCACGACTGGCAAATAAGGATATCCAAGGCACTGTCTCTTCTTAAAGATTGCAAGCGTGAAATGTCTTACGCATGGACCTGAATGGATGATAGCTTGTTAAGGCGGATCAGGGCAAAGTTTTTTGAGCGGGAACCGGAGCTGTTCCCGGCAGTCCAGCCAGTCGCTCCTTACTGATGTCTTTTCCTGAAACCCTGACTGGAATTAGTAATGTGCTCAAATTAAATTGGATAAAGGTGGCAAGAGCATGGTACAGTCGCAATCGAAGCTTGTCAAGTATTGAGCTTTCTTTTCCTGAAACCGGTTTCAGTTATATACTAGTTCATAGGCAGGAGTGTGATTTTTGGGGGTATCTTAACTTACTAACCGGGCAGGCCCGGCAATCTGTGGGCTTTTCCCCGATGCCGGCGGGCAAAAAAGGCTTGGGGCTTGAAAGATCGGTTTTAGATTCTATGTTCTGGTGGAAGAGAACATTCAGATGAAGGATCAGGCGAACTATTCGGGCAGATCGAAAGGGCGAGGCGATTGACAGGGCGGCGACAGAATCTGACAGCAGAAAAAGACTCAAAGAAAGGAAAAATCCGCATGCCGCGGGAGGAAAAGGGAAGCCCCATGGGTTCTTACGATAACGCGCCGACGGGTAGCTCCGGCGCAGACAGTGGTGGTTCATCGCTGGCTGCCAGACGGGCACGATTGCGCGGATCTCTGGCCCGGGCTACGTTTCCTGCTGACGATCAGTTCTCTGCTGCCCAGCCGGTAGCAAGAGAAGATCTGCCGGCAGAAGAGCCAGCACCGGCAGCGGCAGTGCCGCCCCCCATTCCGGAAAGCTCGGACAAACAATTCGACCCTGTCGCTGTCACCTCAGGCGGTGTAGTCTCCACAGCTCAGCCCGAGCCCCCGCTTCCATCTTTGTCGCCTCCAGCTCAAACCGTCCTGCCAGTGCCAG
>JAHFBI010000258.1 GCA_023250095.1 Candidatus Melainabacteria bacterium
TGTGAGGTCGGGTCGAACTGCCCGGTCACCAGGCGCGGTACCAGGCAGCCGAAAGTCGCCCCTACCTTGTGCGCGCCTGTGGGGAAGAACTTGCCGGTGAGCGCGATGATGCGTGCCTTGACACCAGTCAGCTCCGGGGGAAGAACAAGATAATTGACCCCGCCGAAGCCGCCGCCTGAGCTCTTTTGCTCGTTTTTCCAGGTTATGCGAAAGAGATTGCGCGGGTGCACGTCCCAGAGACCGATTTCAGACAGCTCTTTTTTGAAGGCTGCAGGAATCTTCTCCGGATTCTTCATCTGAGCGAAAGTAGGAATGACGATTCCCTTTTCGCGACAGTGCCTGGCATTCTTCTCGAGTTGCTTCTTGTCGACCGAAAGATCGATCGTCTTGTGTGAGGTTGTCGATCTTTCAGTTGCCTTGAGATCGATCGTCGTGCGGGTCATCAGAGATCCTCCAGTTTTTTTTGCGCTGAATCGATGTCTTTGAGTCCGTTGCCGGTCACAAGAAGGACGTTCCAGCTGTCAGTGTCCAGCTTGTTGCGTACTTCTAGAAATCCGGCCACGGCAGCAGCTGCTGCCGGCTCGACAAAGAGCCCGGTTGTCGAGGAAAGCTCCTTTTGCGCCTCGAGAATGGCATCATCGCTCACCTTGACCGCCTGCCCGGCGTTGCGCCGCATGAGCTTCAAGGCCATATAACCATTGCGGGGCACGTCGACCGAAATAGAGTCGGCCACGGTCTTTGAGGGACGCGGCTCGAAGGAGCCCGTCTCAAGGGCACGAGCAATGCCGCTGCTGCCCTCGGCCTGTGCTGCCCAGATAGTCGGTATCCGGTCGATGCGCCCCATTGCTTTGAGATCGAGAAAGGCCTTGTAGACTCCGGCGATAATGACCCCGTCCCCGACAGGCACAAAGATATTGTCCGGCACCTTCCTCCCGTGCTTCTGGAGCTGCTGCACGATCTCGAGGCCGACGGTCTTCTTGCCTTCGATGGTCAGCGGGTTGAAGGCGGTATTGCGGTTGAAGCCGCCCTTTGTCCTGCTATATGAAAGCGACATGTCGAAAGCCTGGTCATAGGTACCGTCGACCAGAGTAACCCTGGCGCCATACTGCAAGGATTGGATACGTTTAGCTTTCGGCGCGGCAGCCGGAATGAAGATAACCACTTTCAGCCCGGCGGCAGCTCCGACCCCGGCCATGGACGAGGCAGCGTTGCCAGTCGAGGCCAGGACGACGTCTTTGATACCGTGCTTCCTGGCAAAAGCCGCCACGAGAAAGGAAGCGCGATCTTTCAAGGAACCGGTGGGGTTAGCCGTGTCGTCCTTGATAAAAAGGTTAGCGAACCCAAGTCGCCGCCTGAGGTTCTCCGGCTCCCACAGTGGTGTCGACCCCACGGGAATTTTCGGGAAATATTTCTGCTCCACCGGCAGAAGTTCGGCAAAACTGCCCGGCTCAGCCGGCTCCCCCTCCATGGTTACCTCCAGTACACCACGAAGCGGCTCGTCAGGCCGCTGCTGCCTGGAGCAAAGCGCACAGACCATGATTTCTGGACTCAAAGGATAGCTCTCGCTGCACTCGCTGCATCGATATGCAAATACTGCCAAGGGTGCCTCCAGCAAAACCAGCGCTAATTTATCACTAATGATGGCAATCCAAGATTGTCATCCGGGTTAGTTTGTTGTTACAGTTTGTGATCCATTAGATATGCATGGCCCTATATGACACAAATACTGAAGCTGTTCGCCCTGGGTGGAAACGAAGTCTCGCCGACAGGTGGCTGGAATGCAGAGTTAGGGCGCTTCCTCGTGCCCGACATCGCCGCTCAGTGGAAGCGCACTGCCGACACCTGCAACTTGCTGGCAGAGATTATCCACTCGGAGCCTGACGATCTGCACGTCGTGACCCATGGCAACGGGCCGCAGGTGGGAAACATCCTCCTGCGCGCAGAATATGCCAGCGCCGTCCTGCACACGCTGCCGCTTGATATATGTGGCGCTGACTCGCAGGGCGGCATGGGCTACATGCTCACGCAGCTGGCATACTCCCTGCAGATGCTCGGCGTCCGGAAAACCGTTGCCGAGACCATCATGCAAGTTCTGATCGACCGCAACGACCCGGACTTAAGCGATCCCTCCAAGTTTATCGGGCCGAGCTACTCAAAAGCCGAAGCTGAAAGCAAGGAAAAGGAAGGCTACAGGCTCAAGCTATACAAGAAAGACGAGAAGGGCGACGAGCTCTGGCGACGTGTGGTCGGTTCACCCGTGCCGCTTGACATAATTGAAATCGACGTCATCGAGGCCAATCTCCGGGCTGGAATCATTCCCATAGCCGTCGGCGGCGGCGGCATTCCCGTCTACCGCGTCGAGCCGCATCTGGAAAACGGCTGCGAAGTCTACGAGTGCAACTACGGTATCCGCTTCGAGCGCCCGCACAAGAAAGGCGCACAGCCAGCGGATGTCTACACCGGCATTGAAGCTGTCGTCGACAAGGATCTTTCCACGAGCCTTCTTGGCACCAGGCTGCTCGAGCGCGCAAGAGCCAGAGGCGAGGAGCTCGAGACCGAACTAGTGATCCTCACCAACGTGGACGGAGCCAAGAAAAACTATCAAAAGCCGGACCAGCAAGACCTGCGCCACCTCACCCTCAAAGAAGCTAAGGCAATCGAGAGGGAGGGTTGGTTCGGGGCAGGGAGCATGGCTCCCAAAGTGCGTGCCGCCATCAGATTTCTGGAAGGCGGCGGCAGAAAGGCTATTATCACCGAGGTAGCCCGGTATCACGAAGCTGTTGCCGGAGCCGCCGGCACAACGTTTGAGCCCTGATGACACGAACACCGACAAAGCGAGAAGACATGAAAACTGCAGCCATGGAACCTTCAATCAAGACAGTCAACGAAGCCCTGAGACACATCACCGCGAGTCTTTACCGCAAAGATGTTCTCCTCACCTGGGAGCGGACCGAGGCCGAGCTCGAGACAGTGATGACGGTGGCAGCCGCGCTCAAGGTTCTCTTTGAAAATAACGTGCGCACGCGGCCTTTCTCCTCAGGACTGGCCGTTTCGCAGTTCCGGGACAACTCCACACGCACGCGCTTCTCGTTCGCCTCGGCAGCCAACCTTCTCGGGCTCACGGTGCAGGATCTCGACGAGACCAAGTCGCAAATTGCGCACGGGGAAACAGTGCGCGAGACGTCAAACATGGTTTCCTTCCTCAGCGAGGCCATCGGCATTCGCGATGACATGTTTCTGGGAGCCGGTCACACGTACATGCAGGAAGTGTCCAGATCGCTTGATCAGGGCTTTGCTGACGGGGTGCTGCACCAGCGCCCGACGGTGGTCAATCTGCAGTGCGACCTGGATCACCCCACTCAGTCCCTTTCGGATCTCATGCACCTGCGCAATACTTTCGGGTCGCTGGAAAACCTGCACGGCAAGAAAATGGTCATGAGCTGGGCTTATTCGCCAAGCTACGGCAAGCCGCTTTCCGTACCGCAGGGCATAATCGGGCTCATGAGTCGCTTCGGCATGGACATGGTTTTGGCGTACCCCGAGGGCTATTCCCTGGTCGACGAAGTCGTCGAGGTCGCCCGCAGGAACAGCGCCACCTCCGGCGGGAGCTTCACTGTGACACAGTCCATGGATGAAGCCTTCCGCGATGCCGACATCGTCTACCCCAAGAGCTGGGCGCCATTTGCCGTCATGCAAAAGCGCACCGAGCTGCTCAAGAAGGACCAGACCGAGGCCTTGAAAGATCTCGAGAAGGAGTGCCTGGCAAAGAACGCTCACCACAAGGACTGGGAGTGCACCGAAGCCAAGATGAAGCTGACCAACGGCAGCAAAGCCCTCTACATGCACTGCCTGCCCGCCGACATCTCCGGCGTTTCCTGCAAGGAAGGCGAGGTGTCCGCGAGCGTTTTTGAGAGATACCGCAACGACACATACAAAGAAGCCGGTTACAAGCCGTTTGTAATTGCAGCAATGATTTTGTCCGGAAGATTCAAAGATCCGGCAAAGGTGCTCCAGCACCTAATCGAGAAAAACGAGCCCCGCATCAAAGGAGAGGCATAAATGGCAGTCCAAAGAGCAACGACACTCCAGAAAGAGGCTGAGCGCTATCGCGATGCCAGCGTCCGCTTCATGAGGGATCTCGTTTCCATTCCCAGCGAAAGTTCACACGAAGCCAAGGTAGCTGAGAGAATCGTCAAAGAAATGAAGGATCTCGGCTACGACAAGGCCTGGACGGACGACTACGGCAACGTCATCGGACAAATCGGCAACGGTCCCATTCGAGTCGTCTTCGATGCTCACATCGATACAGTCGGCGTGGGAAGCCGCTCGAGCTGGAGCTATGATCCCTTTGAGGGAAAAGTCGAGGACGGCCACATCTACGGCCGCGGAGCATCAGACAACCACAATGGCACAGTGCCGCAGGTCTATGGCGCAAAGCTTTTCAAGGATCTCGGCGGCGATACCGGCAAGATCACGCTTTTTGTGGTCGGCACCGTGCAGGAGGAGGACTGCGACGGTCTGGCGCTGCGCTATGCGCTCGAGAAGTCCATCGGCAACGTCCACTACATCTGCCTGGGTGAGGCGACGGACCTCAAAGTTTACCGCGGGCATCGCGGGCGCATGGAAATAAGGGTGAGCGCTCGCGGCAAGTCCTGCCACGGATCAGCACCCGAGCGCGGCGACAATGCCATCTACCGCATGATGCGCCTTGTGTCCGACATCGAGAAGCTCAACGAGCGCCTGCAAAATGATCCCTTCCTCGGAAAAGGCACCTGTGCAGTGACGCACATCTCCTGCGATACCCCCAGCCTCTGCGCCGTTCCCGACGGCTGCTACATTCACATCGACCGCCGCCTCACACACGGCGAGACCAAAGAGCTGGCTGTCGCTCAGATCAAAGAGCTGCCCGGCTTCGATGCCGACAGAATGCAAGTCGAGATCCTCCGGTACGACACCCCCTCTTATAAGGGCATGGTGCTCGAAACCGAAAAGTATTATCCGACCTGGGTGCTGCCCGAAGACCACAATCTCGTGCAGTCCGGCGTGCTGGCAGCCGAAGAAGCGCTCGGCCGCAAACCTGAGATCAGCAAATGGATTTTCAGCACCAACGGCGTCTCGAGCATGGGACAACTGGGCATCCCGACCATCGGCTTCGGGCCAGCCATGGAGGAGGACGCTCACTCCACCAACGATCGCATCAAGATCGACGACATGGTCAAAGCGATAGCCTTCTACGCAGCGCTTCCCAAGGCAATCATCAAACTCTGCGGCTCATGAGCAGACTCCTGATCAAGAACGGCACCATAGCCACACTGGGTCAGGGAGGTCGGGTGCTGGATGACCACGGCATCCTGATCGAAAATGGTCTTGTCCGGCGGATAGCTCCGCTCGAGGAGCTATCCGCGGTCGAGGCCCCGGCAATTGATGCTCACGGCAAGCTCGTTTTGCCCGGGCTCATCAATGCCCACATGCACTTTTACAGCACATTCGCCCGCGGGCTGTACAAGATAAAGCCGTCGGCAAATTTCAACGAAGTCCTGAGGAACCTCTGGTGGAAGCTCGACCGAGCGCTCACTCTGGAGGGCTCTTACGTGAGCGCTCTTGTGGCTTTGCTCGATGGCATCCGCAAAGGCACGACGACCTTTATCGATCACCACGCCAGCCCCACAAGTGTCCGTGGTTCGCTCAGCCGAATCGCTGCTGCCGTACAAGAATCCGGACTCAGAGCCTGCCTGGCTTACGAAGTCTCGGACCGCGACGGTCCTGAGGTGGCAAAGGCGGGGATAGAAGAAAATGCTGAGTTTATCCGCGCCTGCCAGAAAGGAGCCTCGAACGGGGATTCTCTCTTGCGGGGACTCTTCGGACTGCATGCTTCCTTTACACTCAGTGATGAGACACTGAAGAAGTCCGCTGAGCGCGCACGCGAGCTTAACACCGGAGTACACGTGCACGTGGCCGAGGCCTCAAGCGACGAAGAGAGCTGCCGCAAGGAGCACGGCACATCTATTGTTGAGCGTTTTGCCAAAATGGGGATGCTCGGTCCCCGTTCGATTTTTGCCCACGGCACGCATCTGGGAGCCAATGAAATCGACCTTCTGGCTCAAAGCGGCACGAAGCTCGTGCATAACCCGCAGTCGAACATGAACAACGCCGTCGGCATAGCGGATATAGTGAACATGAGCGAGAAAGGCGTGTGCGTGGGTCTGGGCACCGACGCCATGACCTGCAACATGTTCGAGGAGGTGCGCGTGGCGACCTGGCTTGCCAAACTCAACTGCAAGAACCCGTCGGCGGGATTTTGTGAGGCGCTGGGTGCACTCTTCTCCAACAACGCCCACATCGCCGACGAATACTGGCAGGAACAGAAGCTCGGGCGTATTGTCGAGGGCGGGGCAGCCGATCTCATCCTGGTCGATTACAACCCGCCAACCCCTCTGGATTCCCGATCTTTGCTGGGCCACCTCTGTTTCGGGGTAGCCGAATCAGCCGTCGACACAACCATTGTCGGCGGCAAAGTCCTGATGAAGAACAAGCAACTGCAACTGGACATCGACGAAGAAAGGCTCGCAGCACAAGCTCGTGAGCTTTCCGCGAAGGTGTGGGAGGCGTTTTGAAAGATTATCAATACTACACCAAAGCTCAGCTTCACGCCGAGATAGATCGCTGCCTGAACTGCGAGGAAAAGCCCTGTATGGTGGCCTGCCCGGTTCATTGCTCGCCGGCTGATTTCATCCAGGCTGCCCGGCTGGGCAAGAAGTCGGACTATACCCGCTCGGCACTGGAGATCCTGAGCTACAACCCGCTCGGGCACGTCTGCGGCGTGCTCTGTCCTGACACTTTCTGCATGGCAGCCTGCTCGCGCATGACCTTCGACAAGCCGATCGACATTCCCAAAATCCAGGCAAGCGTTTGCCAGGTAGCCAGGGAGATGGGCGCGCTGCCTGTGCCGCAAAAGCCCCAGGCTAACGGAAAGAAAGTAGCCATCATCGGAGCCGGTCCGGCAGGCCTCGGAGCCTGCGCAGTTCTTGCGCGCCTCGGGTACAAAGTCGTCTTCTTTGAAGCCGCTCCAAAAGCCGGCGGCGCCTGCCACGGCGTGCCGGACTTTCGCTTCCCCAAAGAGTGCCTGCAGGAGGATA
>JAHFBI010000017.1 GCA_023250095.1 Candidatus Melainabacteria bacterium
GCGGCGGGCGCCTGAAGTTCTCCATCAATCAGCCTGAAACTGCAACATCTGGTATGAATCAGTCTGTCAGGCTGGGAAACCGTTCGGTCTCCGACCTGCTGCTCGATCCCAGATCGCCTGAGCGCCTGCGCGATATGCACGATCTAGCTGCCCTGGGCAAGGAAATGCGTCACTTCAAAACACCGGCAAAGCAAATCATCGACGGCGGTGCCGACAGCGTAGTCGTGGAGCTTGTCGACGGGAGAATTCTCAAGATTACCGACAGGCCCTGGACTCCTGAATGGGGACAGCGGACAGTCTGGACGCCTGACGGTTACAGGCGTTTCGACGCAAAGATTATCGGCAAGCCAACGACGATAGAGACCCCCGACGGCGAGGCCAAATACTTCATTCAAGAGCGCGTGCGCACTCCTGTAGATATCTCGCAACTTCAGCCCTTCGCCGCCATGCTGGAAGCCGACGGCAAATTCAAGTTCTGGGACAATGACTTCGACTGGCACGGCGCCCGCCAGCTCGGTTATGTCGATCTGCCCGGAGCAAAACGTGGCATCGTCCTCATCGATTACGACGCCGTCCGCCCACCGCATCTGGTGCCCAAGCAAACCGAAAACGCAGGCTCATGGTGGCCGCAAAGATATCTGGCCGACCTTTCCCCGCGCCAAAACGGCCGTAACCGCTGAAGCGGCAGCATGCACTTGTCATCCGCTACGCCTGCAGCTGTCAAACCGGCTATGATAAAGTCCGGCCTGGAAATCTTGGAAATTATCCCTGGAGACGTCTCTGCAATCCGATTCAAAACCGGGCAAGAATTATTCCCTGTCGTCAGTGCACCGCGGGCGATGGAACGTTCTCGATTCGATCACAATTGTCGCCAAGGGCACTGTCCCCACCTATATTTTTTGCGACATAGACATGAGCTGGGCTGAAGATTACAGAACCCGGTGCCTCGAGCAGGGGTACAAAGTAACGATCACGGCAATCCTGCTCAAAGCCATAGCCATCGCCCAGCGCACCCATCCGCTCAGCCGGACCTGCGTTTTGCCGTGGGGCCGACGAGTCGTTTTTCATAATATCGTTGCTGGCTTTACTGTCGAGCGCTATATCGACAACCAGCCTTGCGTGTTCTTCGGAAAAATTGACAGCCCCGATAGCAAACCAATCACGCAGATAGCCGCCGAACTGCGCGAATATGCCGAGAAAGAAATTGCCGAGGTCTTCCAACTGGCGCTGGAAGACCGTTACGCCAACCTACCCTGGCTTGTGCGCAGAGTCATTCTTTATCTGGCGCTGAGGCAGCCATGGCTGCGCCTGAAATGCCTCGGGGCCACGTTCGGCTTGAGCTCTCTCGGGCATCTGGGTATCACGGCCGTCACCGGACCCTGCGTCGCCACCTCCACTTTCGGCGTCGGAGCCCTGGAGGCGCGACCAGCAGTGTACGATGGAAAAATCCAGATCCGCCCTATGCTCACGCTTTCGCTGAGCTTCGATCACCGCGTCATGGACGGCGCACCTGCTGCCCGCTTCATGCGACAGGTGCGCGTGCTTCTCGAAGGCGAGTTGGAGAGCCATGTTTAGCCACAGACATCCTACTCCACACGAAGATCGCGAGATCTCGCAAGGAATCAGCAGAGGTCCGGTAACTGAGAGCGCTTAGCGTCTCGGCTTGGACTCGTTAACAACGATCTGGCGGCCATCAACGTTTTGACCATTGAGGTTCCTGATAGCGGCCTCGGCTTCTGCGGCTGTTTGCATTTCCACGAAAGCAAAGCCGCGCTTTCTGCCGGTATCCCGATCCGTCGGGATAGCAACCGACACAACCGTCCCGGACTGAGCGAACAGTTCCTCGATGTTGGATTCGGTCAGTTTGAACGATAGGTTGCCCACAAATAACTTCGTACTCATTTGGTCTCGTATAGCAATCGTCTGTGTCTACTAGCTCTTAAACACAGGGAGCTCTCTAGCTTTGTAGCCCCACGTAAGTATGACAGATGTCGGCAGAACTTCCCACCTATCATCGAAACGTGTAACGAATACCCCGGGGTCTGCCGAGGGGGTTGCCGGACATCCTGCTCATAGATTGCTCATCTTTGCAACCTAAGATGCTTGTAATCCTTATAGAGATAGAGAAAGCAACGACTGCGGAGGAACCGACAATGAGCTCGAACGAAGATTCATTCAGGGAAAGGTTGATCGATGCCAACCCCTGGAACGCCCCGGAAGATACTTTCCAGAAAGTACGCAACGCTTTCGATCAAAGAAATCCAGCTGTGGCTGCAAAGCTGCTGGACGAAAGCATGGCACAATACAAGAAAGAGTATGAAAGTGCCGGCAAGGACTGGCATACTCTCGACGGCAGCTCGGAAACATGGGCGTATACGCACAACTACCTGCCGATGCTGGCCAGGATGCTTCAGAAGGAAGGAAAGACCGTCATGTCCTCAGGCAAGCTGCAAGAGACGGGCATTCTTCCCGATCTTGCTCCAGCCTGGCTGCGCCAGCACTCGAAGATAGATACGGGTCACGATGGATACATCAATATCGACGAGCTGAAAGCAGCTCGCGCAGGCAATCGCGATAAAGTGCAACAAGCCTTTCTCGATCACCTGATCAATAATTACGATCGTCTGTCCGACGGCGACAGCGGCATCAGGGTGAGGTCTGTGCAGCGCAAACCAGCTGCTGATTGTCACCATCAAGAGCAAGAGCTAGCCAGGCTCCAGAGCCGGCTGGACAGCTGGCAGTTGCTGGCACAACGCACGCAACAAAACGAAGCCTTGCTTCAGGAGCGGCATCGCATCGAGGTTCGCCCGGGTGACACATATAGAAGTCTTGCCCTGCGCCTCACCGCCGGCAATCGCCACGACGCAGTTTATGAGGAGTCGAAACTTCGGCGGCTCAATAGTATCAGCGAAAGAGAATTCCACCCTGGTTTGAAACTGAGAACAAGATCGGACTGGGAAATCGCCCAGGAAGCAAAGAGATCCTTGCAAGACTGATCCGTCCGAACTTTCCCCCGGCTCAGGCTCGATGGGAAAGCCAATTTTTCTTGCCCAAGCTGTAGAATTCTCCCTTGAGCGCAGCTGCCCTCGAGGGAGAATTCTATGAAGCCCAGCAAGTTTATCCAGGTTTCCAGCATGATACTGGCCACAACTGTGGCGCTTTCAACAAATTACTGGAAGACCGCGACACCGAGCGCTGACGCGGCATGCTGCTACTTTGCAGCCAAAGACAAGGATATTAACCAGCCAGGACAGAAAGCTTTCATCAGCTGGAGCCCCGAGGAGAAACTGGAATCTTTTACTGTCCAGCCCAAATTCGAGGGCAATGCTCTGGATTTCGGCATGGTCATCCCCACACCGTCGCGTCCCAAGCTCGACGAGATGCCGCGAGACTTCTTCAAAGATCTCGCCATATACACGATTTTGATGCCGCTGCCGGAGCCGATATATTCCAGCCTGGACCCGCAGCCGCCGATGTCGATGGCGTGCGCTGCACCAGGGGCTGCAGGAAGGATGTGCGAGGAAGGCTCGGTGCGCGTACTTGAATCCGGCGTGGTCGGCTCACTCGATTACAAAATAATCGTGGCTGACGACGCAAACGGTCTCTACCAGTGGCTGAAGACAAATCATTATTCATATGGCGGCGATGAAGCCACCCTTCAGTTCTACATCCAAAAGAAAATGTTCTTCACTGTGATGAAGATCGATCCCAAGCAAATGAAAAAAGCACGGGACGGCAGCTATCAAGGCGAAGTGACGCCCACCCGGTTCACTTTTTCCGCAAGCCAATGTATCTATCCTCTTAAGATCACCCAGCTCTCAGTTAAGGACACAACCGACGCCCTCTTCTATATTCAGTCCCCCGCCCAGATGGACATGCCCGGCGACTGGTCCTGGATGCACTCTTATCGCCAGATGTACCTGACCTATATGCTCGGCTGCTGTGCCAATCCCCAGCAGCAGCAAGAATTACAGACGCGCGAACGCTTTCTCAACGCCAAGCGCCAGGCGGACCCACGCTTTGAAACAACAAAGCTCGAATGGGCAAAACAGCTTGGTGACGGCGAGATGAGCGTCCTGGAAGATCCCCTAAAAAACTATGGACAGATGGGCTCAGCGGATCTCCCGCCCGGCGCCAGAGTTATCCCGTTGGGCGAATTCCTCAAGAGGGCAAAAGCAGAGTCTCTCAAGCAAAATAAAGTCTTGTCGGCTTATGCAAAGCAAGAGCTGGTCCGCATGGAAGACCATTACCAGCCGGCAAAGGGTATGATTGTCGAGAATGATCCCAAGACAATCGGCAAAGGTTTTATCTGGACGCACTATAGCTGGTATCCCGCTCGGGAAGCGCCGCTCGATGAGATCAAAGGGCTGGCGCGCCTGAAAGGGCACCTGCAGAAAGGCAAATGGTTAACGAAATTACGCAAAGTCGTTCGCAAAGACGAGATGACTCACGATCTGGTTTTCGCTGAAGTACCAAAAGATCGCCAGCAGACATATACGCGCATAATGCCGACATCCCCGCCGTAATGCCAGCCGGGCTCAAAACATCCCTGGCACAAGACTTCGATGGCGAGCCTGGATGCCTAGCAAAGATCCAGAGCCAGAGCCAGAATTCACGCCCGCGATGTAACTGGCAGAGAAGCAACTTTGAATGAACACCCGAGATAGAGCTCTGGCTCAAACGACGCTCGAAAGCCTGTCCGATAGCAAGCCGAAAGCCAACCAGTCCTTACAGGAGCGATGACATGGCACAATTCCTCTTAAAGCGTGGGCCGATTATCCTGGCAATGCTTCTCTCGACGCCAGCCTTCGGAGGAGACATCGTCTGGTCACCTGAGCGTCCGGGCACATCTTTCGATGATCCAATCCAGCACCCAAGGGACCTCTCAGGACGCTCGATCAAATGCCCGCGCGTGCGCGCCGTCCACTCGACCGACATCGCCGACGAAGGCGCCACAGCCTATCTCCTCAAGGTCGATCCCTGGCTGGGCTATCAAAGAGGTCGCGAACTTTTCGTGCGCGAATTCTCGCTTCAAGACGGAGTTTTCGGTGAGTCGGGAAAAATGGCCGGCCGCGTTCTCGAGGATCAAGCCACAAAAATAATGACTCGCGATCATGTGGCATCCTGCACGCTGTGCCACAACGTTCCGTTTCGCGATGCAGGCGCAGGCGCAACAATCTTCAAGAACGGCGGCACAGGACGCAACACTCCGCACTTGTTCGGCGCAGGGCTCCTGGAAATGCTCGGCTGGCAGATCCGCTTGAAGTTGCTGGAAAAAGGTGACACCAACCGCAATGGCTTTATCGACAAAGGCGAATCGGAAAACGTGCCCGCTGTGGTGGACAATCTCCCGGGCAGCGAGAAAGGTGAGAAATTCAGCGTTGATTTCGGAGTCTTCGGCGACAAAGAAGGCAACGGCAAACCGGCGCTGAACAGCGCCTGCTTCGTCTGGTACGTCGACAAGAACGGCAAGCGCATCCCCTGGGCGCGCTCCCTCAAAGACGAAGGCGTGGCCGGTTACAATTTCGAAGTGCAGATCTTTGGCTGGGGGCACGGGCGCGCTACTCTTTCCGGACGCATCCCCATTACATCCACGCTGCGCGCTTTCACGGCGCAAGCTTTCGACAATCACGCCGGTATGCAGGCTTGTGACAGAACGCTCAACGAAGAGCCGACAGGCGACGGAATGGCTCTCACTTCTTTGCCGGGCGCCCAGCAATTCTTCAGCGGGCGCACTCGCGACCGCGGATTGATCAAAGACGCTCGCGGAATCAGTCTCGACGATCCAGATCGCGACGGAGTTCTAGAAGAGTTGACCGAAGGAGACATGGACCTCATCGAGTTTTATCAGCTCAACCACCCGTCCCCGGCCGAAACTGCCTCCTCGTCCTTGCGCACACGAGGACGAGAGATTCTCTCAAGCGCTGGCTGCACGCACTGCCACATCCCTGACTGGCACATTGAAGCCGACAACCGCAAAGACGCAGATTATACGCGCCGCTATCCAGGCGATCGCCGTTTCTTCAATCTCACCGTTACACCAGATGACAAGCAAGGCAGATTGCAAGGACGGCTGGACTGGCTGACGGAGGCTGACGGCGGCGCAAGCCGTACGCCTCAAGGAGCACGGCTCAACGGCAAGGTGCAGCCTATCGGCGAGCCTGCGCGTAATGCCTTTACAGTTGCTGGCGTCTATACGGATTTCTTGCATCACGATCTTGGTCCTAACTTCCACCAGGTGCAATTCGATGGCAGCATCATCAAAGCTTTCCGCACGCCACCGCTCTGGGGGGTGGCAAGCACGGCACCTTACGGACACGACGGAGCCAGTCTCGATTTAGATGAAGTGATAAGGCGGCACGGCGGGGAGGCGGAAACATCAGAAAAGGCTTATGCTGACCTGCCTGATCAAGACCGTCTGGCTCTTCTGGAATTCTTGCGCGGGCTGGTGCTTTATTCAGTGGATGATCTTCCCTGCGACGTGAACGGCGACGGAAAAATCTCTGAGCACCATATTGTCGCCGGGCAAGACACGCTCACCGAGCGCCTCAATCCGGAATGGCTGTTCCGCGTCCCCGGACACATTGAAGGAGACGTAACCAACCCGCAAGGCGTCAAGGTTCGCTCGTTTGCCCTCACGAACGTCGCGGCAGCCTATGGGACCCACCTGAAATATCTCGAGGACAGAGCACACCAGGGTTTTCCAGCAGCGCGCTTGTCGTCATCTGTCAGAAGGAAAGCACCTCCTCGAACCGTCTCGGCAAGACCACGCCTGGCGCCACAACCCAAGTAGAAAAGAAGACCAAGCCGGGCATCGTCGTAACGCCTCAGCTTCCCATTGGCGGCAAGGAAAGTTACCTGGTCTTGAGCGCCGCCTGATTGCCCTTCGGGTAAAATACGGGTGACAGCAGCAAGGGAAACGTACTATGTCGACAAGACTTACATCCTGGCTCATTTTTCTGGTCTTGATCTGGGCGACACTTTCACCGGCAAACTCAGCCGAGCTGAAGTCAAAGTATGTCAAGCTAGGTTATTTCAATCTGGCTCAGGTAAAAGCAAGCTCTGCCGCCGGCACGAGCGCTGAAGCCCTGCGGGCTTCAGCGGAGAGCCAGCTGCGCCAAGACGTCGAGGGAGGCAACCGCAAGCTGCAAGATGCTCAGAAACAACATCTGGCGAAAGCCGAAATTGAAAAAATGGCTCAGCAGATGCAAGCAGAGATTAACGCCAAACAGCAAGCTCTCATACAGCTGGTGCAAGCTCAACAGACAGAAGAAAATACCAAGATAGCCTCTGCGGTAGGTGAAATAGCCAGGGAAAACGGCCTCGATGTTATATTCGATGGCGCTGCTGTTTTCACAGGCGGGCAAGTAGCGGTGGATAATGGCGTCGATATAACGAAAGTCCTTATAGCACGCCTCAACAGAACCGACGAGAAAGCGCCGGCAGACTACAGACAGTCCGCAAAAGCTGTCGCCGTAAAATTCGCTTATTTCAACTTAGCCGTCGTAAAAGCCGTTCACAAAGAATCACTCGACGCGGACGCTTACAGGAGCGAGTGCGAGAACGTTCTGAGGAAGGAAGTAGAAGACGGTAACAAGCAGCTGTCTGACATGATGACCGCCGGGACAGACAAAGCCGGACTGGAGAAATGTGCCAAGGAATTGCAGACAAAGATCAACGAAAAGCAACAGGAGCTGATCGCCAAGGTAAGCGCGCGCACCAAAATTGCCACCACACAAGTGAGCCAGGCAGTGAATACAGCCGCCAGAGGCAGTGGAGCAGATCTGGTAGTCGATGGCGCCGGCGTGTTTTTCGGGGGAAACGTTCTGATTGCCTCCGGAAGAGATATTACAGAGCCGATAAAGGACAAACTTGGACTCCGCCAGACCGCAAGGGCGACGGACAGCGAACCTGCTAGCTTGCCGGCGGCAACTGCAACTGCCTCCGCCGCCCAGGCAAGCAGCATGCAAGCGCTGCCAGGGTCCTCAGTTACCGCCAGAAGCACCTCGTATGCGCCGCAAGCTGCCAGGACAGAGGACGCATCCGAAGACATAAATCGTCCGATCAAGGACAAATGGGCTCTTGTAATTGGAATCAGCCAGTTCTCCCATCCGGAATACAACTTGAAATATGCAGCTAAAGATGCTGCCGACTTCAAGGAATTTCTGGTCAAAGAATGTAATTTTGCAGAGGATCACGTAAAGCTTCTCGTCAACACAGAGGCAACCAGGCAATCCATCATGAGCGCTTTCGGCGACACATGGCTGCCGCGCATAGCGATGCCCGGCGACCTCGTTGTCGTGTACATGTCCACCCATGGCACACCCAGCACAAGAGACGCAGGGCAGAAGAACTACATCGTTGCTTACGATACCGACCGTGACGAACTGTTTGGCACGGGCGTCAACATGAACGATCTCTGCTCCCAGATAAAGGAGCGCGTCAACACGGACCGGGTGCTGCTCGTCATGGACACATGCTACAGCGGCGCAGCCGCTGCCGGTGCCCGCGGACTCGAGCGGGCTGCCAACTTCGATCCAGAAGCCATAGCCCTGGGCTCCGGACATCTGGTTATAAGTTCGAGCTCCCCGAATGAGCAATCATGGGAGTCGGCAGATTACCCCAATGGTATTTTCACGCACAATCTCATCAAATCATTGCGCAAACAAAACAAAAGCATCGACGTTCTGAACGCCTTTGAAGATGCCAGAAAGAACATAGAGTGGGAGGTCCAGTCCAACTTCGGTGCCAAACAAACTCCCGTACTTGGCGGAAAGTGGCAAGGCATAAACCTGATTCTTTCCGCTCCTGCAGCGCAACCCAGAGCGCTGCCGCCATCCTTGCGCGAACCGGGGCAAACGCGTGCCCTACCGGGCTCCGGGCACCCGGCAACACATCCTGCAAGCAGCAAGCCTGTGCCGGCACGAGGGCATTAGCTCAGGCAAGCAAGATCTGGTGCGCAAGGCGGCCGAAAGGCCATAAGCTTTACGCAATACCAAGAGCTACAGGCTCGAAGCCCGGAAAGACCAAATCTACTCTTGGATTTGCCAATCTCTTGCCAAGAACTTCAGAAAGAACAGATCTGTAATCTGTGGTTACTCTGAGATCGACACTCTGATCGAGATCTTCACTGGCCAGCCCTGGCCACTTACCGAGCATTCTTCCGCCCTTGACTTTGCCTCCCAAGACCATCATCAAAGAGCCATGTCCGTGATCGGTACCGTAGCTTTCATTTTGTCGGAGCCGACGCCCGAACTCACTGATTACAACCAGAGTCATGTTATTTCTGTATTCTGCAAGATCTGTATAGAAGGCGTGTAATGCTCGCGCAAGCCCGTCCAGAAGGTTGGGGAATGTATAAGCCTGGCTTTGATGGGAGTCCCATCCATCAAAATCCACCAGCCCAACCTGCAGTCCCACGTTCATCTTGATCAGCCTGGCAATAATCTCTAAGGAGCTTGTCAGACCTTGAGCATACTCGTCTCCTGGATAAGGAGATCCGTGCTGAGGCTGATATGGTAATACTTCTCCGTCTTTGTTGCGTTTAACATGCGCGCCAACAAAATCAAGCGTTTGCAGAGTCCTGGCGCCGGCGGCAGCCAACAAGCCACTACCCGTATATGCGCCGCGCAGAATGTTTTGTTGTTGTGGTCCGTAAGTGCCGCTGCCTTGAAATGAGAAAGCGCCGATGTCATTTATCGAGCATGTGTTTACATATTCATTCAACGACTCGGGCGTTGTTCCGCTAGTCGATACAGCTGGTAGCACTCCGGAGGGATCAATTATCCTGAGATGACGGCTGATCCAGCCACTGCCTACGCGAGCGGTCCCTTCCTCAGAAATACCTCGCTCAATGAGACTCTGGGCGTCAAAGTGGCTTCTTGTACCGTTGGGAACGCCGCAGGCGTGAATGAAAGCCAAATCGCCATTGTCATAGAGCTCTCTCAAAGGGCTTGCTTTGCTATGCAAGCGGAAATCAAAGTCTTCATAAGCATTTCTCAGCGCCAGTCCCGCACCACTTCCTGAATGAATTATGCGCGTATCGGTTCCACGTGCCGCCAGGTAGTTAGGATCGTCAACTGGTGCAATCACGTTTAATGCATCCCAGCCGCCGCGCAAGAAGACGAAGACAAGAATGTTCGATTGCTTGCCTGGCTCGGCACCAAACACGAGCTGCCGGATGTGCCCAAAAGCCAGTGCCGCCGAAACACCGCTCAACAGAAAGCTACGACGCGAACATTTCATGACTCACCTCAACTGAAACTCGGGCAGCATAGCAATGAGAGCGACCATGCTGTTCAGCCGGTCCTTCATGTCACTATCGTCTTCGGCTTCAGGGGGGGCGTCGACATTACCCCCCTGCGACAAGAATCTCGCCAGTACCAGCAAATGCTTTGGCGGCGCCGTTCCCAGAAGCTGATTGGTCCAGAACGTGGCGATCTCACGGCATGATCTGACACGGGTCGGATGTTGAGCGGCAAGGTCGAACTGGGCAGCTTCCATCCAGTCACTCATCAACTGCGACAAAGTATTCCAGCGGTTTGCCATCACATTGGTGCTGAGCCAGTGCGGACCGAAATCAGGATGACCTGTCGGCGCATGGTATTCAAAGAGAGTGTATCCCATCTGAGACAACGACCAGATGAGATTTACGTTTGGCGTGAACTTAGCGCCGGTTGCCCTCAAGAAGGAAATCACGAGCTCAAGCGGGTTCTTAATTTTCTGCCCAAAACTTACAAGCAACTCGGGAGACAGCGCTATGGTCCGCACCACCTCTTTTATCTGGTCGGGATGAGATTTGGTTGCTGTCCATACGTCGGCAGCCCTTTTAACTAAGGACTGAGGAGGATTGTCGCCCACCAGGCGCACGCAAAGTTTTCTGCAAATACGATAAGCTGTGGCAGGATGGTTTGCCACTATATCCAATACTCTCCTGCCATCAGCCATTGGCGGCTGGTTGGGATCGAACTCAATCCCAAGCAGCCGCTTTTGATAGTTATCGTGCCAGCCTTCATAATAATAGAACTTGCCGGTGTTCGGGAAGTTTTCACCTTTTCCATTGTCCGAGCCGTCTGCAATTGTCCAACCGGTGAACGCGCGGGCAGCTTCGTAAACATCTTGATCTATGTAGCCGTCAGCCAGCCCGCTGGCAGCTCCAGGCACCGCATTCCATCGATTGTATAAATGATTCAAATAGTTGTCGGCTCCCAAAGTATGCAACTCAAGAAGCTCGCGGGCATAGTTTTCGTTAGCAGGACTTGCTCGGCTAACCGCATTATCAAGGTAGTAGCCCATCGCTGCGCTGGTGGCCACATCTTCCAGAAAATGTCGAAAATTGCCCAGGCAATTCTTGCGAATCACATCGCGATCGTAAACGGGCATGAGTGCAGCTATCTTCTCGTCTTTGGCTATATTGACGTTGAAATGATTGTGCCAGAACTGTACGAGAACTTCTCTCAGTTGCCATTTGCTATAAACAGCACGCAGTAGAGTAGACGCACGAGTTTCTTCAGCAGGACGAACCTTTTCGCTCCAGTCCCGACCTGTCTTGCCGTCGACCAGCGTCCACAATTCACCCACGTCTTTGTCGATCCAGTTCAGCGGCCGGTCTTCCTTAACTGAGGGCCATTTTTCCCTTCCTTCACTGCCTGCCTCGTATTCAATAGGCAATTTCGCGCCGGCGATTCGCTCGTTGTACAGGGGATCGTCTCGATCGACCGGATTAAGTTGCTCCTCGAGGTAAGCTGCAATGCCTTTTCGGCGAACGAGCTCTATATCTCCGACCCGCGGACCATAGGCCAGCTTATTCAAGACAACTTGCTCAGGCGTAGGCAATGGATCCATCTTATAAATCCGCTCAGGACTATTGCCGGCAACAATGTCCAGACCTGTGGTGCCAGTCTTTTGTAGTCCGAATTTGCCTGAGCAACCGTTTACCACCCCAATGGCCGCAAGCGCCCCAAGCAATTGCTCCCGCCTGCATGTCATTTCCAGCCTCTCAACCACACAGGAAGCTCACGTTCCACGATCAAAATACAATGCTAACAGCACCTTTCCAACAAGGCAGCAGGAAACCCAAGCAAGTGATAAGGATTACCCTGAAAGGACCAACCAGTGCACGCAGGAGATCGCAAAAGAGATCGAAGCCCCACGACCCCAATATCCAGCGCATCCCAAAAGCCAGACTGGGCACGGCATCCAAGAGTTCGCCAAAAGAGAATAAGCCGACGATGGGATTCGAACCCGCGACCTACGGTTTACGAAACCGTTGCTCTACCACTGAGCTACGTCGGCACTGACAGTGATTATACAACTCAGGCGAAGTTATCCTCGTTACTGCGCCTGAGACGTTAAGCGACCCGGTTGACAAGGTGAGGGAGTGTCGGAGCTTGTCCTATTCCAGTTGGCAGGCAGCTCCTGGCACAGGAGCCAGGGACAAGAGCAGGAATGGGAAATCTTAGGACCCGGACTTAAATCTGCTGTAACAATTGCCGCCGAACAAGCCGCAGATATCCTCGATATAACCGTTCCCCCCGCCACGCATACACAAGAGCTACACGGAGCATATGTTTTCCAGGAAGCCTTTATAGCCGGATTGGCCGGGCTCCGAACAACTTGCTACTTGAGAAAACACTGAGATAAAAAGCCGGTTTCAACATAGCAGGAGGAAGATCCTTAAATGCCTTTTGGGGGACTTCCAAGGTCAAGGAAGCGTTGCTAAATTAGTAGTATCAACGGTGAGCGGTTGATTCAAGTCACCGCAGTGAGCCGAAGGGCCTTATGGAAACGCCAGGTTAGCGCTAACCGGAAACGTCAGTAAGCGAGCCCGCCCCGCGTGAAGGACTGGCTGAAGCGTGAGGAAATACTGAGCCTGAGCAACAGGCAGCCAGACAGTAGCATTAACGCCGCCGCGAACTTGTTCGGGTGGCGTTTTTGTTTGTTATACTGAGCGCCCGCGACAATACCTGCATATATATATAAGGAAGCCGAGCAGTCGATGATTCGCAAAACCATACTCGACAATGGCGTCAGGATTATCACCGAAGTGGTGGATGGCGTTTATTCGGCCTCAATCGGCATTTGGGTCGATGTGGGCTCCCGGGACGAAAACGAGCTCAACAACGGTGTTTCGCATTGCCTGGAGCACATGCTTTTCAAGGGCACTAAAAAGCGCACGGCAAAGGAAATCGCCCAGGAAATCGAAGACGTGGGAGGAAGCCTGGGAGCAGCTACAGGGAAGGAAAACACTTGCTTTTACGGCCGGGTGATGGGCAACGAGCTGCCTGTGGCCATCGATTTGCTCGTCGACATGCTCGTACACGCCCGCCTCACACGCAAAGATCTCGATATGGAGCGGCAGGTCATTCTCGAAGAAATAAAGATGTACGAGGATGATCCCGAAGACGTCACTCACGAGACCCTGGTCGAAAAAATCTGGCCAGGTCATGCCCTGAGCCGCCCGATTACCGGCACGGCAAAGACAGTAAGCTCCATCACCGCCGAAATGCTGAAAGAGCACGTGGCCAGCGTCTACCGCCCGGAAAACCTCGTTGTTTCCATTGCCGGGAAGTTCGACGAGGAAGCAGCGCTCGAACAGCTAACCCACGGGCTGGGCAGGCTGACTAGAGGGCAGGGCAAACAGGAGATCGGGGCGCCCACCATCAAGCCTTTCACTTTGATGAAAGACAAGGACATAGAACAGGCACACACAGTCATTGCCACTCAGGGCGTATCGATCACCGATCCAAGACGCTATGCTCTGGCTATACTCGACCTCTGCCTCGGCGGCAACATGTCGTCAAGGCTCTTCCAGGAAGTCCGGGAGAAACACGGACTGGTCTACAACATCAACACTTTTCGCGAAAGCCACAGCGCAGCAGGCCTTTTCGGAGTTTACGCCGGCTCCAGCCCCAAGCATGTCCCGAAAGTAATTGAGCTGACGCTGGAAGAGTTCAAACAAATCAAGTCCGACGGGCTTACCGAGCAAGAAACCAACAGGGCGCGCACCCAGCTGAAAGCCGAGCTTCTGCTCGGGCTGGAATCGATGAGATACCGCACAAGCCGCAATGCATACGGTGAGCTCTATTACGGGCGCGAAGTCGATGTTGAGGAGATCTGCCGGGATATCGACGCGGTAACCAGCGCTGATATTAAGGATTTGGCCAACGAATTGCTCAAGACGGAATATCTCTCTATGGTCGTGGTCGGACCACAATCTGCTTTGAAGAAAGAGCCAGCACTGGTTTGCTAGACTTACTCAAGTTCAAGGAGAGCCCGGATGGAAACAGTGAAATTAAGAGTAAAGCGCCTCGCCCACTGCCATGATCTGCCAGCATACGCCACATCAGGCTCGGCAGGTCTCGATCTCACTGCCGCCATCGACAGCCCGTTCACCCTTGAACCAGGCACAAGAGCCGGTGTCCCTACCGGCCTAGTCATTGAGATCCCACAGGGCTTTGAAGGACAGGTGCGCCCGCGCTCAGGGCTGGCAGCCAGAGCAGGCATCACCCTGACAAACAGTGTCGGCACTATCGACAGCGATTATCGCGGCGAAGTGGTGGTGCTCATGATCAACCACGGCAGCGAGCCTTATACTTTCGAGCCCGGCGAGCGCATTGCCCAGCTTGTAGTCACGCCGGTTCCCCGTGTGGAAGTAATCGAAGTATCCGAGCTGACCGTCAGCGACGAGCGCGGTGTAGGCGGATTCGGCTCGACCGGGCGCAGCTGCCTCAAACGTTCCACTGCAAGCCCTGCCTGAGACATGCTACCGACTTCCAGTACTTTGGCATCTTCCCATCCATGACTGCAGAAAGAAAAGCTGCCGGCAAGAAAGAGCTGGAATTATTTCTTTTGAGCGCTGTCAGCCTCTACCTGGAACTTTTGGTCATCCGCTGGATGTCGGCTGATTTCCGGGCTTTCACTGTCTTCAAAACTTTCCCTCTGGTCACTTGCTTTATTGGACTGGGGCTGGGCTATGCTCTTGCTGACAGGCGGCTCTTTCGGCTTTGCCCCTGGTCGGTCGTCATTTTTGTGGCAGTTATCCAGCTGGCTGAATTCTTTGGCTTCTGGCACTGGGTGTTCCCCTCCGTCAGCGTATTCCACTGGCAAAGCGAGCAATTTGGAAGCGGGCAGCTGGCCGGTTATTTGTTCACCTTCATCCTCCTGCTCATTATCGTTCTGTCGGCACCCTTTGCCATGATGGCTTGCCTGGGCGCCAGGCTGGGAGAGCTGTTCAATGACTCGCCGCCGCTTCGAGCCTATTGCATCAACATCGCCGGCTCCATTTTTGGCAGTCTCATTTTCTCTATCGTTTCCTTTCTCGGCTTTGCACCCTGGCTTGCCCTTGTGCCGGCTACAGCTTCCTTGTGCTTCTATGCTCCTGAGCCAAGAATCGCCCTCAAGATATTGCCATTTCTCGTCTGCCTGCCACTTTCAGCCTGGAATGTGGATCCCAGCCCGCTTGTGTCGACCTACTGGACCCCTTACCAGCGGCTTGACACTTTCCCTTTTATGCTCGGCCAGTTCAAAGAAGGAGATGCAGGCGCAAGCAAAGTCGGGCTGACAATTTCTGCCAACGGACACTTTTACCAGCATGCTCTCGACCTTACAGCTGCAAGTCTCAAACGCCTTGATCTGCCGGTGAAAGTGGTGAGACGACTCGAGGAGCATGCGCGCAACTACAACCTGCCTTATCTGCTCACGAAACCGCGGACAATCCTGATACTGGGCGCTGGCTCGGGCAACGATGTGGCAGCCGCCCTGCGCAATGGCGCCGAGCATGTCGATGCCGTGGATATCGACCCGATTATAATTCGGCTGGGAATTGCTCATCATCCGGAACATCCTTATGATTCCGCTCGCGTGCGCGTAATCTGCGACGATGCGCGCGACTTTCTCAATAACTGTAAGACTCGCTACGACCTGATAATTTTTGCCGGGCTCGATTCCCAGACGGTGACCGGCAAGGGCGCGTCGGTGCGCCTGGACAATTACGTCTACACGAAACAGTCTCTCGAGCAAGCCTTGCGTCTTCTCAATGATGACGGTCTGATGGTGCTTTCCTTTTGCAAGTCCAGAGACTGGCTGAGCCTGCGTTTGTTCAGCACGATCAAGGCAGCCGCTGGCTTTGCACCTCTTGTTCTGCACGACACAACCGCCCCGGAGCTGCCCTGGGAGATTTATCTGTCAGGACCAAGGATCAAGAATCTGAGAACGCTGCCGCCTATCGAGCCCTTTGCTGCCAGCCCGTTGCCCGCACGCGACAGCCCGCGTATTCTCACTGATGACTGGCCCTTCATTTACGTGACACCCGTAGATCTGGACCTGCCCTATCTTCTTGTCGTCAGCACTATTCTCTTTCTGGCGTTCCTCTCCACCAGGCGAATTCTTCTTGCCCAGGGAGACGCCAGGCGCTGGCAAATGTTTTTCCTGGGTGCTGCCTTCCTGCTTCTCGAGCTTCAAGCCATTGCACGTTTGTCCTTGCTCTATGGCTCGACATGGCTGACATCTGCCGTTGTCATCAACGGCATCTTGCTCATGATACTGGCTGCAAACTTTCTCGTCATCGCCCTTGGCGCTAAATTGGAATCCAGGCAAAACTGGCTCTATCTCTTTCTTGCCTTATCACTTTCAGGGAGCTATTTGCTCCCTTTTCAAGACATACTGTGCCGGTTGGACTGGCTTTCAGGACATGCTGTCGTCACTGCCGTGACACTTTTGCCACTCTTTGCCGCCGGACTGATTTTTGCCGTGTCTTTCCGGACAATGGAACATCCTGGCTCCGCTCTGGCTTTCAACCTTCTCGGGGCAGTCGTCGGGGCAATGCTGGAATACGCTTCCAATTACACCGGCATCGGTGCGCTAGTTATTATCGCAGCGGCACTCTATCTCTTATCTTACTTGTGTCTTTGCCGACAAAGTGGGCTGGTTATGCCTGATTCTGCCTGACGTGTCGACATACTCCGGTGGCGCACACTGACGGACCCGGCATAACCGCTGTCAGTCCTGCTGAGCCAGGGTCACTAAATACTGAAGTGATCGTAATTGAAATTGAGTAGATCTTCGAGCGTGGGCGGGCGGAAATCGTCTTCGAAACGGAGGAGATCTTCCAGAGTCACTTTCTTGGCTTCTCCAGCCAACAACGGCTCCGAAGAAATACATGCAGATGTAAGAGAAATATCCTGGGACTCAAGAGCCTGGATTACCGGCTCTAACTCTGCCTCAAGCAAGAAACCTGATTCACAGCCAGCCATGTCAAAGCAGATCTCTGACACCGGCTCGTCGCAAGCTATCGCCACAGCGCCCTGCTCACCACTTGCCACTTTGTTTCTGGAAAGAAAAGCCTGAACCCGACGCTGCCCTGACGCCGTATGGGCACCGTTGCGCCTGGCCCGAACCATGAATTTATTAGCCAGAGCCGAACCATTTTTTGTAAGAGTCATCATAGTCAGAATCCCCACCGTCGGGCGTTCTCCATTTATCCGCCAGGTTCGCCGTCCTGCCGAATATGCGTATATCGCAGCCTTGTTACCACTCTACTCAGAGGATTCCAACACTTCCATTGGAAACCGACGCAGGACACACAAGGCAAAGAGCACGTTTGTCTGGGAGAACCAGGAAGGGCAAAGAAAGCCTGTAAGAGAGTGTTGTAAAGAGTTACTTCGGTAAGGCGAACTGCTAACCTTTGACCGGGTCCGGCTGAGGAGATCGCGGTTGCCGGCTAACTTTCAAGGAGAGCAAAAGAAAATGTCCGAAAGGATTAAGGTGGTCATAGCCGGAATCAACGGCCGCATGGGGCGAGCCAGCGCCCGGCTCCTGTCCGGCAGCGAAGAGGCTCAGCTGGCAGGCGCCTTCGGGCGGCCAGGTGCTGGCTATGTCGGCAAGGACACAGGTGAACTGACCGGAGCTGGCAGTTGGGGTATACTTGTCAGCAACGATCTCGAGGGGCTGCCAGCAGGGACACGACCAGACGTGCTTCTGGACTTCTCTTTTGCCGAGGCTGCTTTTGAGAACGCCAAGATGGCTCTTGACCGGGGCATCCGTCCGGTCATCGGCACATCCGGTCTGGGGGAAGAAGAGATAAGAGTTTTGTCCGAGATTGCCTCTTCGAAAGGAACCGGCGCGCTTGTAGTGCCCAACTTCTCCGTTGGGGCAGTTTTGATGATCGAATTTGCCAGGCAAGCAGGTAGATTTTTCAGCAATGTCGAGCTTGTGGAGATGCACCACACCAGGAAAGTCGACGCTCCCTCGGGCACAGCTATGTATACAGCATCCAGGCTCGCTTCTGTCAGCGACAGCTTCAACAGGCAAGAAGTTGAAGAAAAGGAGCTTGTGCCCGGCTCCCGGGGCGGGGTCACCAAAGCAGGAGTGCGCATTCACTCGCTCAGGCTACCCGGCTTGATCTCGCACCAGGAAGTCATCTTCGGCAGTCAGGGTGAATTGCTCACAATCCGGCACGATAGCTTCAACACCGACTGTTTCCTCAAAGGAATTGTCCTGGCAGTGAAAGCGGTTATGAAACTCGACCGGCTGGTAGTGGGTCTGGAAAACATTCTGGAGTTGAATGACACGGCAAACTGACTCGTCTCAGTCTCAGCAAGGCATCATGTAATAAGGGGGGTTATTTCGCCAGATGAAAGAGAAACAGGAGCCAGTCAACGTGGCGATCCTTGGTGCAACCGGGCGGGTCGGACAGGAATTGCTCAAGATTCTTTCCGAGCGCGACTTTCCGATCAAGGAGCTGAAGCTCCTTGCCAGCGCTCGCTCCAAAGACATGACCATGACCTTCAAGGGCAAGTCCTATCCAGTGCAAGAGCCCACAGAAGAACAATTCAAGGGAGTCGACATCGTACTGGCATCGGCCGGCGAAGCCATCTCGAGAAAATTCGCGCCGCTGGCCGTCCAACAAGGCGCTTGCGTCATCGACAATTCCAGCGCCTTCCGCATGGACCCGGCAGTACCGCTGGTAGTGCCCGAGGTCAACGGTCACGCCCTCAAAGAGCACAAGGGCATAATCGCCAATCCCAATTGTTCGACTGCTCAGCTCGTCGTCGTTTTGAAGCCGATTCATGATGCTGCCGGACTTAAGCGGGTGATTGTTTCCACTTATCAGTCAGTGAGCGGCGCAGGCAAAGAAGCAATGGACGAGCTTGAGCTCCAAACAAGAGCGATGCTGAACGACGAAGAGCACAAGCCCGTTGTCTTCCAGCGCCAGATAGCTTTTAACTTGATCCCGCATATAGACAAGTTTCTGGACAACGGCTACACAAAAGAAGAGATGAAGCTGGTCAACGAGACAAGAAAGATTCTCGAGCTTCCGGACCTGCCCATAACTGCCACGGCAGTGCGCGTGCCCGTGGTCATCAGCCACAGCGAATCAGTGCTTGTTGACCTGAAGCAGCCCCTCAGCCCGGCGCAAGCCAGGCAGATTCTCGCTGACAGCCCAGTGGTCGAGGTCTGGGACGACCCTGACAGCACTCACTACCCGACGCCCATCGATGCCGCCGGACAGGATCCCGTCTATGTCGGACGGATCCGCCCGGACACATCCTCAGATAACGGGCTCAATATGTGGGTCGTAGCAGACAACCTGCGGATCGGGGCAGCGCTGAATGCTGTGCGCATCGCCGAATACCTGCTGGAGCATAACTTGCTCCTGCCCAGGGCCTTGACCTGCTGACCCGGTGGACCCGCAGACATGATTCATGAGATACCTTCAGCCAGCCAGCTTTTCAGGCAAAGGAGCAAGAAGTGATTAAAACCGAGGCACCACTATTCGGACGTATAATGACAGCGATGGTGACACCGTTTGACGATGAGCTGAAGATCGATTTCAAGGCTGTCGATCGCCTGGTCGATCATCTTACCGGAACGGGCACTGACACCCTTGTCGTGGCTGGAACCACAGGCGAGAGCCCGACTCTGGAAGACTCCGAAAAGAAGGACTTGCTGAAGGCTGTGCTGAAAGCGGTGCGCGGTCGTGCCAAGGTGATCATGGGCACCGGATACAACGATACGGCAAAGTCCGTCAGGGCATCCAGAGAAGCAGAAGCCCTTGGAGCCGACGGGCTTCTGGTGGTAGCGCCCTATTACAATAAGCCAAGCCAGGATGGGCTACTGGCCCACTTCCAGGCAGTCTGCCAGTCCACCAGCCTGCCTGTGATTCTCTACAATATCCCCGGGCGAACGGGAATCAACGTCTTGCCCGAGACGACAGTGGCTCTGAGCAAGCGTTGCCCGAATCTCCATGCTCTCAAAGACTCCACGGGCAACGTGGAGCAGGCGGCCGACATCGCAGCACGCGCGTGCTGCGACTTCCGCATTTATTCCGGTGACGACAACCTGACCCTGCCTTTCCTTTCAGTGGGAGCCTGCGGTGTCATCAGCGTAGCCAGCCATCTCGTCGGCAACGCCATACGGGAGATGATCGAAGCCTTCTTCATGGGACATCCGGAGGAAGCCAGGAAGCTGCACTATCAGTATCTTCCTCTCTTCAAAGGGCTTTTCAGCGCGCCTAATCCAACCTGTGTCAAGTTTGCCCTGTCGGCTAGCGGCATTTGCAAGCCACACCTGAGGCTGCCTCTGGTGCCGCTTGCCGGGCAGCAGAAGGATGCCCTGGAGACGATACTGAAAGAACTCAAGACAAGAGCGGCCATAGCCTGATAGCCTGAGGCAAGGAGAAACGGTGGTAATAGATACGTCAGCGCCACTCCAGAATCTGGGTGCGCCCGCAAGCCTGAAGATCGTTCCTTTGGGCGGGCTTGGTGAAATCGGCAAGAACACCATGGCCATCATATACGGCAACGACTTGATCCTCGTTGACGCCGGGCTGGCGTTTCCCTCGGAGGACATGCTGGGCGTAGACATCGTGCTCCCGGATATCAGCTTTCTGAAAGAACACCAGGCGAAGCTGAAGGCACTTCTGGTCACGCACGGGCACGAAGACCATATCGGCGGTATCCCGCACATCTTGCAGGCAGTCGATCTGCCGGTAATCTATGGCCCGGCTCTGGCCCTTGGTCTCATCGAAGAAAAGCTCAAGGAATACGGATTGGAAGATCGCACGATCATGCGTCCGGTACGCCCTCGCCAGCAGGTAAAAATCGGCTGCTTCACAGTGCAGTTCATTCGCTGCACACACTCCATCGCAGACGCATACAGCCTGGTCATCCAGACGCCTGTCGGAACTCTGATACATACAGGCGACTTCAAGTTCGATTTCACGCCTGTAGACGGCGAACAGTATGACATAGCCAGCCTGACGGCAGCAGCCGAAGAAGGCATCCTCCTCCTGATGAGCGACAGCACCAATACGGAACGAGAAGGATACACACCCTCCGAGCGCACAGTCTGGAGAAAGCTGGATGAGGTCTTCGCCAACGCTCAAAAACGCATCATTGTCACAACCTTTGCCAGCAACGTTCACAGGATAAGACAGATTCTGCAGGCAGCCATCAAATACGACCGTCGGGTCTGCATCCTCGGACGCTCCATGCTCAATCTGGCTGGAATTGCCCGCGAACTTGGCTATATGACCTTCCCGGACGGGCTGCTCGTGCGCGTCGAAGAAATAAATCAAATGCCCCTCGACCGGGTGGTCGTCCTGACCACAGGCAGCCAGGGCGAACCGCTCTCGGCGCTGAGCCGAATTGCCAGGGACGAACACAAACAGATCAAGATAGTGCCCGGCGACACAGTGATCATTTCGGCCACTCCCATCCCGGGCAATGAACGCTCGATTGCCAATACAATCAACAATCTCTTCCTGCGCGGCGCCAACGTCATTTACGGCCGAGACGCGGGAGTCCATGTCTCGGGACATGCCTGCAAAGAAGAGCAGAAATTGATGATCAACTTGTGCCGGCCGAAGTTCTTCATGCCGATACACGGTGAATTGCGCATGCTCGTCAAGCATGCCGATCTCGCCGTAGAATGCGGTGTCGCCAGGCAAAACACTTTCATCATGGAGAATGGCGAAGTCCTGGAGCTCTTCAAGGACCGTGGGCAAAAGATAGGCAGAGTCAAGTCCGGAATAGTGCTCATCGACTCTAATGGCTCCTGGGAAATCGACCAGCAGACAGTCGAGGAAAGGCTTTTACTTGCCGAAGATGGGGTCGTCAACATCACCTTGACCGTCGGCGCCGGCAAAGAGGTCATAGCGGGACCAGACATAACCATTCGCGGGTTGATATTGCCACGCGACGTCTTGCCGGAGGACTTTCTTCTCCAGCTGAAGTCCGATGTCCTGCAAATTCTCCAAGAAAAAACAACCATCGCCAAGCTCTCCGGTGAAGACCTTCGCTCTTATCTTCTCGGGGCGATCAACAAACACTTCTGGGAAAACTTGAAGTCCACTCCGCTTGTGCAGTTGCTCTTGCAGGAAGTCAAAACGAACCGCCCGGCTATAAAGTCTCAATCAAAAGCAGCCGAGTAAGGCAGGCTCGCCTCAATCTACTCGCAGGCATATTGTCCGCCGATCGATCCGGCGCGACTCCATCAACCCTCTTTTCCGCTCCGGAGTCGCGATACCGTGTCCGGTGGCATAAGCCCAACCGAGATTCGAGCCGGATCTGATGAGCGCCATCATTTGTTCGGCAAAGTGCGGATAAGCGGATCCGGCTGTAATGCGCGCCTCCACTTGCTGCGCCTCAGAAACATTATCCAGGACTCTGAGCACACGCGCCCACCTCACGAGAATATCCTGCGCCTGTGCATCGAGCCGCCCGGATTCAGGCACCCATTTTGCCGCCAGATCACGATAGATAGATTCGCTCTCCGGCAGTTTGCCGTTTTCCTGGCAAGCTGCCGCCAGTCCGAGACGGAGATCTCTCAGCTCGGCTTCTTTAAGCACGCGTTTGCTGTGCTGGTGGATCTCGATGAGCTGCCTGTAGGTATCTTCCAGTTCCGGAAACTTTCTTTCGATCTGATAGATCCTGACAAGCCGCTCCAGAGCCGACCTCTTGAAAGCGACCTTTTCCCCCCAGTCAGGCAGTTGTCGGACGGCTTCCCACTTGTCAGCATGGGATTGCACTTTATCTCCGGCAGGTCTTGCAGCAGGGACGCCAGGCAGGAATTTTTCGCAGTCGCCCTGACTGCCGCCGCCGGCGGTGCGTACATAGCAGGAGTCGGTCAGGCGTTTGTGATGCCCTGCGCCGGTGTCGCCGCAGGAAGAGATGATGCGCTTGTTAATGGCTTCGGCAGCCGACCAACGGCGATCTTCGATGTATGCCTGGGCGAGATCGTTCAGAAGAGCCAGCCCCCGTCTCGTGCCGAGTCCGCCAAGGCGCTGCTGAATTTCTATGGCATAGCGAAAAGCCCTGTATCTGTCAGCACGCCGGCCGGTTCTCTCATAGACTCCGGAGAGAGCGTGCAACTCTTCCTCGGGTCCACAATAGAATCTAACATTCCCTTTTTTGAGCGCCGCCTGGGCAGACATCGAGTTGTGATAGGCTGCAACCGCTCTTCTGACCGTCATTTCGGCTTCGCTATAACGATTGCGATAGAAAAGATTGCTGCCCAGATAAATCAGGTTCTCCCCGAGCCTGCTGCCATCGCCGGCAGGGTCATACAGGCTCAGCTCGAGCGACTCGCGATAGAGAGCACCTGAGGCATCCAGCTCCCCTCTCATGTCATAAAGCTGCGCCAGCTGAAAGCGGCACTGAATGGTTTCGACGTGGTTCTTGCCCTGAATCTTCTCCCTTATGCCAAGAGCCAGTCTGAACATCTTCACGGACTGACAGGGAAGCGTCTTGTGGTAGCTGAAAGCCAGCTTCTCAAATTTGACGGCAGCTTCGAGACTGTCAGCAGGCGAATTCTGCATACGGTCGTTCCATTTCTAGTGATGCAAACAGGGCAATCTAGCAGCAGGTAGTAAACATTGGTGGCAACAGCAACGACAAAATTGAAGGACACCTCACCGTTCCTGCATAAGTATAGTCGCCAAACGCGTATTACGATACTGGCATAGTCCAACGTTTTAGGACTTTGACCGGACGGAGCGCATCCGCCCAGAGCACCACCTTGTAGAAATCGTCCCCCTCGAAGCCTTCTTCATCTACTTCGTCGAGCATGCCCCAATGGACGAGGACCCCGTACGTGCCCGGGCTGACGTCAATGCGAGTGGCGCTATAGAAGTCTTCGCCTGGTCCTGATACCACAACGCGCCCGGAAGGAATGTCGATGCTGGCCTCGACCACCTGATCAAAGTCCGAGAAATCATCATCGGGTCTTGCGGCGTGCACCTCGAAGATAACCGGCACGTCCATGTCGCGCACACAACCGACAGACAATATGCCAGTCCCAACTGCCAGAAGATTAGCTCTGGCTTCGTCGTCCCAGCCTTCGCTGAGATCTGCCTCGGATTTTTCATCCTGTATATAGAACTGGAACTCTTCGGCAAAAATCATGAACTCATGCGTTGAAAGGACTTCCGCTTGACTCATAGGCATCACCTTGACAATATCCCCGGCCCGGGCCATCCATTATCTCAAAACAATTTAAAGCTGGACCCATCTAAATCATCGCGCTCCGGCGTAGGCAAAGAAGCAAGGTCCGGTAAGAGTCACGAAGTCCCAAAGTCCCGAAGTCACGACTCAACCAGGTGAGAGGCACCGCAGGCGATGCAAAGATGGTTCGAAGCGAGAAGCAAACAGGCGTATCGGAGGCTTATGCCCCGCAACGCCACCGGCTCGGTCATCGCCGAGACCGGACCGGCGTTTTTCATACTCTTCCTCCTTCTCGTCTTTCCCCTCCTCGATCTCATCGCCATGCCCATGACCTACTGCTCATGCGCCACTCTCAACGATCTGCAATTGCGCGAGGCGGCAAATCTTCCCCGCTCACAAACGCTCGACGCCTCCGGGCCCGTCCGCAAGGACATTCCTGCCGCCTGGAAAACGGCCGGCATCGGACAATTTGTAGGGCTGACCGAAGATCCTAAGACCGATGTCAGCTATAAGGATGGACAAAGCGACACCAATGGAATTCAAGACAAATTCGTCATCGTCACAACGACAGTCTCAACCAGACCTCTTCTCACCATGCCCTTTTTCCTTCCAGTGCCGGGTATGACCATGCCGATGACAGTCACCATTACAACGAGAAGATTGCTCGAGAACCCGGCTAATTTCAGTTCTTAACAAGTACAGCCCCAACCATTCCAGTCTCTGGTCAGGAGGATTCGATGTCCCGGCGCACCACAAGTAGAAATTTCACTGGCGGGAGCCTTATCGAAGTATTGTGCGGCGCCATGTTCTTTTTGCCGATAGCCCTGCTTTCTCTGGATCTTATCACCGTAGTTCTCACAAACCAGATGAACGATCACCTGGCAAAGGATGCAGCCCGGGCAGCAGCCAATCAGCAGGACGCCGTTCACGCCCGGCTGGCAGCTCAAAAGACTATAGACAACTTTCTAAATTCGCCAGTAGTCAGGAAAGTAGAACTCAAACCCGGCAATGTCAACTTTGACGGCGTCAACGGGCAAGTAGCCGTTGAGCTAAGCATGAGTGTGGCTCTACCGGTCCCCTTCCCTGGTTTCGACAGCGCCAAGTTCACCGCCCGATCAATCGAACCGATTGTCGGCACCCCGGCAGCGCTTTAAGTTTCAGATCCAGATGAGCAGAAAAGAGGTATTACCGATGTCAGAAGCCATACGGGGCAGGCGCGGAGCCACAATATCCCTTGTAGTCGTTTGCAGCCTTGTCATGGCAATGCTGGTCTTTGCCTTCTTCCAGTTCGCCATGATCTTCGGAGGGTCCAACGAACTGAGAAACGCCGTGGACGCCGGCGCCTTGAACATAGGACGGGAAGCAGTGCAGGCCGACAGCTTGAAAACCACGCCGGCATCGGGCGATGAACACCAGTTCGACGACTGTCTCGACAGTGGCGGCAAAATAAGCTTGATGAACATCAACCGGGTCTGGGGCAAAGCCTTTCTCATCAACGCCAATGTCGAAGCAATGGATTCTGCCGGCTCAGGTGAAGGCTCAACATCGTCATCCACCCACGGAAGCACCATCTTTGAGGCAGCCCAAAAAATCAATGATCGACTCTTTGCCATTTTGAACGATCAAAGCAAAATACATCCGTATTTCGAAAAGATACTCAAGCAAAATTCAATCAGAATGCTGGGACAGAAGGCAAGCATGGAAACGCTTGCCGATGATGCCTGGAAGACATCGCTGGTCGACAGAGACAGCGAAAGCAATATCACTATCGAACTGAACCAGCTGCCCGGGGGATACAGCGGGCTCAGCGCCGCTGACACCAAGCTACTGGATGCAGCTTCTTATATACGCGGCTACCGCGGGCTCAAGGCTAATGGCAAGAATTTCTCCTTGATCCCTTTCAAGCACAAAGAAAAGCCGCACCTGATATCAGGCAAATATTTCACGGACAATACTCTGGCAAAAAGTCCATTCCCGACCTGGACAAATCCGATCCCCAATGCTGTGTCTGCGCATGCAAAAAGCACCAATCAGACCTATTATCAAAATGACGCCACAGCCTATGTCGTTGCCAACCCGCAAAGGCAATACAAGCTTTCTCTGGCGCACGCCTTCATCCGCATCAAGCTGGACGGCAATGACGCCAGCTGGTACGTCAACGGCATACCGGCAGCCAGCTCTACCTACGGCTATTTCCCAGAAGTACAAAATAAAGTAATCGCCTTCGACATCGGCTCGGGGACGCTAACAGGCTTTGCCTCGCTCGGCAACGAATATATCCCGCCGACCCTGGGAAAAGCCATATATGCTCTGCCTGGCGATCACGGACAGGTAACCACCAAATTGCTCCAGCGCGTCAGGGAGATCAAGCCCGGCTTCAGCGAAGGCAACCTGACAGCCTTGCTCAATGCGCAGCCCCTGCTTCCCGGCGTTGATGAATACTTGATTTACCCGGTTTACACCACTGCCGACAATACTGACCCGACAATAATGTGCCAGCCGGCAAAAATCGCTGCCGCCTCCTGCTCCTGGTTGAGCAGCGGCGCCACGCCTGACGGCTCGGAAAAAAAGATTGCCGATGAGGCAGCAGCCGCCTTCACTGCCCCTAATCAGTGCTGGGAAACCGTGGCCGGCACAGGCTGCAAGCCCGGTCCATTCTGGACGACCATGCAAGGCTGGCTCTACTGGACGGCAGGCTCAGGCTACGATCAATGCCTGGGACAACTGCGCATCAAGAGAAAAACGTCCATATACCTCAACGGGGCATGCACTGTGCTCTAGAGCACAGGTGCCTTAGACAGAGGTGACTGTCTATTTGATTTCTGCAGAAGCCAAGGTGTCAGTGGCAGCAACAAGCCCGAAGCAAGGTGATGGAGCAAATAGGGCACTGTCGGCAGCCGGCTGCCGCGGGGCAGGCAAGCAAGTAAGAGACGCCCAACTCCTGAGTCCTCTGCCTGTAAACAGGCTGATTCTGTCACCAAGTTCACCTAGGCAATAGCGAAGATGGCTGACTTCACGATGGAGCCGGACCGTCAGGGAGCTGACTGCCTGTTGCGGCTGCTCGGCATGAGAATCCAGATACGACTGCAACTCCACCGGCGGTGCCACCATGACCATTGCCCTTGTCCCGGATTGAGAATATCGGATAGCCATCGGCACAACCGGGAAATCAAGTCCTTCCCGGGCACAATTGAGCGCCAGCCTGGCAGCGCCCGGCTTGAAGGCATGTGTTGTGCCGTCGCGAAAGATGTCACCCTCGGGAAAGATGACCACACCTTCTCCCCTGCCCATCTGATTCAAAACGAAGTCTTGAATGGCAAAACGAGGATTGGCCGGAAACGAGCCCATAGAGCGCAAGATCAAGCCCTGCAAACCGAGAAGCTCGTTGGGTGAGACCATGAAATTAGCCGGTCGGCTGATGATCTCGTAAGCGACAGGACCGTCCCAGCGGGAAATATGGTTGGAAACCAGAAGAAATGGACCTTCTCTGGGAATGTTTTCCCGACCGATAATGTCCAATACTTCAAAATGCGTATGGACTGCCAGCTTGTTTAGCAAAGCAAATACTGAATATGTAAGCCAGCTTTTGCGATCGATCAACTCTCTTTTCATGATCTGAGCCTGAGACCTCCGTGCGCCGCCTGGCAGTTCTCTCCTGCCTCTGTCACTAACATAGCCAGGCAAACTTCTATACAGAAAAAATCCTGACAGTTCAGCTACTGTCCGGAACAAGAGTTTGCTGGCCGCAGATTTGGCGAGGACCTCTTTGATGATATAAGCTAAGCAAAACAGGGGAATGGGAGGCATGTTTGACAATGGCAACAGGCTTCAGGACCTCTGTCTGTGTCCTTGTCCTGGTTTTTGTCCTGATCTTTGCTTTTGCCTGGCAAGCGTTTGTGCCGGCACAGGCAGACGAAAAAATGGGACAAAAGACAGGGGCAATGGCAAAAGAAGGGCAGGCGGCGCTGCCTGAGTCCCGGGCAAAGAAAGTTCGGCAAGAGATTGAAGCGATCGAAAAGAATTCCGACGCTGCCTCAGGTGTCGAGAAAGCAGCACTCGAGCACGTGTTGCCGGAGCACTCAAAGATTGCTGAATTCGAGAAGATGATCCAGACTCTCGCGGCAGCCCTCGGGCGCAACAATCCGGCCATAATCAACGCGCAGCTGGCTCTGGCCATGCAATATTATTTCTGCGGTCAGGTAGTGGATGCCATCCCAATCTTCGAAGGCGCACTCCAAGCAGGCAGAAGCGCCGAGGGCGTCCAGAACGACACTAAAGTGACAAGCGCAGTTCTCCTGGGTCAGGCTTACCTTAAGCAAAAGCAGTGGGCAAAGGCTGAAGCTCTTTTCCAGGAATACATTCCTTTGTGTGAGAAGCTCTGCGCAAACGATCAGAAATTCAAGTCGTATCTTGGCGCGTGCTACCTGGGTCTGGCTCGTGCCAGCTGCCACCAGGAAAAGCTATCCCAGGCTGAAGGCAATCTCGAAAAAGCCAGATCTCTGGCGGGCGGGGGTGAGCCGAAAGATAAGCAAACCCCTGAGCCTCCCGCAAAGACAGATCAGCGACAGTTGTAACTTACTCCTTGCGCTTCCAACGGGATTTTGACCGCCAACTCAAGATGAGCTATCGCCCGGGGAAAAGAGAAAGGGTAAACTGGCAATCAACTCTTGAACTAAATAGCTTATGGTCTGGCGCGAACTTACTGCCGAGCAACTGAACACCTTCAAGGACGCCCTGGTTCTGGATGTGCGCTCTCCGTCGGAGCACGTCAGCGAAAGAATTCTCCATTCGACAAATGTGCCTCTTCTGACAGACGAGGAGCGGGCAGTCGTCGGGACTATTTACAAGCAGCAAGGCGAGATGGTTGCCAGGCGGCACGCCTTAAAAATAATTGCTCCTAAGATACCTGCGCTTATGGAGGAAATCCTCAACCTCAGGCAGCATGGGCAAACCGTGGTGGTCTACTGCTGGCGCGGCGGCTTGAGAAGCGAGGCTGTTGCCAGCCTGCTGAGCATTGCCGGCATTGACTGTTATCGCGTAACAGGCGGTTACAAAGCCTGGAGACAGCAGGTTCTCAAGGACTTCACGGCAGCTGCCTACAACTTTACGCCTGTTGTTCTGCATGGATTGACCGGCGTGGGCAAAACAGATGTCCTGCGGGCTCTTGCCAGCCGTGGTCGGCAAATACTTGATCTCGAATTGCTGGCCAATCATCGAGGCTCGGTCTTCGGCGGACTGGGGCTGGGGACACAGCCAACGCAGAAAAATTTCGAAGCAGCACTCTGGCAGGCTCTGAGATCCTGTCAGGAAGGTCCAGTCTTTCTGGAGGCTGAAAGCCGGAAGATAGGGCGGCTGGCCCTGCCCGATTGCGTCATGCGCCGGATTGAAGGGGGACTGCCTCTTCTCATAACCGGCACCCTGGAGAAACGCGCCGAGCGCATCACCCTTGACTACTTGAATCCTGACCGGCAGACCCAGGTCGAACTGGCTGAGGGAACCCGCCTGCTTGCCCATCTGAAAGAGCGTCTGGGCACACAGACTGTCCGCCATATCGAAGATATGCTTGCCGGAGGACAGATTCAAGAAGCTGTCTTGCTCCTGCTGACAGATTACTACGACCCACTTTACAATCGCCAGATCGAGCGGGCTGCTCCTTTTGCCATCAGCGTCTGCGCCGACGACGCTGATGCTGCAGCCGAAACAATTGACAACTGGTATCAGAGCCGGAGCCAGGAACTTCACCTGCAATTGCCGCATTAACGCTCGTTAAGCCGGGGAATTTTCGTGCAAAAGAACTTCCCCTCCAGAAAACTGAAGGGGAAGTTCT
>JAHFBI010000259.1 GCA_023250095.1 Candidatus Melainabacteria bacterium
CCTGGATAGATCGCGACTCCTTCCAGAAAGAAGTCCTCAGGCGCCAGCTTGCAGTCGAGTCGCCACATCTGGACAGCAATGACATAGTCTTTCTCGATCGCGGACTTTTCGACGGGGAAGCGTATTACATCTGCGATGGTCTTGCGGTGCCCGAGCATTTCTCCACTCTGCCTTCCACGCGTTATTCCCTTGCCCTCATCATCGAAGAATTATCCTTCTTTGACAACAACGGCGTCAGATTTGAAGACCTCGATTTCACGCGCAAGATCACGCCTGTCATCGAAAGCTGCTATACAAGTCGCGACATAAAGACAGCACGCGTACCGGCCATGCCGCCCCTGGAGCGAGTCGACTTCGTTCTCAGGAGTGTCTTGCGCCTGGCGGAAATTCCCAGCCGCAGGCAACGAGTACCGGCACTGATGAACAACCTTGTCTTTGCCACCTGAGGCATGCGGTTTTTCCCACTACTGTGAAAGATATAACTTTTCACGCCGGAGTTGTCATGTGACAATTTCACGTGATCGTATACAATCAAGTGAATTATGCTTATGAAGATCTCTTGCAAGTTTGTCACCACATTTGGTTTCATTGGCGCCTGGACTTTTCTGGCGGCTGCACCTTTCGCCCTGGCAGACAAAGACTGGGACTACCAGTGCCAGGAGGGGTCCTGTCGCATAGCACTTGAATCAAAAGCCAGAGCGCCTGAACTGGCAATGCCCGGGCTTGGTCTTTCCGCCAGCGCCACTCAGCTCAAGAAAAGAATTGCTTTCGCTGTCGAGACAGGCAAAATCACAGGCTCCGAGGCAAATGAAATTAAGAGTGCTGCCGATGACATTTCCGCACAGCTTGCCACAATCAAAGCCTCCGGCAAAGGCATATCATTTGAGCAAGGTCTGACACTCGGCAAGCTCATCGCAGGACTCGACGAGCGGCTACAGCAGAAGGTTCTGGCTTTCCAACCTAAGGTCGACGAAACGCAAGCACTGGCATCGGCTGTTTTGGATGTTCAATCGCTTAACGCCGATTTGAGAAAGCGCATTTCCGAAAACCTTTCCTCAGGACGACTTCAGGCGAGCCAGGCCCGGAAGTTGAGGCAGGAAGCCAAGGAAATCTCGGCACGTGCTACCAGCAACTCCAGCGATCCCGAACAACTGCAGCTGGCTTCTCGCGACCTGAAACGCCTCAATATACGTCTTGAGCGAGAGCTGAGCAACACGGCAATAGGTTATCGCAACCCATCCGGATCTGACAGCGGCAGCTACCTCAATTTCCCGCGCGCATTCTGACCACGGCAAAGATGCCCCAAAGTCAGTCAGATTCAGCTGTGCGCAAAAGATCGGCCAGAGCCTCGTCTTTGAGCGGGCGATCTTTGTCTGTGCCGGCGTCCTTCTTCCTCTGCCTGTAACCAGCAATTTCTTCGGCCGATGGCAGCACCAGAGAAGTCCCGCGTTCAAGTTTTGTGAGAGGGACTCCACTTGCGTCACACTGAGTGGACAGCTCGTTTACCTCAGCTAGCAGCTTCCAGAGCCCGACGTCTTTGAGAGCCGGATGCCGCAAAGCAATCGACCTCAAAGTATCACCGAGTCTGACACGATATCGAATATGTCCATCCTTCTGCATCGAAGCAGTAAGCTTGCCAAGCAAGCTCTCTATCGCCATCCGCCTCTCTGGATTGGACTCAAGAGCGGATTCTTGATCGCTTTCCCTGCCGCTGCCCACTCTATTTCCGCTGTCCAAGACGACCTTGGCCGGGGATTGAAAGTCCAGAGAACCTCTCATCAATCCGGAGCGGAACATCTGAATATCAAGGGCGTTGGGAAGATAAAGAATACTCTTGGGCTTGAGTTGAACTATTCTCTTTCCCTCAACCATATTGACCGGGATGACAGCCTTATTTATCTGATAGATCAGATAAGCCAGATGCTTGTCGCGCATCCTCACTCTGGCGATCGATTCAAGGGTGTCACCTTGCTGGACAACATATTTCTGTCGAACACCGGCTCCGGCCGCCGGAATAATCTCTGGCTTCCTTGTCAATTGCTCGGCAAAGAGAAGATCCTGCAGCCTCTTGTTCTTCTCTTCCTGTTCCAGTTTCTCCTGCCTGTCCTGGTGCGCCTTTTCTTCCTGTTCACGCTGACTGCGTTGCTCCTCTAGCTTGCGCTCACGCTCATCGTTCAATTGCTCGTCGCCTGCTTGTCCGGCTTGCGCGTCCAGAGGCTGATCTCGTCCTTGATCAACCAGCGTCGACTGCCAGACACCGCGGTCACCATCCTGGGTGGACGACACAAAGTCAATCTCGATGCGATTGTCCGATGGAGGCACATAAATATCTTCATCCTTTTCGCCCTCTAGAGGCTGAAGATGTGGCGACGGGCTGAAGTCCTGCGCGGAAGACACCCCTTCCGGAGCCTGCGGCGCCACTTGCTCGTCTTGCTCGACAGATCCCACTAGCGGCTTGCCGTTTCCGAGAAACTGCGACGAGGCCCCTTGATCCTCGCCACCGGCAAATGCCACTGGATCTTGATTGCTGGAAGGTCCTGCGGAAGTGCCCGGGGCAGCCGGGCTTTGTCCGGACCAGGGGTCGCGCAGGATCTCGTCAATCATTTGCTCGAGCGGATCGGCAATACTTCCGCCGGATGGACCTGGCTGGAAACCGGCAAAAGGATCGCCCTGGGTGCCACCAAAAGGATCGCCCTGGGTGCCGCCTGCCGCTGGCGGATCGCTCACTCCAAACCAGTCGCCAGGAGGCAGGTTCGGATTCAAAACAGGATCCAGTGGCACTGGCTCCGGCGGGTTTGAAAGATACGGCTGCAAAACATCATGAAAGGGGTTGAGGTCGGGAGGCTGCCCAATTGGCGTGCCGGGATCGCCAAAAGAGCCAGACGGGCTCTGCCCGGCGGGATCGCCTGGACTTACCGGTTGCAGCACAGGATCTGCCGCCGGCTGGGACGGATTGTCATAAGATGGATGCTGCCCGCCCAGCGGAATCTGCAGCACAGGACCCGAATCACCGAAAGACACTCCCCAGTCCGATCCCAACTGAATCGGCAGGCCCCAGTCTGAAGAACTCGTTGAGCCGGGATCCTGGTAATACGGATCCCAGGCAATCGGACCGCCGGTGTCACCGTTGCCTGCACCGGATTGAGAGTTATCAGCCGGAGGCGAATTGCCATTGCCGACTTCCACCCAGTCACCCTTTGGTGTCTCAACGAGGAGCCCGCCGCCGGGCGTCTCGATCATGTGACCACCGGAATTGTCGACCAAATGCCCGCCAGGGACTTCCACCCACTGTCCGCCCGGGGTCTCGATCCACACCCCCCCCGGAGTAACGACAAAATTTCCGCCGGGCAACTGGACGACCTGACCGCCAGGCACATCCACCCAGCCCCCATTTGTGTTCTCGACTCTCACTCCGCCTGGAACATCTGCGACATTGGTCGGGTCGCCAGGCGTCGTTGTCCCGTTTGTCGAAGTACCACCTTGCTGAGAGCCCCCCCCGGAATTGTCGCTGACATGCACCCAGCCGCCGGCAGGCGTTTCCGCCCACAGCCCGCTTGGTGTTTCCACCATGTGACCGCCCGTATCAGGAACAATGTGCCCGCCTGGAATATTGACGAAATTGCCATCCTTCATCTCGAGCCAGAGCCCGTTTGGTGTCTCGACGAAGGTACCGCCAGGCAACTGAACAACATGCCCACCTGGCACATCCACCCACTTGCCATCGGGCGTTTCGACTTTCACCCCGTCCGGTGTTTGCACCACATGCCCTGGAGGCATTTGCGGATCTTGAGGCGGGCTCGCTTGCCCCTGTCCAGCCTGCTGAGGATCGGAGGCAGGATTTCCAGGCTGTGTGTTGAGATTCTGCTGCGGATCGCCGGCGGCAGATACACCATTTGCGTTTTGTCCGGCTAAAGTGCCGGTTGCGTTTTGCAATCCGGAGGGATCATTTAACTGCACGTTGGGCAGGTTCGCAGGCTGGAGTTGCACCGCATTGGGATCTACAACACTACCTTGCTGCGCATTCAAGCCCACTGCCCCTGGATCGGCGGAGCCCGGCTGCCCGCTGCCTCCAGAGGCTGTAAGCGGATTGCTCCCGGGCGGCGTGCTTGCCGCCACAACTGTCCCGTCTTGAACCTTGACCTCAGCAGCATCACTGCTCTTGCCAGTTCTGACAGCACTGTCCATGGTGCCTTGAGCAGGCGCGCCGGGTTGACCGGCAGCAGCACTCTTGCCCGCTTCAGCAGAGACAGCCCCGCTGTTTTCCATTTTCTTTCCGCCCTCGCTCTGCGAAGGCAAGGATTTAGGCGAATCACCGGTTGTATTCCTGGCGCCACCGTCCCCCACGGCTTGCCGAGTTCCAGGACGGGCCGAATCGCGCCCTCCCGCCTCGCCCTGTCCAGCTGATGCACCACCTTTGGCTCCGCTGCTGCGCCCGGCTGAATCCAGTGACCCGGCAGACTGCCCTGATTGACCTTCTTTACCGGCGAATCCGCGCCCTTCTCTGATACCGCCGGCAGAGCCATCTTTGCCCAGGGCGGAGGCAGCTCCATCGCGGACAGCGTTACCTGCTCCTATCTTGGAATATTCGCCACCTGCGCCACGAGAAGACACAGGTCCTTCAGAGGCTCCTTTGCCGGAGGGACTTCCGACAGACGCCCCTGCTGGATGATCCACCCGTCCGTCTCCCCTGCCTGTCCCTTGTCCTTGCTCGGGGCGCGAATCTCTGACTGGTCCGCCATGAGCTTTGTCCGGCGCCCCTTTCTCCGAGGACAAAGATCTGCCATCGCCGGCAGTTCTGCCGCCTGTATCTCTATTGAGATCTGCTCCGCCCTTGTGCCCAGGGACACTAGCGCCATCGCCTCTGCGCGAATCGCCTGGCAGCCCTCTATGCTCGCCTTCACCGGCTGCACTTCTCTTCAGAACCTCTTGCCCGGCGGATCTGCGATCGCCGGCTTGCTCGACCTTGTGATCGGCATTTGAGCGTTGCTCGGCAACCCTGTGCTCGGCGGCTTGCCGCTGGTCCGCAGCCCTTTGCTCTACGGCACCCTTTTGATCGACTATCTTATGCTCAGAGCCCACCTTTTGCTCAGCTTGAGCTTTCTGCTCGGCGGCCCTGTGTTCGGCACTTGCCTTCTCACCCAGAGCCTTCTGCTCCAGGGCCCTCTGCTCCGGAGAGCGGCTGTTACCACCCTTTTGCTCCGATGCCCGCTCCCCGGCTGCCTTCTGTTCGGAGGCGCGCTGTTCGCCTGCTCGCTCCCCGGCAGCCTTCTGTTCGGAAGCGCGTTGCTCCGTCGCCTTTTGATCGTGCGCCTTTTGATCCGAAACCTTTTGCTGCTCCTGCCCTACATGAGACCTTGCCTGGTTCTGGTTCTGCTGGGCGTTAATATTTTGCTGGGCTGCCGACGTCACCTGCTGCTCGCGCGACTCCTTCTGTTTTTCAGCCTGCCCCTGATGTTCTGCCGCGGAACCCTTGAGCCTGTCAGCCGTCTCATGCCGTTGTCCGGCAGCTTCCTTGCTCCTCTCTGCTGAATCGTGCAGACCGGCAGCACGCTGCCTGGCATCGTTCAAAGACCCCGCCGGAGTATCTTTCGGTGCTGTCTGCTCCCGGGCGTGCTCGGCTCTTCCTTGTGCGCCCTCGCGGACGGCCTCGGCTCTGGCTCTCGCCTCTGCCTGCGCGCCTGCACGGTTGGCTCCGCCTGGCTCGGTGGCACTCCCCGGCTTTGCTCCGTTTTCTCCCGCTCTGGAGCCGGACGACATCGAATCATGTACCGCCCGGCTAGCCTCGCCTGCACGTTCTTTGGCTGCCTGTGCCTTCTCCAGCTGACTGCTGCCCCTGGTGTCTCCATGTGCCGGAGGGTTCTCTGATGGTCTGCCGCTGGCTCCCGCCTGAGCAGCAGTCTTTGTATCTGGATTCGAGCCTGGTTTCTCCCCGGAAGATCCCCCACGTTGCTCCCCTGAAACTTTTGCCCGGGCTTCGGCAACGGTTGCTGCCGTTTGCTGCCTTGTCCGATTTGCCGCTTCGACTTGATCGAGGTGGTGCCCGGCGTCTTTGCCGGCTTGATTACCAGCGGTAGCCGCAGCGCCCTGGGCTCCGGCACTGGCTTTCTGCGGCGTTCCTGCCCCCGAATCAGGCTTGGCCTCGGCACCTGAGCCGCGTTCTCTCACACTCCTCGAAGAACTATCTGCTCGCTGTTTGGCCTGGTCAGCTGCAGCAAGAGCGGCCGCTCTTTTTTCATCGCCCCTGGAGGCCGGCTGCCCTCCACCTTCCGTCTTTCCAGCGGCCTTATCAGATGCCGGATGGTCAGCAGCCACATCATGCTTCTCAGCCCTGCCAGCAGTTGCAGCAGTAGACGCAGCCGAGGCAGGGTCCGCCTTTCCGGCAGCCTTAGCTCCGGCGGCAGCCTCAACTGCCTCGGTAGCTTCCTTGCGCCCTGCACCTTCTTGCCTGGACTGAGGCTGTTGTCCATCCCTCACAGTCTCGACAGATTTGTTTGCATTTGCATCGGTTGCACCAGGCTTGAGCTCTGCGGCATCGCTATGCTGCAAACGTTGGTCGGGAGAGCCAGGCGCATTTGTTCTTTCGGCAGCAGTAGTATCAGTAACGCCCGTCACCTGTCCACCAGCGTCGAACTTGCTTTCAGATGCCGCAGTCACATGTCCGTTGCTGTCGTACCTCGTATCTGACTGGCTGCTGACATTGCCATTGCTGCGAAATTGAGTATCCGAAATACTGCTGACATTTCCGGCGGCATCAAACTTTGTATCGGAAATCTCGCTGACATTTCCTTTCTCATCGAATTTCGTGTCCGACATGCCACTGACATTGCCACTTGCATCGAATTTCGTATCCGACATGCCGGAGATATTTCCATTGGCATCGAATTTCGTATCCGACATGCTCGAAATATTTCCTTTCTCATCGAATTTCGTATCCGACATGCTGGCAATATTTCCACTTGCGTCGAATTTCGTGTCCGACATGCTGGAGATATTTCCACTTGCATCGAATTTCGTATCCGACATGCTGGCAATATTTCCACTTGCATCGAATTTCGTATCCGACATGCTCGAAATATTTCCACTTGCATCGAAT
>JAHFBI010000260.1 GCA_023250095.1 Candidatus Melainabacteria bacterium
TGCTGCCAGGGTCTTCGGCATCGAGCAATTCAGCTGTTTTGACTACCGGAGAACTCTCGCCTGTGAGAGTTGACTCGTCGACAGAAAAATTAGCTGCTTCGATTATGCGCAGATCTGCGGGCACCCGGCTTCCTGCTTCCAGCAAGACAATGTCTCCCCGCAAAAGTCCCGATACCGGCAAGTTCATTTCTTGCCCGGCCCTGCGTATGCGCGCTGTCGCTCCCGTCAGCCGGGAGAGCTCTTCCAGGGAAACTTTGGCCCGATATTCCGTCAGGAAGCCAACGACGGCATTAATGACGATGGCGGCGATTATGCCTGCCATCTGCATGTATTCCTGCATGAAAAAAGAAATAGCCGTGGCTGCCAGAAGCAAAAAGACGACACTTGATTGAAATTGATGGATGAAAATCAAAAAGGCGCTGGCTGAGAGATGTTTGCCCAGCTCGTTGGGACCGTCCTCCGCCAATCTGGTCTCAGCCAGCGCCAGGGTCAATCCTTTGAGCCGGCTGGAGCCGAGTGCGGCGATTACTTCCTCTGAGGGAAGTCTAAGGAGTCGGTGGTCTTCGCCATCTGTTAGTCCTGAGGAAGCCCTGCCGGCAGACAATGAGACCGAAGGAGAGGGATTGTCTTGCTGTGGAGAGGCTTTCGGGAATTCTGCCAAGTCTTTACTCCGGGCGTGGAGGTCCTTACTCTTGATTGTCTTCGGTCCTCTGCCTCAGATGCATCAGCCGTCTGGACGGCTCAGGTGGTGATTCTAACCGAAGACGCCACTTGGCTTGTGGCGGCGCGCAAGAATATTCTGTTTGCCGGCTGCCCTGGCGGCTCTACGGCAAGACATGAGGTGTCCTTGTCCGGTGAGAGAAAGGCAGGAACGGTTCGCCTGGGTCGCTGGCTGGTGGGGCAATGCTATTGCTGAAAGTCCAGATGTCGTTGTCTTCGTTGCCCTCGGCCTCGCCGTCTAGGTCGGCTGTATGGGTCGGCAAGATTGAGGTCGGGGAGAGCACACGCTGAGGGGCTGTCGGTCTGAAGGATAAGACTTCGCTTTCGCCCAAAATTTCACCGCCGGCTAAAGCTTCGCGGACATGGCGACCGGTGACAGTGAAAGTAAAGGCCCGTGGCGAGCGAATGAAAAGAATTGTCGAGCAGTCGATTGTGCGGCGGCTGCCATCTGCGCTGGATATGGTCAGTTGGTTGGAGTCAGCGCTGAGGATTCTGCCGCGCAGGGCGCCGTCATTTCTAAAGACGAGATCTTCCTGGCTGGCATCTTCAATCTGGCTCAGCATCTGCCCGGAGTCGAAAAATGCCAGCCCGGTGAGCCTGACATCCGAGGTCATTCGGGTCTCTTCTGTGCGGATGACGCAACCGGAGAGAATGACGCGCAAGGGAGCCAGATATTCCGGTGAGGCGCTGACGGCGATGACGTTGCCGCCAATCTGAACTGAACCATTGCGCAGGCTGAGCGGTCCTAGTGCGCTGATGGGAAGCTGGCAATCGAGTAAGCCAGCGTTGGCGTCACCGTCAGGCGAGAAATGAAGGGGTGCAGAAAGAACGCCTGAGCCGGCAAGCCACAGCTGTGCGCTCAAACTGAAAGAAGCCAGGCATCTCACGAAAAGGAGCGAGTCTGGCGGCTTGGTCCGGCTCAACTTCCGGGATAATCGGGCAATTGGGGGCATAAATGCCTGGAGAAGGGCAGAAAAAGGACCATGATAACATCCGCGTACCCTGTTGAGAGCTTTCAGCCTGTAGGGGACTTTCGGGCGAAAGTCGTCTCAGCTTGGGTGCAACTCATTCTCTATCTCTTGCGGGGTGATATAAATTATGCCGATACCCGCAAGATACATCTTCTCTCTTTGCTTCAAGCAAGGCGGGAAGCCCTGCTTTTGAGAAGGAGTCTAATCCGCTTGCTTGCTCTTGCTGCCCGGCTGGACTATCAGGACTTGTTTATGAAATGTCATCTGCGGGTAAAACCGTAACCAGACTGGAAGGGGAATCTCATGTCCTTGGCGGGGCAAATCGATTGCAGTCAGTTTCGCTATCTGGTCCAGAGAGGACTGGATGGCTTCGACGATGCTTATAAAGCGAAGCAGTCCGTGATGAATCACAGGGAGTCTTGCCCCAGATGCGAGTGGTTTGTCAGCCAGCTCAGCCAGCTTGCTGCCGTGTGTGTCTACATATCGCCGCCGGATGAGTTTCTGCCGGAAGAACCGAAGATACTTGCTTCCCGCGTGCTGGAAAGTCTCGACGTGACTCTACCTGGCGGTAAGTTGTTTCATTTCGACGACAACGCCATGGAGGAGATCTTCCGTCTCAATCTCGGATTGAAAGAAGCGCAAAAGGTTTATCGCTCGCGCACGGTTGCTCAGTCGTCGTCGGCAGCCGCTCTCAGCGGTCTGGAAGGTGTAGACAGCGGTGACACCATAGTCCTCAGACCCAGCGCCGGCTCTCAAGCTGCCGTACCGGCCGTTTCGGCCAAAGCTTCTTTGAACCAGAGCGTGGCAGTGCCAGCCACTGGCGCGCCTGTGCCGGTTTCCCAGCCGGCAGCACCGGCTACCCCCCAGCCAGCTGTGACTGCCGGACAGAAAAATCCGCCGCCTGCCCCAACTGGCAAGTCAACGCCGGTCCATCTGCCGCCTGCTCCAGTTGCTCCGACAACTGTTTCGCCTTCGCCCGGCGTGGCCTTCCCGGTCTCTTCAATCCCGCCGCCTCCTTCTTCGTCCCCTTCTGCTCCGGAGAACGGCTCTTCAGTCAAACCGGCTCTTTCTCCTGCACCTGCCGCTAGAGTGAAAGAGATGGGGCGCATAGATAATTCTAAGATTGAAGCTGAAGACGACCAGCCCAGCGGCAGGATTGCTGCCATTGGAAAGTTCTTGCTCGATGCTCAGGATTTTCCAGTGATCGACGATATGGTCAATCGCATCGAGAATTCTCAGAATATCCGCCTGGTAACAGTTGAGGCGGCAGCGACCATTTACAAGTTGCAAGAATACCTCTCTCAGCAGCCGGGCATTTCGGGAAGCATGCTTCTCGGGCACGACGGCAGTATTATCTCCTCTAAGTTGAAACCAGGGCTGGATGTGGATGCCGTCGCTATCTGGTCTCTTTGCTCCTATCTAAACTCGGCTAACGCCAGCCGGCTTATGGGGCACGACCGCCTGCAACAGGTTGTCTCGAAGACAGCCCAGGGTTTCGTTGTCATAATCAATTTCGGCGAAGGACTTCTGATTACGCTCATTGACGGTCAGGAGGCAGGATTGCTCGTTAATTTGATGCGCAAGATAACCGGGCTCATCAACGTGGAGTAATCTGGCATTTCGGTCGATTGCTTGAAAGAAAGCTGTGGCCTAATTCTAGCTGGGCTTGCAGGGCAAACACGCAGCCAAAGCGGGCGCCTTCAGAGCGAGAATTGTCTCTGGCGGTTGGCCTGGGCGTGCTTTTCGGCAGCCTTGGAAATAGGCTTGTGCTTCTTGATGAAGTCGAGGAGCTTAACAGGCTCGTCCGAGATTGTTATTAGTTGCGCATAGACATTGCCTGCTGCTTGTTGTGTAAGGCAGGTGTAGACTTGTGATTGCAAATAATGATTGGCTCCGAGAAAGACCATCGGACTGTAAAAGTCCAGAGTGCCGTAATGATTCTGGGCGGCGTCTTGAAAAACTTCTTGCGTGGTGGCGGCACTGCCCGGGGCATAGACCACGCCGTACATAGAAATGGACAGAAGCCCATCTTCGCGCAGGCTGTTGGAAAAATATTTGCCGATATGACTGGCAAAAAGATTCACCGGCTCATGTCCATAAAACCAGGTGGGGATGGCCAGGCTTTCGGCGCCCTGAGGGTATTCATTGTGGACTGAGAGAGCCTGTCTGACGTAACCTGGATCTATGTCGCCATTCTCATGAACGTATTCCGGAACCAGGCTGAGCGTCTCGAGAGCGTTGTCCAGAGCTTCTGCTCCAGCAAAAGCAAGATAAGCGCCCAGATTGGCCGCTTCCATAATTCCTGGACCGCCACCGCTGACGACGAAATAACCTTCTCTGGTCATCATGCCTGCCAACTGCGCCGTCTTTCTGTAATAGACATCGTCACGCCGGCAGAGATGTCCGCCCATGAAACCAACCGCTTTCTTCAAGGGTAGTTTCGATGCCTGGTCTATCCCCAGCAGCTCTTTGATAGCTTCGTCTATGGAAAAGTCATGAATCCTCTGGGCCAGTGCTTCGATGATGTCAGGATCGTGTCCACCATGCTCATCGAAATGCCGATTGATTCTTGTGTCCAGGCTGTTATTGCAGATGGGGTCCTGGCTGTAGCCTGCCATGAGTTCGGCGGCCGTATAGAGAGATGCCCGGAACGGGTCGTAGGGCAGTCCCTTCACCGGGGCAAAGACACTTGTGCCACGGTTGCGCAGGATCATCTCGTGCTCGAGGCTGGCCAGCTGGCAGCCAATCAATGTGGATGGCAGAGGATTGAGGCTCGACCAGTCGACAGAAAGGTCGCAGAGATCCAGCCCCCAGAGAACGCAATTTTCCAGAGATTTCTCTGCCAGCAGCCTCTTAAAGGTTTCCATGTCCTTTACTGTTTGATAGCGCTCAGGGTTCTTGATCATGAAGGATGCCTGTCGAGGAGGTCAGGATAATATTACAGCCTGCGACAGCTCGTAAAAGCAGCCTTTCTGCCTGGATCGCTCCTTTTACAATGTCAAGAAAACCCATCCAAAAGGGTTCCGGGCGGATTGGTCTTCGCGAGGTCAATTGTCTTATTGTCAACAGACACTGAAAGTCTACAGACAAAAGGTAGCAAGTGATTTATAGTTCTCTCGGTGTTGTCAGGTGGAAGCTTGTATTTGTTCATGAGCTTTTGTTTTTGACTGAGAGCTTTGCTTCCGAGTGTCCTCATTGACTCGATGTCCTTTAAGAAACCCGAAAATCTGCCCAGACCACTCAAACCGGAGCATCGGCCAGCCGGAGGACCTCTGCTGTCACCGGACCAAGTCGATAACGTCGCTACTCTCAAGCGTTTTATCGATTCCAATATAATTGGTGTACATCGAGCTGATGTTTACGGGAATTTCGTCGAAGTCAATGATGCCTTTGCCGAAATGATAGGCTATTCCCGAGATGAGCTTCTTTCCGGGGCTGTGCGCTGGGACCAGATAACGCCAGGCGAGCACAGTCAGGCGGACGCGGCGGCTGTCGAACAGCTCAAGCAGACAGGACGGGCCATTCCCTGGGAGAAAGAATATGTTCATAAGGATGGGCATCGCGTACCTGTTCTGATTGGTGTTGTGGCAACGGACCAGTCTCGCACTCAGTGCTTCACTTTTACAATTGACCTCAGCAAGCGCAAACGCTACGAGGCGCAGCTGCGGGAAAGCGAGTCCAAATTTCGGTATCTGGCCGAGGCTGTGCCGCCGATTGTCTGGACGGCAGACCCTTCTGTGCGTGTGGATTTTTGCAGCCAGCGTTTCTATGAGTTGACCGGACTGAACCAGGCTGACGATGACGGTTTCTTGTGGAAGAAGGCAATTCATCCAGATGATTTCCCTCAGGTGATGGAAGAAGCCGCGCGTGCCATTGCTGAAAAGCGCCGCTACGAAATGGAAATCAGATACATAACTGCCGATGGCGGTTACCGCTGGCAACTTGTCAGCGCGCTGCCGACTTTCGATTCTCAGGGCAATGTCATCAAATGGTACGGCAGCAATACGGACATTGATGAGAAGAAACAAGCCGAGTCTGAGCTCAAGGAAAGTGAGGCGCGATTCCGCACATTGGCCGAGGCTATCCCGCAGATTGTCTGGACAGCTGATGCTAGCGGGCAGATTACTTTCTGTAACCAGCGCTGGTTCGAATATACCGGGCTTACTCTCGAGCAAAGTCTGGCAGAAGGTTGGAAACTTTTGATACATCCTGAGGATCTGGAGCTTTACCTGAGGCAGTGGACGAAAGCTCTCGAAACAGGCGACAGCTGGGAGATGGAATTTCGGGTCAAAAGAGCAGTCGGGTTGGGCAAATGTGGCGGCAGCCGCTACAGGTGGCATCTTGGGCGAGCGGTGGCGCTGCGCAGCTCAAACGGCATCATCATGGAGTGGTTTGGCACCTGGACAGATATAGAAGACCAGAAGAATAAGCCGAAGTGAGCTTGTGCATAGAAAGCTTCAGGATGTGGAACAGCTGAAGCAGGTGTGCTTTTTCAGGTCTCTTTGATGACGGATAAGGGCAGCAAAATAGACGAAACGCAAGAAATTGCCATGAAATGGTCTTGCGCTCTTTGCGGTTTTGTCGGCGCCGACGGCAACAGCCCCTGTCCTAGGGATGGTGGGCAGCTGCAAATAGCCGGCATATTTGCCGAGCCTGACTATGACTCGGCAATTGGTACGACCCTGGCCAATCACTATCAGATCCTCGAGCGCATCGGCGAGGGTGGAATGAGCGTTGTATACAAAGCCAGGCATCTTTTGATGAAAAGGATGGTGGCGATCAAGATGCTGCACGGGCATCTGGCCGGGCAGCGGACCAATCTCAAACGTTTCACGCAAGAGGCTCAGGCTGTAAGCGTTCTTAGACATTCAAATATTGTCGCCGTCTCAGAGTGCGGACAGACCTCGGACGGCAAGCCTTATCTGGTCATGGACTATCTAGAGGGGCTGCCTTTATCGGAGCTGATCAAGAAAGAAGGACGCGTCGGCGTCGAGCGCTCTTTGCACATTTTTGTTCAGGCCTGTGACGCGCTCGCGCACGCCCATGCTAAAGGAATCGTCCACCGTGACTTGAAGCCGAGTAATGTCATGCTGGTCAAAGAAGGGGAAGATAGCGATTTCGTCAAAATTGTCGATTTCGGTATCGCCAAATTGATGGAGGAAGGAGAAGATGCGCAGCATCTGACGCGGACTGGCGAGATATTTGGCAGCCCCCCTTATATGAGCCCCGAGCAGTGCATGGGAGCCAGGTTGGATGAGCGCTCGGATATTTATTCACTGGGATGCGTGCTCTATGAGTCTTTGAGCGGGCTACCGCCTCACAGGGGCGAAAATGTGCTTGTGACGATGCACAAGCATATGAGCGACATTCCGCCGGCTTTGTCTATCCCTG
>JAHFBI010000261.1 GCA_023250095.1 Candidatus Melainabacteria bacterium
CCCTTCGACAAATTCCAGAACAAGGTAGGCGCGGTGATCCTCGACAAAGAAATCGATTAACCTGACTATATGCCGGTGGTCGAGGCGTTGCAGGAGTGACGCTTCCCGGGAGATGTTCTCCAGCGTTCTCACGCTTACATCAACTCCGGCATGAGACGGCAGCACGAATTCCTTCAGCGCGACTATCGTGCCGGCGGTACTGTTTGCTTGTTGCCCGGGCAAAGAGGGCACAGGTCCCTCACAGGCGCTTTCAGCTTCTGCGGCCTCGCCAGGGCAGGGACTTGAAGGCATCTTCAAGGCCTTATAGATAGTGCCCTGCCCGCCCTGGGCCATTTGCTCGACTATTGTGTATCTGTCATTGCCTAAAGACTCGCCGGGTAAGAGAAGCTGCTCGTTTGTCCTTTCAGGAGCTTGGCAGAAGCCGGACAGCCAGAGCTGAGTGTAAGATTCAGGTTTAATCGGATTGAGTATATCGGCCAGCCCTTGTGCGATCATGTCTGCAGGCAGAAAGGATCTCAGCGCCGCCATGAGCTGCCGGCGGTCCTGTGTTGATGTGAGCCCGCTTAACTTCAATTTGAAAGCGAAGTGGTGCCAGCCCGCGAAAAAATCCGGATAGACAAGTCTGAGTAATAACTTTTCAGCAGGTTTGAAGGCGCCAGGGCGGGCGCGGAACTCCACGGTTTGTTGCGTTGGGCCATCAGGGGCTGAGGCTATCTGAAAGAATCGCCGCCAGGGGATACAGGCGCTGCTGGATTTGTTGAAACGGCGCGTCCAGCGCAAAGAAAGACCGTTTTTGCCAAGCACCAGGGCAGTTGGCCGATCCAGTGTTCTGAGAGCTGCAAGGATCATGCACAGGCAGATGACCCCGGCCCCGGCAAACGCCCAGCCGAAGCCCCAGAACCAGGCTGAAGAGACAATTGCCAGGAAGAGGAAGGAAGTGGCAAATGCTTCAGCTTTCGACCACTGGCGGAGTTTCTGCTCAAGGGCTGCGTTGTGCCTGTATGGGATGAGGACTTCGGACATTATTGTCTGTGCGTTGACAGCGGTCAGCTCCTGAACGATTTCAGCAACCGGCTCCCGAGCGCACTGAGCAATCTGGGCTTGTGCCAGCAGAGCATTTCTGGACTTTTGAGATTGCCTCACCTTCCCTTTGCCTTTAGTCAGCGGCACTTGCTGGTTGGCAAAGGAGGGCACGTCACCTTCATCCAGCGTGAGCCTGGTTGGCGCCTTCTTGAGCCGGGAAGGGCGATTGGAAGATTGTTTCATCAGGCTGGTTCCAGACAATCGGTTTTCAAAGAAATTGTCTCTGCCGGATCGCCCAGGTCCTGCAAATCGGAGATAATCGAAGCAACAACGCCAGCTGGCGCCAGGCGTCTTTTTGCTGTGAGACTTGTGCAACTGGCGACAAGATTGTCTATATCAGCTGAAAGCTCAGGAACAAGCTGGCGCGGATGGCAGACCGACAGAGCTTCCGGCTCCTGCGCGCAAAGAAGGAAGTGCATCGTTGCACCAAGCGAATAGATGTCGCTTGCCGGCTCAGCTTTGCCTCGAAACTGCTCTGGGGCGATGTAGTTTTGTTTGCCGATCAAAGTCCCAGTAGCTGCACCGACAAACTCATTGGCTGCGCCGAAGTCTATGAGATAGATCTGACCTTGCGGTGTGACCACCAGATTGTCGGGTGTGAGATCGCGATGGACAAGCGGCGGATCTTGGCCGTGAAGATAAGCAAGAATGTTGGCAATTTGCCTTGACCAGGCGAGCACCTGGGCTTCGCTTTGAGGACCTTCCGTCTGGACAATCTCCCGCAGACTTAGTCCCGGGATATACTCCAGTACCAGATAGTCGCGACAATTCTCCACAAAGTGATCGAGCACCCTGGCAATTTGTTTGTGATTGAGCTTCATCAGGAGTTCTGCTTCCCGCCTTACGAGCTCTCTGGCTTTGTCTTTGACTTTCTCTTCAGTTGACGGTGGGACGACGGCTTCTTTCAGGATCACAACCCGGTCGTCAAGCCGGGCCAGATATACTGCCGAAAAACCTCCGGAGGCAAGTTGCATGATCACTTTCAGGCGGTCCGACTGCAACGTCTTGCCGGCTTTAAGCGGAATGAAGTTAGTGGTGGCAAAATGAAAACGCAGCTCTTCTTCCCATAGGGCTGTGTGTGTAGGGGCACCAGGCTGGTGATTGGACTTGCTCAATATCTTGTGCCGCAGGGCAATCAGCTCCGGAGCCAGTTGGCAGCGGCCGCCCCATTTTTCCAGAGCAAGAAGCAGCCCTTCGAGATCGCCCTGGCTCAGCTTGGACATCTCAAGTTGAACCTGCCCGCCCGACTTGAAATAGATCTCGATGGCGGGCGCCGGGCAGGCGGCGGACTGGGACTGGCTTGCTCCTGTTGGGCTTGCCGTGGCTGAAATTGCCAGTACATCGTCCCACGGGCGGCGGTTTCTGAAGTGCAAGCCTGGTAAGAGATTTACCGGAAAGGTAATTGCCGTTTTGCTCAGCGTCAGCCTGCTTTCTCTGGCCACTTTGGCAATCAGAACAGCCATCAGGCAGGCAAACATGAGCACAAGCAAGATTGCATCGACAGTAACGGGTAGCTTGAAGCCGCCCTGAGCTTGCTGGCTGAGTAAGTCCTGAGATCTAGCATGTGTGCTGAGTGTGGCAAGATCGGCGCCGGGGGCTCGCCAGGCATCAGTTGGGCTGATCAGCTCGGGCTGCCGCCGCGGTGAGCCCTCAGTGCGAACGGCATGAGAAAGAACATTCGAGAGAGGATTGAAATCGACGGAGTCTGTCTTCAAAGCCAGCCAGAACCCGCCTGCTACCAGAGCCAGAGTAATGGCGGAGGCAACAAACCAGGAAGGGACAGTGTTGTACTGAACAACCAGCGGTTCTTCGTGCACGCTCGCGCCAGCTCCTTAACCCGGGCTTATCTTACTTGACAACCGGGTGGAGCGCTGTTGTCTGCGATACATTTTTGGCGCAAAGGACAAGTTGGCAGCTCATCGCTACTTCAATTTTGCCTTGAGATCGTCGGCAGCTCTAATGGCACGTTCGTACTCAGGATAAAGCCTTATGGCTTCCTCGAAATCAGCCAGAGCCCGCTCATACTGTCTAAGTCTGGCGAAGGACTGCCCGCGATTGTAATAATTGACCTCATAATCAGGCGAGATCTTGATGGCCGTGTCGAAGTCCTGAATGGCTCGCTCCAGTTGTCCGGCACCAGCCAGAGCCAGTCCTCTGAGGTGATATGGCATGAGCTTGCCCGGAGCTAATTTTATGGCAGCGTCGAAATCTTTTATTGCCGGCTCGAACTGACCGCTCCGCGCATAAGAGTTGCCTCGCTGAATGTAAGCGTCGACATTTCTCGGGTTAGCTGCAATAGCCGAATCAAAGTCCTTGATAGCATTTTCCCATTGCCCCAGCTTCTCACAGGCCAGTCCGTGGTTATAGCGAGCCTTCTGATTCTTCGGATTGAGGCCAATTGCTTCATTGAAGTCCTGTATGGCCTGCTTTGTCTGCCCCATCTGAGCTAAGACAAACCCGCGGCCGTAATATGAGTCCACATCTTTGGGATCGAGGCGGATGGCTTCATTGAAGTCTCTCAGCGCCGGATCGAAGAGCCTCAGCTTCTCATAAGCCTGACCGCGGCTGAAGTAAACCTGAGCTAGATCCGGCAGCAAGCGCAAAGTCTGGTTATATTCGTTGATAGCCTGGCGATAGAGGGCCAGCTCTCCCAGCACACGCCCCAGGTTGTAGTGAGCTGGGGCATTGTCGGGGTTCATTGCCAGGCATTTTTGATAATCATCAATGGCAGCTTGGTAATTGCAGCGCTCGAAATTGTTGTTCCCGCTGTAAAGCGCAGCTTTATCGGCCTCTGACCCACCCTGGGCCTGCGCCGTGAGCCCTGTCGTTTGAGCCAGTCCGGACAGAGCCCAGACCAGGCAGCCAATGAGGATAGTGTTTCTGACAGATGCGCTTAGGTGTTCCATCAGGATTATTGAATCGACATGCGGCCTGTCCGCCGGGAAACACCACTCATTATGCCCCAGGTGAAGCTGCTAAGCTATCATCTGAGCCCGACTTCGCCAGAGGGCTGCTGCGCTCTCCAGGAGATGATGACAAGCGATAGGGATAATGAGAATCTGCTCGGCAGCCTGCTTGCAGGACGCTATGAAATCTTCTGCCTGCTGGAAGATGGCAGCAAAGGAGCCGTCTATAAGGCCAGACTTGCAGGCGACGGGTGTCTTGTGGCTATCAAAGTCTGGCATGAGAAGCTCCTGGCAAGCGATCCTACCTTCAAGCGTTTTGAGGAGAAGGCGCGGCTTGCAGCTGAACTTTCGCAGGAGAATCTGGTATCTGTTAAGGATTTCGGGCTGACTGACTCCGGGTGCCCTTTCCTTGTCACGGATTTTCAGCCAGGATTGAGTCTTGCTGAGCTTATCGCTCAGCTTACGGAAGTGCCAGCCGACAGAGCCCTGCGGGTCTTTTTTCAGGTCCTTGCTGGGCTTTCATACTTGCACGCCAGGGGGCTTGTACATGGTGATTTGAAGCCCAGCAAAATAATTCTTTTGGCAGAAGATGAGGATGAATTGGTCAAGATTGTTGATTTGGGCATCGGCGTGAGCCTTCGCTCAGGTGAAAAGTCTTCGGCGGCGCAAGCCTGGCAGGCTGGCAGCAGCAGGCTTTGTGTGAGCCAGGATTTGCTGAATTGTGACAAGAACAGGAAGCTCCTGGATTACAACTTACTTTATGCAAGCCCCGAGCAATTACGGGGGGAGAAACTTGACGAACGCTCGGATATTTATTCATATGGCTGCATCATGTACGAGACTCTGACAGGGGTTGCACCCCTGCCGCAAGGCAACTTTGCAGAGGCTATCCATAAGCGTCTCCTGCTGCAGCCCGAGCCATTTGCTGTCGTGCGCGAGGATCTCAGCCTGCCTGAGCGGCTCGAAGAAATTGTCTTCAAGTCTCTGGAGAAAGAGCCTTCCAGGCGTTACCAGTCGGACAGCGAGCTTTTGGAGGATCTGAAGCAAGTCGACGCTGCCATCGGATTTCACAGGTCCCTTCAATGAGCTGCCCAGCGATGGCGTCTGTGTCCTGATGCATCTGGAAAATCCACTTTGTTCACCTTGCCATCTTTGAGGTGCCAGAGGGGATGCGAGCAAGTCTGAGGAGATGATTGATGGGCTTGCTATCTTGGCGAATTATCTGCCTCTTCTGGCTAAGTCAGGGCCTGGCGATCTCTGTCTTGTTCTCTCTGGCGCTGAGGGCACTGACGGAAGGCTGCCCTGCCGACCTGCCAGTCGAAAATCATCTCTTTGCTCTCAGCGAGCAGATGCGGGCTTATTCCACACAACGCTATGTTCTTTATTTTCTTTTTCCTGTTTACAGCGCTTGTGCGCTTCTGGCAGTCCTGCAAGGAGGGGCTGCCAGAAGGCTGCGTGACGTGGCCGAGAAATGCCCGGCAAGCGGCTTCGGGCAAATTTTGTTTTATTACGCGAGCCTTGTTCTCTTTCTTCTTGTTTTGAAATTTCCTCTTGTCTTTTATGGAGGCTATTTTCTGGATCATTCGTTCGGGCTGTCGCATCAGAGCCTTGGCGGGTGGCTTCTCGATCTGCTCAAGTGGAAATTGATCGATATAGCCGTCATAGCACCTGTCATCATCCTCCTCTTTGCTCTGGTAAAGCGTTATCCGCGCGCCTGGGGGCGTCTGTTTTTTCTTTGCGCAGTGCCAATCGTTTACGGGGCTGTGCTTCTGACTCCGCTTGTTGTCGACCCGCTTTTCAATAGGTTCTCCCCTGTGCCGGACGGTCATCTGCTAAGGCAAATAAAGCATCTCGAAGAAAAGGCCGGAATTTCCGGAGCGTCTGTTTATATCGTCGACAGCAGTTGCCGCAAGAAAACTCTCAATGCATATGTGACCGGAATTGGCCCGACAGCTCAAGTGGTCCTTTACGATAACCTGGTCCGGCGGCTGCCTGAAGACGAAGTTCTGGCAATTGTTTCTCATGAGATCGCTCATTATGTCTTGCAGCACGTTTATCTGGGCATAGCGCTCAGTTTGGCAGGGCTCCTCATCCTGGAGGAGATATTGCAGAAGCTGGCGCCGGCCATTCTTTCTCGGCTTCCCAGGGGCTGGGGCATAGTCTCGCTTTGCGACAAGGCAATTATCCCGGCGATACTGCTGGGCTGGACGCTTCTGTCTTTTCTGGCGGCGCCGGTTATCAATGGCTGCTCGCGATGCATCGAGCAGGAGGCGGATGCATACGGTCTTAAACTGACAGGCGACAGGCTGGCAACTGCCAGGTCGCTCACGCATCTGGCGCAGACGAATCTCTCAGACCCCGACCCGCCCGCCTGGATAGAATTCTGGATGTTCAGTCATCCGTCTTTGCGCAAGAGGATAGAATTTGTTCTGGACAAAAGCAGAGATTACAGGTGATTGACGGCAGAGACGTTTTTCGAGGAAATGAAGGATGCAGTTTTTAGTGACAGGAATGGATGGAGTCGATGGAGAGGCGCCTGCCAGGCGGCTCTCGGCCAGGGAAGCTCATTTGACGCTCGGTGAGAGAATGAAAGCCTCCGGCAATTTGCTCTTTGCAGCAGCCATACTCGATGAGGGTGGCAAGATGATCGGCTCGTCGATAGTCTGTGATTTCCCGTCAGCTGCCGATCTCGACAACTGGCTCAAAGAGGAGCCCTATGTCACAGACGGAGTCTGGCAGCAAATCGAAGTTCGCCCCTGCCGGGTCAGCCCTTCCTTTGCCACAACACAGGCAAGAGCCTAGATGCTCGAAACTTGACAGTGTCCGGCAGGCGCGCTCTGCCTTAGCGTCTTTTTGCATCACACAGCCGCCGCTAAGGAGAATACCTGGGCGGACTTTCCTGAGCTCGATTTCGAAACCTTCTAAGCAAATGCTCCTTGGGCGGTCCTATCTCTAACGTGAAAAGCACAGCTGTGGTCATTCACCCGGTAGCACGGCAAAGCAGGAAAAGTAAGTCAGTCGAGCTCCCAGGGCTCCGGTTTGTAGCCGAGGCTGGCTGCTGAGCGGAAATCA
>JAHFBI010000018.1:0-16521 GCA_023250095.1 Candidatus Melainabacteria bacterium
CATCTCGCAGGATGCGTCCGTAATTTTTCGGGTCCTGAACGAAAGCCGTAAGCAGGCTGACAGTGGACATGGAAGCCTGGTGCTGCTCGACAAGCCCCCGGAGAACTCCTGCGGTCAATACCGGCGTGTCGCCGACTATAATCAGAAGAGTTCCCCGGAAGCCGGACAGCTCTGGCACGACCTGTTGCAAAGCATGTCCGGTGCCCAGTTGCCTCTCCTGTAAATGAGTGGAATAAGGAGTCACCGGGGGGTTGGCGGCAAGATATTCTCTTACCTGAGCAGCTTCATGCCCGACCACCAGATGCACTTTCTCTGCATGAAGCTCATCAACAGCATCGAGAATGCGCGACAGAATTGTTCGCCCGAGCACTTCATGAAGCACTTTCGGGAGCGAGGACTTCATGCGCTTGCCCTGTCCGGCAGCCAGGATTACTGCTTGCACCGGCTCGGAAAATCCGCTTGTCATACAACAGAACCTGTGTTTGTTAAGGGAAAAGAAAAGTTAAGAGTTCAACCAGCCTGAAACCGGTTTCCGGAACCGCCCTGCAGGCACAAAAAAATTCTAGCCAGGGCATGTTTTGACAAAAGTGTACCAAAGAGCATCCAAAAGAAATCCCAGCCGGATGGCTGGGATCGCTAAGTATTGCTTGTTCTTGAAAGATGACCGCAGGGTTGGTGCTGCCCCAACGAACTTAATCCCTTAAGTTCCTCGTACTGGAGATCACTGCGGGTGGTATCGCAATACTGCATCATTTGTATAATACAATTTCCCCGAACAGTAAAGCGTTAACTATTTCCTTACGATATTCCGCAAGATTTGCCCCTCCCCCTTTCCTTACGATGCTCCCGAGCCTGATGACGTCGGCTCTGAGGCAATTGTTTCAATCACGCAACGAACCTGGCAGAGTCTCGGCGCTCAATTCCACCAGTGGTCTCTCAGTCCGATAAGCGTTACGGACACAACAAACCAGAACGTCAAAAGCATTACCCAGGGAATAATCGGCAGATATGGTCCTTTTTGAGTCGCCGGGCGAAAAAGCTCGCGGCCAGCACTTTCCAGCCTGCACCACCAGCTTTCTTTCAGTCGGCTAAGTTCACCTAATACTTGCTCCAGCTCAGACTGCAAAGACACGAGTTGGCGCTCAGTCAGCACGGACCGGGCCGCCCGTGCCCGGTAATCTGGCAATTGCTTGAGTTCTTCTTCCCTTTCTGCAAGGCGTCCTTTTAAGTAGCCAATCTGAAAGGTGGCACTCTGAAGCTCTCCCGACATCACTTTCAGCTTCTGGGAAAGAACTTCGATCCTGGCTTTCAGGGAAATTTCTCCGGGGACCGGCTCACTGATACATGCTGGCTCCACGCTCACGCGCACCCAGGGTGGTTCCGGGTCAGGGGGGTATTGTGAAGAGAATAAATATTCCAGACCGTCCGGGCTGATGTCATCGGCGGCAGGTATCTGCCATGTTTCGATTTCGCGCATCAAGGGCTCGCTTTCTAGTTCAGCTCAATTATGTTGTCCCTTGATCTATCTGTCCAGTCCCGGCTGCCACCACAAGGAGTATCGCTGTCGCTTCAAGAGCCGGCAAAAATTGGCACAGCTGGCTCTCCTCAAGATCGGGCGGTGTCAGCAGGCGTGCAGATTGTCCAGGAGGTGCAAGCCGTGGTGCCGTAGCAGGGATCTCATGGTATGGTTAGTAGATATCCAGGGTCGCCGGGGCCTGGACTGGCTCTTGCAAGAAAAGATGATTGCCGACAAGAAAGCTTTCTGCCTGACCATTTTTTATATATCCGCCCTGGCGGCATTGTCCCTGCTGCCGATTGTTCTGGTCTTTCTCCCTGGAGGTCAGGCACTGGCCCAGTCTTCCGGCTCTTATATCCGGCAGGGTGCCAGAGTGAGCGGACAACGCTCAGGACGGGTGCCTTCCCAGCCAGGCGGGGGCATGATTTACCCGGAGTTCCGCCACGGCAATCAGGTTGTTCGCTGGATTAAGGAACAGATGCCGCTCAAGGTCTATGTTTCTCGAGGACTCAGCCTCGACGGATTCATCGATGAATCGGCGGGGGTGCCGGTGGTCAATGTAGACAATGTTGCAGGCTGGCCGCCCCTGGTAGCTAATCTCCTGGCAGACCCGGAAGCTCTCAACAAGCTGCCTGCCGCTCCCGGTTATTCGGAGGCGCAGTGGCAAGCAGCCATCCAGGGCATAAACGAATGGAAAGCTTTCGAAAAGGAAGGGCTCTTTTCCTTCTTCTTGACTGAAGAGCCGGGCGAGGCGGATATCCACGTGTTCTGGACCAACCACTTTGTCAACAAGCTCGGGCTGGCGCTCTTTGCCAATGACATTCGTGGACTTACATCCAAAGAGATCTTTCCGGTGAAAGCAGTTCTTGCCGGCGGACAGGCCGCTTTCAAGCCGGTTGTCATACTGTTGAGAACCTCGGAAGCCGATGGCACGCCCATGCCTTTTGCTAAGATGAAATCAGCGGCTGCTCACGAATTTGGGCATGCGCTCGGTATTGACGGCCACAGCAACAATCCGCAAGACCTTATGAGCAAGTACTATGGTAGAGGTGTCATTTCGCCCAACGATTCGGCAACCATTCGCTACCTCTATCATGTGACACCGGATTTGATGCCATGATCGAAAGCCCAGGATTCCTTTATCACCGAGGACCGTCCTGTGCGTAGCTCGCGTCGGAGAAACGTCCCCGAGCCGCGCCCGTCGGGGCTTAACGCCGACGGAAGTTTCAAGTCTTTATTCCTCCAGAAAGCTCTGCCGCTCTTCTTAATCATCGGCGTGGTAGGCGGTCTTCTCTTCTGGATGATGGATGAAGTGGATGGCGAATACCTGGGCGCCTCAAAGGATCTCGGGCGGTTGCGACTCAGCCTGGACAAAGAAAGCAACGGGCTCTCCGGCACTCTTGCCTTCTCTGGCGGCATCAGGCTGCCGATAGCCGACGGGCGCATGACCGGAGCGCACAGCTTCGAGCTGACTTTCGCCAATCCGGACAGCAAATCCGACGCTGGCTTCCAGAAAGCGCACCATCTAAGCGCCTGGAGCAATCCTACGCTTATCGGGCAGACCGATAACGGCATTCTCAAAGCGACCTTTCAGAACGGTGAGCGCGAATACAAGCTCACTTTGAAGCGTAGCCCGGCGTCAGTCCTTTTCCGGCGCCTCTGGTGGCAGCGCTGAGTTCTCTCTTGGAAACGTCCGTCGCCAGAAGTCCCGAAGGACCTGTTATGAGCGCGACCGTCAGTCCGCAGGCGTCAGGGGCGCGGCAATAGGGACAGTTGTCTTGCGGCTCGACCTATAATGAGAAGATAAGCTGTCGGCTCATATTTTTCGGCGAAGGCAGACTCTCTGAAATTCAATGGCAAAAATTCTCGTAGTAGACGATGATTGCGATCTTTCCGTGATGCTCAGAGACTTGCTTCTCTTCGAGCACCACATCGTCGAAATTGTCAACAACGGGCGGGACGCCATGGACAGGCTGCGCGCCTCCATCTACGACGCCCTGGTCCTTGACTGGGAGTTACCAGGGCTGAGTGGCGTGGAGATTTGCCGAGACTTGCGCGCTCGTGGCGACACCACGCCAGTGTTGATGCTTACCGGCAAAGACGCGATTTCCGACAAGGAAATCGGCTTTGACGCAGGCGCAGATGACTACCTGACCAAGCCATTCCATATCAAAGAATTCAGTGCTCGTGTGAAAGCCCTGCTGCGGCGCGCCAGCGCGCTTCCGACGAGCGTCCTCAGGCTGCGCAATATTGTTCTTGATCCTTCGACATATCAAGTGACAAAAGACGGACAGGACGTGCAACTACTGCCCAAGGAATTCGCCCTGCTCGAGTTCTTCATGCGCCATCCGAACCAGGTTTTCAGCTGGGAGGCTCTGCTCGATCGTGTCTGGGTATCGGAGTCCGATGCAGGACCGGAGGCTATCCGGACCTGTATCACCAGACTGCGCAAGAAAGTAGAATCAGATAACGGCCAACCGCTCATCAAAACAGTTCACGGTGTCGGTTACAAGCTTCAGCCCTGACAGGATACAGGTCCTTATGGCAATGAGTCTCAAACTGTCCCATAAGGCCTTGATTCTGGTTACGATCCCGCTCATCTTCGAGCTTGTGTTCGTCTACGAGCTCTCGGCGATGCTCAAGGAAGCAGAGAGCGAGACGCAAAGAGAAGCGCACGCCAAGGAAATCGTGACTTGTGTCAACATCCTAATGGCCACGCTCTTCACAGCCGGTAAATCGCTTGGCGCTCTCAGTCTGACCAATGACCCCAGATGTATTGACCAGTACCACAACGCCGTCTCCGTGGTGCCGGTGCAGTTCCAGGCATTACGGCGGTTGAACAAAGATTCCCTGATCAATCAGCAAGTCATTGACAAAATCGAAGAGATAGCCAATCGAGCCATGTCCGTCACCGATGACGGGCTGGAGATGATCCGCTCCGGAAATCGCTTCGGAGGGATGGCGCGTCTCAACGACTTGCGCCCGATCCTCGGCGAAATCCAGGACCAGATTGATCGGCTGGCATCAGACGCCAGGAAAGTGGAGGCGGAAAGCCCGGTCATCCAGGAACGCGCTCGCAAGCAAATGCAGCTTGTGCTCGACGCGGGCATCGTCTTCAACATCCTCCTGGCGATGTCACTCACTTTTTTCTACAACCGCAGCACAAGTCGACGCCTGTCAGTGCTGATGGACAACACCCGCCGGCTGGCAAGAGGCGAGAAGCTGCATCCTCCCTTGGGTGGTGGCGACGAGATTGCCCACCTGGACCGTACGTTCAAAGACATGGCCGAGGCGCTGGCTGCCTCGGCTGAGAAAGAGCGCGCCATCGCCCAGCTGAAGCAAGAATTTCTCTCGATGGTCAGCCACGACCTCAGGACACCGCTTGCTTCCATCCAGATTTTCCTGCATCTCCTGGCTCGCGGCGCTTATGTGGAATTGCCGGGCGAAATTAAGAAAAGAGCGGAGCTTGCCGACCGCAACGCTTCTCGCCTTATCGACCTCATCAATGACTTGCTCGACATAGAAAAGCTGGAATCAGGCAAGCTGGCTCTCATACTGGCAAACACTGCCGTGGGGCGAATCATCGAAGATTCTTTAGATGCCGTGCGCGATTTTGCCGACGAGCATGGAGTCACTCTGACAGCCGCGCCCGGCTGCCAGACCGTCTATGGAGACGGGGATCGTCTTGTGCAGGTGCTCGTGAATCTTCTCTCCAATGCCATCAAGTTCTCCCCGGAAGGCGCAGTCGTGTCAGTATCTGCTACCAGCGAACCCTCCGGCTGGGTCGTTTTCAGGGTGGTCGACCAGGGGCGCGGCGTCCCTGCTCATCTCAAAGAGACAATCTTTCAACGTTTCGAGCAAGTAGAAGCCAGGGATGCCACCAAGTTCAAAGGCAGTGGGCTGGGGCTTTCCATTTGCCGCTCGATCGTCGAGCAGCATGGGGGCACGATCGGTGTGGAGAGTGAGGAAAACCAGGGGAGCACATTCTGGTTCCGCTTGCCGCCTGAACCTGTGTCCATGGACCCACCGCCTGCAAACTCGCTGGAAGCCCGGTCTTCACTCATATAGGAGCCGTCAGCTGAGATATCCTGTGTCAGGCGGGACGACAGGGGTAGGGCATACTGCCAATCCATAGTAAATTGAGAGACTTGACTCTTCTTCAAAAGGCGCCAGGCTAATGGACTAAATTCCGCTGCGGCGCGCCTGGTGCCTGACTTGCAGGATCGTTGCTGTCGGCGGGCAGAAAAGACGAAAGTTGGTCTTAGGATCGGCACCGATGCCGCGCGAGATATGAATTGCCGTCTCGCCACGCCAGAGAAGCCCTGACGCTTCGTGCCGCGGCAATTCCGAATCCGTAAGCAATGCGCCGACCAGAGGAACACGGACCTGTCCGCCGTGGGTGTGCCCTCCCAGAGCCAGGTGCACGCCTGCCCGCATCAATGATTCCAAGGCATGGGGAACATGAAGAAGCGACAGGACAAAGTGATCTTCCGGCGCTTGCGCAACAAGTTTCCTGAGATCGTTTTCGGCAATGCCTGGATAATCGATTCCGACGATATGCACACGCTCCTGGGCAAGCGTGAGGGAGCTGTTGCGCATTACCTTGAAGCCGCCGTTCTCCAGGGCGTCGATGAGCGGCCCGACCTCGCGTTTGACCGGCGGATGCCGGAAGCGCCGCACCATCCTGCCAAAAGTCTTGTGAAACCACGTGTAATCATAATAATCATGATTGCCCAGAACGGCATAAGCACCCAGGCGCGGGCGTCTTGACAGGATGGAGCCGGCATAAGGCAGCCCGCTGTAATTTTCGAAGACATCGCCGGTAAGAATGACCATATCGTAGTCATCGTTTGTCACCCGGGAAAGAAATTCCATTTTGTGCGATTCGGGCCAGGAAAGGTGAAGATCGGAGAGATGGAGAATCTTCAGATTGATGGGCGGCAATCCTTCAGGATCAAGATGGGGGCTTGCTCTTTCAACTGTCGCATCGCCTGTCGCGTTGCCGAGAGCTTTGTCTGCGTTGGCACCGCCGGTAATGACATTTACTCTCTCGATTCTGTAGCGCCGAGCCTCTACCCTCGAGGCATAAAGATATGTCCCCAGTCCTCCTGCAGCCAGGCAGCCGGCAAGGGTCAGCAAGACCTGCCCGTTGCCTTTAGCCTTCAATATCCTTTTTGTTTCCGTTTCGTCCAGGGGCTTCGTTTAACTCCGGGCAATGCAGGCAACTGTCTCATCACAAGGGAAGAGGCGACCGACTAGCTAGAGCATAGCAGGGACCAATCCACAAGGAGCGATTCAGAGCAAGCGAGCAGCAACACCGGAGGATCGTCGGGGGATCCCGCCCGGGCAGCTTATCCGGCAAGGCAGCTCAGCTAAGGCGAGGCCGGCTCCAGTTCACGCACGGACGACGGTCTTTGACGGCAAGTCGCATCAGGCGTGGTCAGAGTTGAAACCAGCCAGCGCAATGGAGCTCCCAGTCCTATAGCCGCCAGGCTGAAAGCCGCGTCCCAGGGCAAAGAGTACCAGCTCAAATTGCGTATATTCTCGAAGAGCCACGGCTGCCACTTGAAGTAAGCAGCATCGCCCTCGAACAGCAATACCGCCAGGCAACTGCCCACAAGGTAGAGCAAACCGAAGCAATGGATCAAAAAGAGCCCACCGCCCACAGCCAGAATCTGCCGCAAGCTGCTGGAGGGACTAAGCGTGATGCGCCCGGCAAACCAGGACCCGAAAATCATGCCGATGAGATAGCCGAAAGTGGGCTGGCGGAAGTATTCCAGCCCGCCGCCTGCCGCCAGCGGGAAGATACCCAGATTAGGGCCGACCAGCCCGAGGATAAAGAAGACAGCGACGGAGATAAACCCCAGCGGCACCCCCAGAACGTAACCGAGCCCGACAGCCAGAGGAGCCAGCGGCACATAGGGGCTGTAGCGGATTGGCGCCACAGGCTGCGTCAGGGACGGAAACTGGTCGACTAGCCCCTGTTGCCAGGTCTGAGGCAGGAAGGGCAGCAGCTCTTGCGCGGCGGTTGTCAGGAAAAGCTGCAGATTATGGCCTGTAGCCGTCGGCAGATTGGACCCTCCAAACGAGCCAAACATGAGAATCTGCACGGAAAGCAAGACAAGAGCGACCTGCCCGACAAGGGATTTGCGCTTCATCCGACGTACGTTTCCTGTAATTGCCCACTGGATGTTGTTCATTGTTTTAGTCTTAGTCGCTCCGTGGCATTCCTTTCTGGGCTCCTCCGCCTTTGAGCCGTTCGCTCGACCTGCTCCTGTCCGCTCTCACTCACTCACTGGTTTCATTCCTATCGCCTTCGTCGCTTGTCTCCGTCGCGGGCGGCAAGCGGACGGGTGCAGGAAGTGTCCTTCATGTCTTGAAGCCTTTCACCGAAAGTCTTCTTAAATTCTGCCGAATTTATGTTTTCAGCCCAGAGAACAAGAGCGTCCTCATCGTTGTCCTGATAATATCGGCGCCTCATGCCCAGGCTCTTGAAACCATACTTGTAGTACAGCTGCTGGGCGCTTTCGTTAGAGACGCGCACTTCCAGAGTAAGCCAGTTGGCGCCGACGCTTTCGGCCTGCGTGATGTCGTTGATCAGAAGCCTTTCGCCGATGTGCTGGCGCCTGAGATCGGGGTGAACAGCCAGGGTCGTGATATGGGCTTCTTCGCCTATGAGCCAGAAGCCAGAATAACCGCAGATCTGGCCCTGAGCATCTGTGGCAGTGAAATAGAATCCGCTGGGGTTGCTCAGCTCGTTGACAAATGATTGGCGCGACCAGTGGTGGCTTCCGAAAGCCACAGGCTCGATCTCCATGACCTGATCAAGGTCAGCTGGCGTCATGCGTCGGATTTGTATTTCCATAGTTCTTTTTAATGGTTACCGACGGGCTGCGCAAGTAGCGGGGCAGGACGTTCCACCAGGGCAATTCTTCCAAAAGGGCAGGGTCCCGGTCAAGGTTTTCAGTATAAGACCCTTTCAAAGATAACCGATCAACTGTCAATTGGGCTTGCGCTACGGCAATATTCTTTATAGTGGGCAGCCTCTGACAGGAGAAGGCAGGCAGTGAGAGGCAGGCGTCTTCGTCGGCGGACCAGGTGGATACCGCCTCACGCTTGCCTGCCAGTTCAGCTTGGCTGACATAACAAGGTTCTAAAACTGGCTCTACCGGGTTTATTTTCCCGGCACAAAAAGCACCGGCGAAATAATGACCGGCCGTGCTGGAAAGGATAATGCCTACGGGAGGCTCAAGCAGATAAGCCAGACTCTCGAGCAAGGACACGCCGGCAAGTGGCAGATTGAGAGCCTGCGCCAGCGACCGGGCTGTAATCACGCCAACGCGAATACCTGTGAAGCTGCCCGGTCCCGTCCCGACCACAATGAGTGACAGTTCATGCTTGCTCCAGCCGGCTTCACCAAAAGCCCGGTCAATCTCTGGGATGAGGAGTGAGGCTACTTCCTGCCTGTTGTGAGAAGTCGGCTCGACGAGCTTAGACACTAAGGGTTGCCTGCCGTCAAGCAGAGCAAGGTGCAAGACCGGCGTACTCGTATCGAAAGATAAAATGTGCATCAAGGTTTGGGAGAGGGGCTGGCCGACACGGAAGAAGCCCTGGACGAATCTTTCTCACCTTCCTGGCTGGCAGCATCTTTCTCCGGTACATCAGTGCCAGTTGTCAGTCCCATATGATAGCCTGCCTCCCCAAGCGACAAAGCTTCGGAGCTGGCTGCGGCAGCCGCTGTCTGAGGCTGAGGGGGCTCTTGTCCGTCGGACGCCTCAATCGCCAGTCCGCCTTCGTCTTCGTCTTCCTGCGCCTCGGCGGCCGCCATCAGTTCGGCCAGCTCATCAAAATGCATTGCTACAGGTTGTGCCCGGAAAAGAAGCATGATGGACTCCTGCTGAATGGCTCTCAGGAGCTGCTCGAACATGTCATAAGCCTCGCGCTTGTACTCCTGAAGCGGGTCACGCTGACCATAGCCGCGCAAATGAATGCCTTCGCGCAACTGGTCGATGTTGTGCAGGTAGTCCACCCATTTTTGATCGATCGTGCGCAGCAAGATCTGCCGCTCGAGTTCGCGCATCACGTCCGTGCCCAGATGCTGTTCCCGCACTTCATACGCCATGCGCACTGATTCAAGAAGCTTCTGACAGAGATCGTTGTATGACAGTCCGGAAAGCTCGTCGATCTTCACATCTTCCAAGAGAGGAATATCCGCGCTGAGGATTTTGAGCACTTCAGGCAGTCCTGTGTCTTCCCAGGTCTCAGGCGGCGTTTCGGGATCGATATGCCCGTTGAGCGCGATTTCAACATGCTCCTCGAGCATGTTGAGCACATCTTTGCGCAGCTCTGCTTTCTCCAGAATGCGACGTCTTTCGCGGTAGATCACTTCGCGCTGCGTGTTCAGGACATCGTCGTATTGAAGAACGTGTTTGCGCATGTCGAAGTGGTGCGCCTCGACTTTCTTCTGGGCGCCCTCAATAGATTTGCTTACCATGCCGGATTCAATTGGCATCTCTTCATCGGCATTGATTAGATCCATAAGGCGTGAGATCTTCTCACCACCGAAGATGCGCATCAATGTGTCTTCCAGCGAAAGATAAAAGCGCGAGCTACCCGGATCGCCCTGGCGCCCGGAGCGTCCTCTGAGCTGGTTGTCGATGCGCCTGGCCTCGTGGCGCTCGGTGCCGATTATATGCAGCCCGCCTAGCTGCACGACCTCGTCGTGCTCGGAGTCGGTTTCTTTCTTAAAACGCTCGTGCAGCTCCTTGAGCTTGCTTTCGTACGACGGGTCAGAAGGAGACAGACCATCTTTTTTCAGCCTTTCTTTGGCCAGATATTCCGGATTGCCGCCAAGCAAAATGTCCGTGCCGCGGCCAGCCATGTTGGTGGCCACGGTTACAGCTGCTTTGCGCCCCGCCTGCGCCACAATCATGGCTTCCTTCTCGTGGTGCTTGGCATTGAGCACATGATGAGAGATGCCTTTGCGAATCGCCGCCACCACTTTTGCTGTCTTCAAAATGGAATAGCAGCGCTCGATGAGATCGTCGGCTTTAGGGAATTCAGCTTCCACATCTTTGACAAGCTGCTCTAATTTGGCGATATCGATCATGCCGGGTCTTTCGAAGACCTTCTTCAGACCGTCAATAGATCTGCCGGCCAATTTCTTGTTCCTGATGATATCGATGGCTTTTTGAATTTTTTTGTTGAGGAACTCGCTCATCTTCTGCGGCTTGCCTAGAAGTTCGTCGGTCAGCTCCGATTTCTCGATGCTTGTCGTGCCGACCAGCACCGGGCGCCCCTGCTGGTGCAATTCGACGATTTCTTCCACTACGGCATAGAACTTCTGCGCTTCCGTCTTGTAGATGGTGTCGGCCTCGTCGCGGCGAATGGATGGCTTGTTAGTCGGGACCGCTATGACATCCAGGTTGTATATCTTGTTGAACTCGGCGGCCTCAGTCATGGCTGTCCCGGTCATGCCAGCCAGTTTCGGATAAAGGCGGAAAAGATTCTGATAAGTAATCGATGCATAAGTCATCGTCTCATCCTGAATCGGGACGCCTTCTTTGGCCTCCACGGCCTGGTGCAGCCCATCGCTCCAGCGCCGCCCGACCATCATGCGCCCGGTGAATTCGTCGACGATAACGATTTCCGGCTTGCCCTCTTCATTGGGACGAATGACATAGTCGATATCGAGCTTGTACAGCTCTTTGGCCCGGAGAGCCTGCGCCAGGTGGTGCGCCAGGTTATAGCGCATGTCATACAGATCGCTAACGCCGAGCATTTTCTCGGCGTTTGTGATACCACGTTCGGTGAGCAGCACATTGCGCGATTTCTCGTCTACCCAGTAGTCGCATTCTTCATCGTCCTTATCCGCGCCGCGCTGCAAGTGAGGAGCCAGATGAGACATGTGCTGGTAGATTTCCACGAAGGACTCCGTGGGGAATCCGGAAATGATAAGAGGAGTTCTGGCCTCGTCGATGAGAATGTTGTCCACCTCATCTACAATGGCAAAATAGTAGGGGCGCTGGGAAAGAGCATCGAGAGAAGTGCGCATGTTGTCGCGCAGGTAATCGAAGCCAAACTCGTGATTGGTACCATAGGCGATATCAGCCCGGTAAGCGCTGAATTTTTCCTCGTCAGGCTGATGGGAATAAATCAGTCCCACCGACAGACCGAGAAACTTATATAGTTGCCCCATCCACTCAGAATCGCGCCTTGCCAGATAATCATTGACGGTGACTACGTGCACGCCGCGACCAGTGAGCCCGTTGAGATAAGCCGGCAGCGTGGCTACCAGTGTCTTCCCCTCTCCTGTGCGCATTTCAGCAATCTTGTTGAAGTGCAGGGCGGCACCGCCCAGAAGCTGCACATCGAAATGGCGCATGCCCAGGATGCGCTTTCCGCCTTCGCGACAGACGGCAAAGGCCTCGGGTAGGATCTTCTCCAGGACTTCTCCGAGAACTCTGTCCTTTTCCGAGCGGATCTGTCCGGGCATTTTCGGAGCGTCAGGCGGGATAAGTATGCGCTCCGGAGCGCCAGAAAGAGCGTTGTCGATAATGCGGCGGAATTCGGCGGTCTTCTCCCTGAGATCATCATCACTGAGCTTCTCTATCCGAGGCTCGAATTGATTGGCGCGTGCAACATAGTCCTCTAGGACCTTGAGCTTCTTTTCATTGGTGTCCCCGAAAATGCCCTTCAACCAATGTCTTGCTCTGTCCGCCACGCTTTCCGACATGAATTGCTCCGCTCCTGGTAATGGCTCTGTTTGCTCGAAATGCAAACACAGCCTTAAATTCTAACACGCAATACCCTGACATCCCTGCCGGCAGCGGGATTCTTAATACATCCGCCGGTGTGTCCTCAGCTTGTCCGGCTGATGCCTGAGCAAACTCAAGAGGTAAGAGTTCAGAGGAGTTTACTTGATATCATGAGACAAAAAGAAGGAGCTATCGGCAATGTCAGCAATTACTTAGCAATTGCTCCCACCGGGAAAAAGCGATGAATTCCACTAACACTTCACCCTGCGGACTTTCAGGGAAATCAAAACAAGAAATCGAGCAATTTGTAACAGGTCTTTGCCTGCCGTCCTATCGCGCCCGGCAGATTCACAGCTGGATATACGCCCGCAATGCTGCCTCCTTTGATGAAATGACAGATCTGGGCAAAGAAACGCGGCAGTTACTGAAAGAACGCGCGCAAATTCCTCTGTTAAAACTTGCCCATTTGCAAGTTAGCGCCGATGGGACCAGAAAGTATTTATTCGAACTGCCCGACGGTCAAAGCGTGGAATCCGTCCTGATGTCATTTGACGACCGCACTTCCTTTACTGCCTGTGTTTCCAGCCAGGTAGGCTGCGCTGTCGGCTGCACCTTCTGCGCCACAGGTTATCTAGGTTTTAAGAGAAATCTCGCTGCTGCGGAAATAGTCGACCAGGTGATGTCAATACAAAGAGAATCGGGCAAGCGTGTCGCCAATGTCGTTTATATGGGGCAAGGAGAGCCGCTTCTCAATGTAGAAGAAGTGATCAAGTCCATTGCCGTCCTCGGGCAGTCAGTGGGTATCGGGGCACGCCATATCACTGTTTCGACTTCAGGCATCGTTCCGGGCATAAGGCGTCTGGCGCAGGAACGCTTGCAAGTGACCCTGGCCCTGTCATTGCACGCACCGGAGTCTAAGAGCCGGCAGGAGATAGTCCCTACAACCAGCAGATTTCCCGTTGATGAGCTGATGCAAGCTCTGGCTGATTATTACAGCTGCTGTCAGCGGCGCCTCACAATAGAATATGTTTTGCTTGCTGGAATAACTGATTCCCCTGACCAGGCGCGGCAGCTGGCTCAGCTTGTCCGAAATCTCCATTGCAATATAAATCTCATACCTTACAATCCGACAGAAAATCGAGACGGTATTGCCGCCTATGCCCGCCCCAGTCTTTCAGCTCAACAACGCTTCAAGCGCCTGGCCGAAAGTTCCGGCAAGACAGTAACAATCCGGCTGGAGCGCGGTACAGATATAGATGCTGCTTGCGGGCAGCTGCACAACCGTTTTGAAGATGAGGGCAAGACCAGCGCTGCTCCGAGGGAGCTGGACGGGCAAGCCAGGGCAGGGAGCCAGGGCAGAGCGGGCTACAAAGACGTGACAGCTGGTGGTGCCCAGGAAAGACCTGCGGTCAAGCCAAAGCGCCCGAGGGCTCGTCGATCCTGAGAGTCGCAGCCGGCAGCGGGTTCCATTCGAATTTGTTGTCCTGAGACTGCACCACGTGCCCCCAGGGCACATCCGGTTCATGATCTAAGACGACAAGCCAATTTTCCCGGGCGGCAGTCGGCAACAATTGCGCCTTCACATCACAACTGGTGAGCGGATAATGGTCGTAACCCATCACCCAGGGCGGGCTGATGTGGCTCTTTGTCGGCATGATATCGGCAAAGAAAATTCCCTTTTCTCCTTCCGACCGGAAAGTAATCACCTGATGGTGTCCTGTATGCCCGCCTGTTCGGCTGACCCTCACTCCTTCGACAATTTCACAATCGCCTTCGACAAGCTCGAGCTGAGAATTTTTGCTCAAGGGCACAAGGTCGTCCAGGCGGTAGCTGGCTCTGCCGCGAGCATTTATTTCATGCGCCAGCTCCCACTCGCCCTTCTGGGCGTAATATCTGGCTTTCGGGAATGCCGGCACCAGCTTGCCTTCCTTCAAGAGCACGGCACCACCTGCATGATCGAAATGCAAATGAGAGAGCACCACAGCATCGACGTCTTCGTTGGACAGCCCGAGGCTTGAAAGAACGTTGCCGTGATCCAGCAGAGATTTTAATTCAAAGCGCTGCCTCTCGCGCTCGGACCATCTCGGTCCCATCCCCGTCTCCACGAGCACACGACTTTTCCCCGTGTCTATAAACAAAAGATTGCAAGCCAGCTCAATCCGGTTGTCCTGATCGCAGGCAAATGTCCTGCTCCACAAAGCCTTGGGCACGACGCCGAACATTGCCCCGCCGTCGAGCTTGAAAGAGCATTCGCGAATTATATGCAGACGAAATTTACCGAATTGCACTTGAGAATCCTCCATTAAGTCCAATCAGAGTTTAGCATCAGCCCTGTCAACGGGAAGGCAGACGTGAAGTAAGCTCGAGGACGCGTTTGGCGCGGGGATCAATTGCGCTCAGACTCTCAAGAAGGCTCCTTGCTTCAGGATTGCCCGGCAAAAGCGTGAGAGACCGGCTGAGATATAAAACTGCCTCCGCCGCCCGTTTTCCCGAGAGCGCCTGAGCTGCCCTTGCCACCAGGTCGTTGCTTAGTGGCACAGCCAGTTGCATGGATCTGTCCCAGCAAACGGCTGCCTCGCAACTGCGCCCGCTGGCATCAAGAGTGGCTCCCAGAGTTCGCCAGCCGAACGGCGAGAACGGCTCAAGGGACAGATAACTCCGGCTGAGCTTTTCAGCTTGGACAAGATCGTCTGTCTGAAAGCTGGCAACAGCGGCTAGCAGCAGAGCCTCGGGGTGACTGCCGAGAAAAGCCTTTTCGCTCAGCAAGACACGCAAATATTTCAAGGCTTCTTTGGGTTGCGGTACATCATCCGAGCATACAAGCGCCAGTACGTCAGCTCCGGGTAACATCTGGCGCGCCTGCGTCATATAAGTTTGCGCCATGCAATAGCAAGCAAACGGGTCATCTTTTTTGAGAGCCAGCACTGAGGCAAAATCCTGGCGCGCTGCTTCAAGATTCAAGCTATTGAGATAAAAAATGCCGCGTGTCTCGAGCGTGACAACATCGCCTGGCGAAAGAGCCAGAGCCTCATGCAAAAAAGTTAGCCCCTTTATCTTGTCCCCAAGGTCAAGGGCAGCCACTCCGGCGGTTGCCAGAGCCGTGGCGCTTCTTCTTAATGCGCAAGAGCGCTGCGCCCAGATAAAACCTCTTTGCGGAGCACCTTCAGCTACCGCCCTTGCCGCGACAGCCGCCATAGCCGCAGCCTGGCTTTGCTGATCGAGACTACCCCAGTTAACCGCCTGCCACGGCTTGCCACTACTTTCGTCGAAAAGGTTCTTATTGCCTCTGTGCAGGTCGGAGCTCGTACGTGCCTTTGTCAGGTCATATTCAAGGCAGTTGCAGTCATCGGTGTTGGGGCTGTGAGCAAGGGCAAACTTGCTGAAAGACTCAGGCTCAGCCAAGATGCGGCAAAGGAAGTCCTCGGCGTCGATTATTCCCGAGTGTGTGAGTTGTATTGCAAGCCGGTTGCTGGAGCTTTTAACAAACAAGGGTCTCAGAGATTGATAATCAACAAGCAGAGGCTTGTCCGAGGCAAGCACGACAATGTCACTTGCCGTAGATTGAAGGGGCAGGCAGTAAGGAAATACTGATGCAAGCGCCGACAGCACTCTCAGCAAGCTTCCGCTGGACATCTCGGCATAAGGCAATTTCAGGCTGAGTACCCCATCGCTTTTCAAGCTCTGGCGGCAGGCAGAAAAAAACTCGGAAGTATACGAATTGCACGCAATGCCCTTTTGCGGATTGCCTGAATTGCATACAATCAGGTCGAGAAGCTTGTGGCAAGAAAGCAAATAGCGCCGTCCATCGCTTACTTCCACAGGTAGACGGCAGTCAACTGCCCTCGAGCAATCGACATTTCTGAAAGCCCGTGCAGCATCGAAAGACAAAGGTTCTATTTCCAGGCAGGTGAAAGAACTTTGCCCAAACATGGCGGCGTTGTCGCTAAAAGCTCCGGCTCCCCAGCCAATGGCGACAATCTCCTGGATGTGTCGACGAAAGGCCAACGGGAAAGAAAAAAGAGCGACCTGGCTCGATAAGTCTCGTGTGGAAGCTTCCTTGAGCCCATCGCTCACAAGCAGGTGGTTATTTGAGCCGGGAAGACCAATGACAGCCTTACTTGAGCAAACACCGTCGGCAAAAAAGATGAGATGCCTCGCCTGGTGCAGCTCCTTTTGCCAGAGGGCAAAGGGCGGCAACGGCGTATTGTCGGCACTGTGGCTATCGCCGGAGCCAGATTGTCCCGACAT
>JAHFBI010000018.1:16531-30119 GCA_023250095.1 Candidatus Melainabacteria bacterium
CGACATGATTGCAAGCAGATCAAAACGAGCCGGTTGTGACAACAAGACCACGACTGCCGGCACCGACACAACAGCGCAAAGGGCTTTCAGCGGCAGTGAGATTGAGGCACCGCAGGAAAATAGCAGCGCGCCCAGAGATAGGCTGGCTGCCGCGCCGGCAATCAGAGACTTCTCGGCGCCAAGCCCTTGCAGGAGCACCAAAGAAGATAACAAGGCTCCGCCGAGCGCTCCCAGAAAGTTCAAGGCACAAAGACTGCCGATGACTGTACTGCTGCTGCTCCTGCCGGCAGACGCTGGCAAAGTTTCCAGGGTGCCTGCGCCAGACTTGAGCGCCAGGGGAAAAGTAGCTCCCAGGCATAAGCACGGTGGCAGAAGCACGACCGAGGAAAGAAGTGCCCGCAAGAGGAGAGCCGAAAGAGAATTACCCTGACAGAAGGTACTGATTGCCAGATTGCCGTATGGTACAAAGTTGAATAAGTTCACTGCCACAACTGCCCAGAGGCATGCCATCAGCTCCAGTCCGGCAAACCAGGCATCCGGCTCTTTCAATCGATCTGCCCACATGGATGAAATTAGGCTTCCGCCGCCAATTCCCAGAAGAAAAATGGACAGAAGCAAGCAAAGCGTGTCGGTGCCCGAACCAAGTGCAAGCATAAGCGCGCGCAGGAAGCCGGGCGCATAGAGCATGGTGATAGCTCCGGACAGGGGAAGCATCAGCAAAGACATCGGCGGCAGGTGAGCGCCTGTCTTCTCCTGCTGGCTGTTTTCTCGGGCAGGAGCCTGCATCGAGACTTCCCCGGGTATCCTCGAGAGAAAGACAGAAAGCAAGCAAAGGAGAATATGCAAGCCTGCGCCAAGCAAAAGCGTTACCTGCGCCCCTCTCGCCGGCAACAGGAAGCAGCCAGACAAGAACAAGCCGGCTGAGCCGCCAAGCATCAACAAAGCATATAGAAACCCGATGTTTGAGGCAGTCCCCCCTGAGCTTCTCCGGACAAGCCGGCTCAAGACTGGCAGGCATGCCCCTGTCGCCATTGCCGGCGGCAGGAGAATCATGCATGTGACAAGAGGGCTGACAAGGTCAAAGGAAGGCAGGTTCATGTGGGCAAAATTGCCGGTGTGAGAGACGACGGCTGCCGCTGCTCTGATTGAGAAGGGGGTCAGCAATGCCCATAGCCCCATCATTGCTTGCAGGACTGCCAAGCTCAGAGCCGGTCGTTTGGCGTGAGCGGCAAACCATTCGGAAATGAGGAAGCCGGCTGCCAGCCCGCCCAGCAAAGCAACAAGCACTGAAGCCAGACAAGTGGCTGTCGAGCCAAGGAGCAGGACAAGCATCCTGACAAAAATAAGCTGGCAGGCTGCGCCTGCCAGTCCGCTGAAGAAAAGAAGCGCCAGGGCAAGAGCCTGGGAAGCTCTGTGTCTATCCATCTTCAGTTGAGCCTGAGTCATGTTCTTTACTCTCCCAGTCCGCTCTGGCGCAGAATTTGCCTGGCGGAAGCATTTCTTGAGGCGAGGCTGGTCAGCGATTGCACAACCTGCCTGTCGCCGGGGAAAAGCTCGAGCGCCTTGCCCAGAGCTTCGGCAGCTTGATTGTCCTTACCTTCTTGCAAGTCTGCCTGGCACTCATCTATATATGCAAAGTGGGCTTTGCGCCCGACTTGCAAGGAGCGTTGCCAGCAGCTTGTCGCTTCTATGAAATTTTCCCTGGCGAACAAAAGCGTTCCTAGCGCTCTAAGAGCGTATACATCATCTTTTTCAAAGGTCAGGTAAGCCCGGAGGAAAGACTCGGCCTGATTCGCCCGCCCGGCTGCCTGGGCTGCCAGACCGCAAGACAGAAGCAAGTCGTTGTGCCTGCTCAGACAAGCCTTGTTGGCGGTAAGCGGCAAGAGCCACTGGAGAATCTCCTTTGCCACCTGCTGCCTTCTTTCTGTCTGTCCGAGACCCCCCAGGTGAGAAAATTCTTTCAAATAGCTTTCCCCCAGGTAATAACGGGCTTCGGAGTTGTCTGGCTCAATGGCGAAAACGTGCTCAAAATCAGCTCTGGCTTTTTCGATATCGCCTCTGCCCAGAAAAAACTGTCCGCGATCGAGCAAAGCGGGCACGTGGCGGGGATCCAGCGTGAGCGCCATGTCCAGACGGTCAATACCTGCCTGCTTGCCTCCGAGCGTCCTTTCAGCCAGTCCACAAACCCGCAGGGCTTCTGGATTTTTATAAAGGTGATACGATTCTTGCGCCCAGGCAAGAGCCCGGAGGGGATATTTCAAGGTAAGGCAAGCACTGGCGACTCGCGCCATGACTGCTGCTTTGTCGGGGGGGCAAAGATCCCCCCAGTCGACTGCTTTCCAGGGGCTGGCCGAGTTGGCGTCGAGGAACTGGCGGTTCTGTCTGTAAAAATGCTCGTTTTCATATGTTTTCGCCACTTCGTATTCCAGTCTGTTGCGATCGTCGGAGTTGCCTTTTACGCCTTGAGTAAATCCGGCAAGGGCTTCAGATGACGAGACGACATGAGCGAGAAGCTCCTCGATATTCTTTATCCTCGATCGCCGGAACTCGTTTTCCAGGGGAGGCGTCTCAACGAGTTTGCTCGCGCTGGCAAAGTCGATAGATATGGGACGGTCACTGGCCAGAACGACCAGATTTCCCTCATCGGAGAGGATCGGCAAAGTGTAAGGGTAAACAGAATTAAGTGCCGCCAGAACCCTCAAAAGATTTTCCGTGGACACCTCGGCCACTTGAATCCAGAGCGTGAAAATACCGCCTGCTTTTAGTCTGTCTTTGCAAACGGAAAAGTATTCTCTTGTGAAAAGATTACATACGCCTGCTTGCCATGGATTCGAAGGCTCGGAAACAACAAGATCGAACTTTTTGTCTGTAGCAAGCAAATAGTTGCGCCCATCATTGACTTCCAGGCAAACGCGGGGATTTTTCTCCGGCTCGAGATTGACGTCATGGAACATTTTGCCGGCATCAACCACGGCCGGTTCAATTTCGATAGCTGTCACTGCCGCCCGGTACAGTCCGGCCACGCCGACCGTCACGCCGGACCCCCAGCCGACCACGGCTATATCTCTGGCTTCTGGCTTTACCAGCATGGGATAAGCAGCAATCAAAATCTGATTGGCCATATCGAGCTGGTTGGATGCATCCACGTGCCCGTTAGTCAGAAGCGAAAGCACCTGGTTGTTGAAGTTGACAACCCCGACTGTCGCGCAAGCGCCGTCCTGCCAGAACACCAGCTTGTTGTCCCTGTGCAGACTGTCGCGCCAGCTTTCATACGATGGGAACTGTGAGGCAGGTACCGGATTGGCCATGTACGAGCGTCGCTGCCCCTGCGCTGACATCAGAACCAGCCCGTCAAATATTTGCCCGGAAGACACCGCCCAGGTCGAGACAGCCAGTCCGGCAATTATGGTCACAGCCTTGAGTTGCCCGCCAATGGAATCAACGAACAAAAGCAAAGAGGCACCCAGCAAGAAATTAGCCGCACTGGCCAGAATGAGGGTTTTTTCCGCGCCCAGAGCCGGCACCACGACAAAGCCGGCCAGGAATGCGCCGCCGATGGCGCCAAGGGTATTGGACGAATAGAGGCTGCCGACAGATCTACCGATGACGGCAAGGTCGCGCGTGCAAATTCTCACAACAAGCGGGAATATGGCGCCCAGACAAAGAGTAATCGGCAAGAGGACCAGGGCTGCAAGCAAAAAACGCACGCTAAGGGCAGCTGAGGGATTGTTCAAGAAAGAGAGGTTGATCAAAATATTCCAGTAAGGAACATAATTGAAGACATTAATCGACAGAAGACCGGAGGAAGAGATGATTAGCTGGACCGAGGCAAGCCAGCAAAGCGGGTCCCTGAGCCTGTCCACATATCTGGAGACAAGAAGGCTGCCAAGAAATATTCCGATGAGGAAAGTGGACAGCATTACGGTAAAGGCATAAGTCGTGGAACCGATGACCATCAGGAGAGTCCGCGTCCAGCCGACCTCATAGATCATGGCGATGGCGCCCGATATGGCAAAAGCCACCATGACCGCCCTGACGACAGCTGGCAGTTTCTGCGAGCCTGCAGGTTGCTCGCTTACTTGCCTGCCCCCGGCTGCCTGAGGGAAGAAGTCCCGACCTTCCTCAAACCTGACCGACAGTGCCGCCACTGCCACACAAAGCAGCATATTGAGCAAAGCGGCAATATTGGTTGTGATATGAAGTCCGAATCCAGGCAGCAAATAGAAGCCGGCGGTGAGGGCACCGCCGACGGCGCCGGCAGTGTTGACGGCATAGAGCGTTCCCACCCGATTGCCGACGTTACTCAGGCTATCAGTGACAAATCTCGAGAGCAGGGGCAAAGTTGCGCCCATACACGTGGTCGGCAAGAGAAGAATGGCCGTGGCTGCCGCAAATCTCAGCAAGCTGAAGGGAATTACCGATAGATGATTGAATTGCCAGATGATTTTATAAAGCGGGACGGCCGTGTCAAACAACCATGGCGCAAGAAGAGCCCAGAGCCCGATTACTCCTTCCAGGATTCCGTACCAGAGGAAAGGGCGTCTGATACTGTCGCTGACTCTGCCGGCCAGAAATGAGCCGAGCGCAAGCCCGCCCATGAAAACAGCTAGCACCGTCGATGTGGCGAAAGTAGTCGAGCCGAAGACGAAAACCAGAAGCCTCGTCCAGACGACCTGATATATCAGGCTGCTGAAACCTGAGACAAAGAATAGAAGAATCACAAAGGCATAAACCAGGCTCTGCCGATAGCCAGAAGAAAATGATCTCTTCTGGCTGTCCCCACTCGAGCCAGGAAGATCTCTCTGGTTGTCACCATCCATCAAGTATTTCTCTCTTTCTGAAAGCTGGCTTGCCTGAGATTATTGCATAGAGCCCGATGGGCGCTCAGGAACATCGGCGGCCGGTGGAGGAGAAATTGAAGAGGACGCCGGAGCCGAAGAAGTTGGCGCTGGAGTAGTTGGAGCCGGAGGGGCAGTAACCTCGACGCCCAGTCCTTGCAACTCTTGCACAGCATGCCTTCTTATCTGCTCTGTAGGCGCCTCTTTATATACTCTGCTCCACAATTGCACCAGTTTTTCTCTGGCGGAAGCTTTCACATTTGGATCGCTAGTCGAAAGGTAGAGAGAGCGCCAGGTCCTTATCTCTTTTACACGTGCTGGAATATCGGCTTCAAGGATAGTTGCATGTCGCTCGAGGTAATCCGGAGCTTCAGGCAGACGAGCGGCCTGCCGATAATAAGCAGCGGCCTGCCTGTCATTGTGAGCAAAAAGGTATTGATTGACTCCGGCCATAAACGGCAAAGTCCAATTAGTAGGATTTTCAGCAATGCCGCGCTGGAGAATCTGGTCAGCGAGATCGGGTCGCTTCTGCCAGTAGCCAATAGTAAAACAACCGAACCAGTATGGCTTGATGAAATGAGGATCAATCTGAGTAATCAGATTGGTGTATTGATATCCAAGAGGGAATTTCCCTTGAAAGATCACTTCTTGATCGCCGCTGTATTGGACGAAGCCCAACCAGAAGAGGTCCGCCAGGAGTCTGTCAAAGCCGAGCGAGAGCATACGCACCGCACAAGGTGCAGGCAGCCAGTTCCCCGGCGCCTGCTGTCCAACTTTCTGCCTGTCCATACAGGCACACAACTGAGCCTTGCTGAAAAGAGTCAAACCGGCAAGAAGCCCTAAGAAAAGGAAGAGTCTTAAATAACGCATGTAAGTCATTCTAGCTCAGTCAGCCCTGAAAGCAGTAGCTGCCGCCTGGGCAATATCCCTGGCGACAGCCTGCTTGCGTGCAAAATCAAAATCCCGCAAGTGTTAGAGCATAGAGGTTACTTCAGCATGTTGCTCTTACTGGTTGGAGAGAACCAGTTGTTTCCCGCCGGTCCCGGACACGCGCTTGGCGTTATCGTCAGCTCCGGTTACGGCATAAGATGTGCCTCCATTGGCCTGAATGTAACCGGTCTGTCCTTTGGTGCCTGGCGAAGCAGCAGGCACAGCACCGCGGGCAGCGTAAATAAGGGCGCTGGTCGTAAGAGTTTCGGCATAAGGGTTCTCGTCCTGAACGCCTGTAAAAGGATTGGTCGGAGCTTTGCCGGCAGCGCCGCCGATGCTGTTGCCGCCCTGGGGCAGGTATGGACGGATATCAACCTGCGCGGGTCCGTAAGCGCCACCAGAGTCGGTGGCATAGGATTCGGAAGCTAACTGAATAGTGTGCATGTTGCCTCTGACGGATGCCAGCTTTGCCTTGTTCTGAGCTCCAATAAAATTCGGAAGAGCAATGGCTGCCAGAATACCGATGATAACCACCACCACCAGAAGTTCAATCAGAGTAAAGCCCCTAAGTCCACGGATTCTAGTAATCGTCATTTTGTAACCCTCTAGTTATTTTTTAGCGCCGCTCCGCGCAATCCAGTACGTTTAAATTCAAATTCCACCCATATGCTGCACAAAAGACTAAGCATATCCTAAGGGAAGTATGCCCACATGATTTTTGTGATCACGGGTTTACCCCTATTGAGTTGATCTTTTTTTACAGCCTGCAAGCGCTATCTTCCAATCCAGCGCGAGCGCAACAAAAGCCATCGCCAAGCATATATGGATTTCCCTGAGAATCAGCAAGGCTCTGTTACAAAACGGAACATATGTTTTTTCTTTGCAGGGCAAAAAATGGACCAGCAAGAAGCGTTGCAGGTGAATTCTGCGCAGAAAGAAGGGAGTGGCTTTTGAGACCACTCCCTTCTTTTAAACTGCAGTTTTGACAACCGCTGTATTCTTTCTTATTGGTTGGAAAGAACCAGTTGTTTGCCGCCTGTGCCGGATACACGCTTGGCATTATCATCTGCGCCGGTCACAGCATACGAGTTGCCGCCATCGGCCTGGATGTAGCCGCTCTGTCCTTTTGTCCCGGGGGAGGCAGCAGGCACAGCACCGCGGGCAGCGTAAATAAGGGCGCTGGTCGTAAGAGTTTCGGCATAAGGGTTCTCGTCCTGGACGCCGGTAAACGGGTTGGTCGGAGCTTTCCCTGCCGCGCCGCCGATACTGTTGCCGCCCTGAGGCAGGTATGGACGGATGTCAACCTGCGCGGGTCCGTAAGCGCCACCAGAGTCGGTGGCATATGATTCGGAAGCTAACTGGATGGTGTGCATGTTGCCTCTGACGGATGCCAGCTTCGCTTTGTTCTGAGCTCCGATGAAGTTCGGAAGAGCAATCGCGGCTAGAATACCGATAATGACAACGACAACGAGCAGCTCGATGAGGGTAAAACCTCTGATCTTTCGAGACTTCAATATTGACATGTTACCTACCTCTTGAAGACTAAGCCTGGCGCTTTGTATTAACTGGGCATCGAGAAGGTTTTAACACGGATTAGTGCTAATTCATCCCCGCCGTATGTTCGGCTATCTCTCCTGCTTACTTCTATTGACTGCAACCGTAAAGAGCAGAGAATCGCGCATAAAAGGAGAATGCCCCGGTAGTCAAGTTAAATAACGGCTAATGCATGAAGGAATTTTAATCTGAACGCCGTCTCCTCCGAACAGCACACTCCCTGGCGTTTTCCGAATATTTCCAGCTGCCAAGCCAGAAAAGTAGGGACCTGAGGGATCCCTACTTACATAAGTACATATCCTTCCAGCCGGTCAGTCGGCAATGTTTTATGAGCCGCTCCAGTCAAATGGAGGCTATCGTATGATGCGGTCTCATACGACATTTGCAGGATCCAAGCAAGGACCCTGCAAGTGTTAGCGTATTTGGGCAGGTCGACTCTAGACTGTGACCAGGTCGCGCTCGTGGCTCTCCACACGATGATGGCGCTCGTGTGAAACCTTGCGGGGGCGTCGCAGATGATCCATGAAGCGGCGGTGAGCCAGCGTATCTATGGCAACCTGCGGGGTCTTGTCCGGAACCGAAAGAACAAACTCACCGGCCGCTTCTGCTTTCGGGCGATGGTTGTAGCGTCCGACCAAATAAAGGTACCCACCTCTGGTTGCGTATAGATAATGGATCATGCCGCCTGCCTTTCTTGTGTCTATTTAGGGATGCCGATAGTGCGCGAGCTAAGCGCCACGGACTACTTTAGTACCATATGTGCAAAGCCATCAACGCGGTTTAAACGTAATAATAACTAAATTATTGGCGATCACTCTCGTAAACATCGATCTGGAGCGGCTTAGCGATGACGCGATCTTTTGTGCCTCCGGGGCGCAGCGCTCTGAGCATCAGGCAGCCATGCAGCCAGGTCGTCGCCTGCCTGCACAGTCACGGCACTCTCGATATCGCCCACAGAAGCATTGATCACATTACCTTGATTGTGTAAATCGGACTTTACCAGCTGAGCCTCTTCCGAATTACCTCGCTGAGCTATGATCCGGGTCCTGGGCAGCGGCGCGCCATACACTTCGGACTTTGCCCTGGTGGCAACAACGTTGTAACCACGCTCGACAAGATACTGACTGAGCCGGCGAGCCAGATCGCGGCTGGAGGAAGCATTTTCTACAGAAAGGCGGATCTCTTCGCGCGAGTTTGCCGGAACGTGTTCGCCCAGAAGGCGTGCCACGATCAGGCGCACTTCCTCCCCGTCGACAGCCCAGTCGCCTGTGCCGGAGAACCTCCCTGGAAGCATGATCATGTGTTGATTATCTTTGGGCACGGCACGAGCAAATGTCGCCAGCTGGGCAATCTGGGCAGTGGTCATATCGGTGAGAACATAGTTCTGGGCAATAGAAAGCAGCCTGGGGAGCTTAGCCCAGGAGGACGGGTCCAATGCCCTGTCTTGAACAGCTTTGAGAAATATCTCCTGCCTTTGTACCCGTCCGATATCACCGAGAGTATCATGGCGGAAGCGCACGAAACCCATAGCCTCAGTTCCATTTAGAGTATGGGGTCCGGCTTCGAGGTCGATATTGAGCTTGGCCGAGCGATCTGTATAGCGCATGCGCTTGGGAATCTCGACTGTGATGCCTCCCAGCTCGTCCACAAGCTCGACCAGACCATGCACGTTCAGGACAACAAAATGGTCCACGGGGATATTGAGGAAAGAATTAACCGTATCCACGGCCAGCCGCGGTCCACCGAGGGCATTGGCAGCGTTTATTTTCTGCTTGCCATATCCGGCGATATGAACGGTCGTATCGCGCGGGATGGAAAGCATGGAGATGGAGTTGGCAACAGGGTTCAACCGGACCACAAGCATAGTGTCCGACCGTCCGGTGAAAGCCGACTGATCGGCTTTCAGGCACCGTCTCTCACGCGTATATACGACATCAGTCCCCATCAAAAGAACGGTAACCGGCTCTGTCAGCCCGCCAATTCTCAGGACCGGCGGAATCAGCCCCGGCCGGTAAATAAGTGTAATGAAATAGCCGGCAATGGCGCCGAGAAGGGCGCACACAACAAAAATGGCTAACCAGCTGGTTGATCTCAAAGATTAGAATTCTTAAGAGGGACTGGGATATTATACGTCTGAGAGCTTTTCACGGCTGACGCCTGGGGAAATCCGCATTGAGCTCAAGTTGCCAATCCAGAAAACTGCTGGCTATTAACTTTGGCGGGCTGGGGGACGAGGTTCTTTTCCTGCCTACTTTAAAGAGTATCAAATCGGCCTTTCCCTCATGGCATATTACCCTTCTGACAGAACCACGCTCTCGCTCAATCCTTGAAGTGACAGATCTCGTCAATGCCGGCATTACATTTGACATAAAGAAACGTCCACTCCTGCCTGCTGACTATATCGCCTTGATCTATCTCATCAGGCAGGGGAGATATGATGTTGTGCTGTCCTCAGGGAGCTCGCCGCTGGTATCAATCCTGCTATTTCTATCAGGCATCAGACAGAGAGTCGGATACGATTCAGGGCTGCTGGGGAGGCTTTTGCTCACAAACCCTGTGCTGCTCAAGCGCAACCAGCATGCTGTTTATATGTATCACGATCTTGTGCGCGGGTTGGGCATTGCCTTGGAGCCTTCACCGCCGGAAATTGCCGTGGATGCCCAATCGCGCCAGTCTATGTCCGACTTCTTGCAAGAAGGGTCACTTCCGGAGGGTGATACCATTCCCAGTACCACTGGCTCAGCGGCTCCCGCTCAGCGCTTGTTGCGCGTTCTCATTCACCCCGGCACAAGCAAGCTTGCCTTGCTCAAGGGAATCATCAAGACCTGGCACCCCGCCAACTGGGCCTGGCTTATAGGCAAGCTCCTCGATCGGGCAGATGTGCAAGTAATTCTGTCCGGCGGTCCCGATGACGAAGAGACAATTGGACAGATCAAAGAGCATCTTCTTAGTATGGGGATTGACGAATTTATGCCAGCCAGCCCGAAAAAGGTTGCTGAGTCCGGCTTGAGGCAGTCATGCCTGGCAAGCCGCCTGACTCTGGCTTACGGTAGGACACGCAGCCTGCGCGATCTGGCAGCCTTGATCGATTTGAGCGATTTGCTCGTTTGCGTGGACTCGGCACCCATGCACATCGGGGTTGGATTGAAAAAAAACCTTGTTGCTCTCTTCGGTCCGACAGATCCGGACAAATTGCTCTTTCCTGACAGCCGCTTCATAGCCATTGCCGAGGACAGAAAAGCGCTGCCTGCCACGGATGTGCCGGGCAAGGATGCCGACTCCTGCCAGGGCGGCTCTCTTAAGCGGCCCCTGGACTCACGCTCTGCTCAGCCTCAGCTTTCGCCCGGCGTATCGATTCAGCGAGATATTGTTTTCCGGACTGTAGAGGATCAACTGCATTCAATTGCAGCCCGAGGAAGCTTTCAGGAATCCCGCCGGCCCTGAGCAGCTCGCCGCCTTCGCCGACCGAGGACAGCAGCGCCTCGACTATCTGCTTGTCGAACTGCGAGCCACTGTATTTTCTCAGCTCGAAAGTTGCCCGCTCATAACCGATGTTCTTGCGGTATGGGCGATCCGAGGTCATGGCATCGTAAGCATCGGCAACAAGGATGACTCTTGCCCCGAGCGGAATTGAGTCGCCTGCAAGCTGGTCCGGATATCCCGACCCGTCGAGATATTCGTGGTGGTGCCTTATCCAGGGCTGTGCTCCGCTCAACACCGGGATGTCTTCAATCATCTGCGCGCTGCGGACCGGGTGGACTGCCATGATCGCCTGCTCTTCGGGAGTCAGGCGCGCTGGTTTCCAGAGAATCGACTCTGGAACACCGATTTTGCCGATATCATGAAGAATCCCGGCCAGTTCTAGATCCCGCATTTCCAGCTCGGTCAGCCCGAGCCTGCGTCCAACCGAAACAGCATAGCGGCTCACACGCAAACTATGTCCGGACGTATAATCGCATTTTGCATCCAGAGCATCCGCCAGAGCCTGGATGGTGCCCATCGAGACGTTCTCCAGCTGCAAGAGGGCTACCTGGAGCTCTTTGACCAGTTGCTGGTTGGCACGTCTGAGATCATAAGCCTCTACAGCACGCTTGACCGTGAGCTTCAAATCTTCCGCGTCCCAGGGCTTTTGAATATATTTGTAGACATTGCCCGAATTGATGGCGTCTATCAAAGCCTGTATGTCCGTGTAGCCGGTCAGCAAAATCTTTATGGCCTCGGGACGGATGGAAAGCGAGGACTCCAGCACCTGAACCCCGGTCATGCCGGGCATACGCTGGTCTGTGATGATCAAGCAAATGTCTTGCTGCCGGAGAATGTCCAGCCCTTCGGGACCGCTCAGTGCAGCAAATGTCTCATACTCATCTCCCAGCACCCGTCTGAGCAGACGGAGATTAGCCGGCTCGTCATCAATGACCAGGATTTTGCTGCGGGATTTATCCATTTAGATTAGTCGCTCCCTCACCTCGGTCTTCGGACCTGCAAGAGCCCCCGGTGTCTCCGGTGCCTTTCACAGACGTTTAGCGTTTCTATCCGCCTGCTCAATTAGTTCCTTGCGCCACCTGCTTAATTCTCGTTAAAGATCCCGCTGTCAGTCCTGATTGAGAACTGCTTCGGCATCGTCGGTATCGCTTGTCGTCTCAGGCGTAGCTCTCAAGGGAATCTTGACCTTGAAGGTTGTACCCTGATCGCTCTCGCTCTCAAACCAGATCAGGCCCCCATGCCTTTCGATAATCGAGTGGCAGATGGAAAGTCCCAGTCCTGTGCCTTGTCCAATCGGCTTGGTGGTGTAGAACGGTTCAAAGATTTTACTCTGATCGGACTGTTTAATGCCAGGCCCATTATCGCTAATCGACACGACTACCCACTCTCCTTCCAGCTGGCAGGTGACCTTGACTCTGGGCGATTTTACTTTGGAGAGGGCTTCGGCAGCGTTAGAGAGCAGATTCATCCAGACCTGGTTGAGCTTGCCCGGATAGCAAAGCACCGGCGGAAGCTCCTGAAACTTGGTCTCGACTGGAATTTTGTCACGTCCGTAGTACTGGTTGAGTATCTTGAAGGTAGACTCGATGCCCTCCTGAATGGAGGCTTCTTTGAGTTCGGCTTCATCGAGGCGGCTGAAACTGCGCAGATTGCGGATGATCTGCCGGATTCGCTCGGAGCCTTCCTCGAGATCGGCCAGTATATTGTCCAGATCGGTCACAAGGAAGTCGTATTTCACCTTCTGCTTGAGCTTCTCCGATTCCTGGCGGAAGTCCTCCGGAATATCATCAATTGTTTTGATCACTGCTTTGAGATCGTTGAAATATTCCCGCAAGTAAGGCAAATTGCCATGGACGAAATTGACTGGATTGTTCAATTCATGAGCTATGCCGGCCACCATGCGCCCGAGAGAGGCCATTTTTTCCTGGTGGATCAACTGCGACTGCACCGTTCTTAGCTCGAGATTCTTCGAGTCCAGGTGCAAATTCTTCTGGAGCAGGTCTCTGTTCTTGCGCGATAGCTGATCGACCAGGCGCGCATGTTCAATGGCAATAGCCACCTGCCCTGCCACTTGCTTGATCAACTCCAGCTCCGATGGTGTCCAATCGCGCCGTCGCTCACACTCACCTATGAGCATGACGCCTTTTGACTCCTGAGCGTACATGATGGGCTGGGCAATCAGGCAGGTAAAGTCCAGAGCTTTAAGGTCCCCGGCAATTTCCTTGAAGGAAGGATCGTTGATTGGATCCTCGAAAACAAAAGTTCTCTTCACCTCACCGTCGCCGGCAGTGTCTTCGTACTTTGATTTGTTCTCGAGAATGAATTCGCAAAAGGACTGAGTAAAGAAAGCTCCATGGCTGTGTCCACGCCCGGAATGAATGGCCTCCCATATGGCCGGCGCCTCGGCCAGATTGTTGCCGGGAGTGATAATCGCGCAGCGGCTTGCTCCCAGTGCCGAACTCAACTGGGTGACAGTCGTGCTCAGTATCTGATCGAGCTCGAGCGTGCTGCGAATGGCGGCGCTGATGGAATTGATCAGCTGTTCGCGAGCCGCCTGGGCTCTTGTCTCGGCTACAAGGCGGTTGTTGGCGTCTAGCTGCCCGCGCAAGCGGCTGGCGCCCTGTTGAGCTACTTCCGACATGTTTTCACAGAATACCGCCCAGATAAAAGCAACGCTAACCAGAATAGTGCTGCGTGTAATGATACGCACCCAGAGCCTCTCCGAATAAGCAGCAGCAAGCCCTTGGTGAGACGCCCCGCCCAGAACATATGGCAGGAAGCTC
>JAHFBI010000262.1 GCA_023250095.1 Candidatus Melainabacteria bacterium
TCTTCAGTTTCAGCAGCCGGAGCTTCTTCTTCAGTTTCAGCAGCCGGAGCTTCTTCGGAGCTTTCAGCAGCCGGGGCTTCTTCGGAGCTTTCAGCAGCCGGAGCTTCTTCGGAGCTTTCGGCAGCCGGGGCTTCTTCGGAGCTTTCGGCAGCCGGGGCTTCTTCGGAGCTTTCGGCAGCCGGGGCTTCTTCGGAGCTTTCGCAAGCCGGGGCTTCTTCGTCTGTTGCTTCCACTATTGCCTCCGAGATTTCAGGCTGCTCTTCCTGTTTCTCGGCAGGCATTTCTGGCACTACTTTCGGTGCCTTGTCTTTCTTTGCCATAGCGTCATCCTCCTTAGTGTCAACAGAAAATCTCCCGGAATTGGGACAGAGCGGCCCGGCACCTGAGGGATTCAGCTCCTCATGTGCATTAAGGAAGACACGTTAAACTGCACCTGCGTCAACAAGTGACGCAAGACCATGTCGCCTCGGATCAGGCAGTTGGTTGTTTTGGAGACCTTCTAATACCAGTATACGCAAAAGTTCGTTTGCGTGAGGAGCCTTAGCAGCAACTATTTTCTTAAATGTTGCTTGCGCGATCAAACAGACAAACGTTTGTTGCTATGCCGCTCGCCAAAGATCCCGAAAAGCCTCGCTGTGCACCAAATAAGGTGGCGCTTCTACTACAGTGAGTCTTCGAGTTCGGTCTGCCGCAGATTCTTCGGCTTGATCTCAGTGGTACTTGAAGAGAGTGGTTGAATCAGGCGCAGGTCGTGCGAGACTTTTCCAGCTTGCTCAAGGGACAGAAGAAGTTTAGAGCGCACGGTCGATAGCTTATCCTCGTGCAAGGACAGCTCCATGGTGCTGACAGCGTCGCCGAGCGCGACTAGATGGCAGCAGGCTTCTGCCATCTGGTTGCTTTGTTCTTTCGTCAGGGCAACTCCTGAATATTTGCTCTCCTGATCCAGACTGTCTACCTTTTGCAGGAGGCAATCGACGATCACTTTCAAACGGCTGAGGTAATTTAGAAGAAGCAATCGTTGCCTGGTTTTTCTCTCGTCCAGATGGCGGACAACGATGCGCCAGACAAAGTAGGCGATTGCTGCTCCGGATAGCAGCAGGATGAGGATGATACCACATAGTAGAGCCGGCACAGTGCTTGTCTCACATTGCTGGGCAACCGCGCTCTTACAATACTACGCCATTGTCACGCTAGGTTTGTGCTCCGTTCGCTGTAGAAGGCGGCAGGGTGCTAAGGGACGTCAGCTGGCCGATCCCACAATTGTGTTGGCTGGGGGCGCGACGTCTGTTTCAGTCAGGGAATGCCCGCAGGCGGACAGCAACATATCGCGGCGGTCTAGTTCGCGGGCCGAGAGCGTCTTTCCCACTACCGGGCGACAGTCGAAGGTGCTGCGCACGGAAGTGAGCACATCGATCCGCTGGCTCTCTTCAAACCCAGGACGGGCCCGCAGTTGTTGAAAGCGATGCATGAGCGCAGCATCGGTCTTGCGGGGCAGGAGCGCCTTGACAAAGCTGCTAATTCTGACGAACATCTTTGCATCCCCGGTTTTGTCTGAATATTCGACCTGCGCTGCAATATTGCATGGGCGCCGATCCAGAAGTATATCCGCCGCTGCAACTTTCGAAAGTCTTTACAACAAATCCGGAGTAAAACCTAGCTAACCTGTGTTAGACTCGACGCAGCTCGAGGCAATAGGGTACGCTCGCCACCAAATTTGTCGTGATTCTGGATGATCAAGCGGACGCGGTCACCAGCATTGAGGCTTCCCAGGCATTAGATAGCATTTTTCAAGAGGACGATCATGTCGTTGTCGAACTTAAGCTCCTTGCAAATGACAATTCAAAACCTGAAGGAAATAGTTGACAAGAACCAGGGCGAAAAGAACGAGACATATCTGGTAGTCAAACAGATGGAAATTCTCGTAGAAGAGATTGAGAGAAAGGCCCGGCTGAAGAAGACGCCGGAGACAGTTCTGCCTTTGCCTGTCGTAGCGCAACCAGTGCAAGTGATTCTTTGAGATATATCCTGGTCACGAAGGTTTTCAGACTTCCACGCTTCGTTTGCTTTGTTTGATTTGATGCTCCGTGCTGACTTCCTTGAGCTGGGCGGCGAGGTCTCGCGAAGCCTGGGGCTTGCCCGCTGCCTGCATTGCCTTGCGCATCGACAGTAGTTTCTCGTCGTCTAAAAGGAGTCGGGCAATTTCCTCGCTCAGGGATTGCCCCGTCAACTTCTCCTGCGGGATCACCACTGCCGCTCCTCTTTGCGCCATGAAACGAGCGTTGTGGCTCTGGTGGTCGGCGGCAGCATGAGGATAAGGCACAAAAATTGCTGGACAGCCGGTCACGGAAAGTTCGGCTATCGTCATAGCCCCCGAGCGACAAACGGCTATGTCGGTCAAAGCATAAGGCAAGGCAAGATCGTCGAAATAGTCCCGCATGAAATAGCGCGGATGATTTAGAATCGCCGGTTCCAGCTGGCTCTTGTATTCGAGAATGTTTTTTTCGCCGATCTGATGGATGATTTGCACAGGAGGCTCAAGGGACAACAAGGACGCAAGAGCATGGAAAACGGCGTCGTTTAGAGCTTTGGCTCCCTGCGAGCCTCCTGTGATAAGTATGGTCTTCAGCTCTGGATTTAGGCCAAAAACCGCACAGGCCGAGTCGCGGCGCAAGAGATTGAGAAAGCTGTTGCCGACGGGATTGCCGTTGACGACCACCCGTCCGCGTGCTGTTTTTAAGCGGTCTACAGCTCCTTCCATACCGCAGGATACCAGGCGAGCACAGCGGGCAAACGCCCGGTTTACAAGTCCAGGATGCGCGTCAGGTTCGTGAATGGCGTAAGGAATGGACATGAGACAGGCGGCTATAAGTGGAGGTGCGGAGGCATAGCCGCCTGTGCCAAGGACCACTGTCGGGCGGAACTCCCTGATGGTCTTGCGCGCCTCGAAGACAGCCGCTGTCAGCTGCCCAGGCCAGGTCAGCAATGCGCCGGAGAGCTTTCTGGGCAATCCCGAGACTTCCAGCCCGACGAATTTCAAACCACGCTCGACCGCCAGCTTTTCCTCGAGGTGTCCGTTGGCACCAATATATAGGATGGCCTCGATGTCTGGATCTTCTTTGAGTTGCTCGGCGACAGCCAGGGCCGGGTAGATATGCCCGCCCGTACCGCCGCCTGTCAGAAGTATCCGGTGGCTGACCATCAGCTCACTTTCTGTCCTTCTATGTCGGTCGAGTCGTCTTCGTCGAACTGCCCCCGGTCTCTGGAAATTGAAAGAAGTATGCCGACCATGCCCAGTGTGATTACAAGCGAGCTGCCGCCGTAGCTGATGAAGGGCAGGGTAATTCCTGTGACAGGCAAGAGTCCGGTCGTAACGCTGACGTTTACGACTGTTTGCAGGGCAATTGAGCTGGTGATACCAATGGCCAGAAATCTTCCGAAGAGCGTGCGCGCTGCCAGAGCTGTCTTAAATCCCTGATAAGCAAACAAAGCAAACAGGCTGAGCAAAGAGACACAGCCAATTAACCCGAATTCCTCGGCAATCACGGCAAAGATAAAGTCTGCATGCTGCACTGGCAAATAGTAGAGCTTCTGCAGTGAGCGCCCGAAGCCGACACCCCACAGTCCGCCTGAGCCGATGGCCAGTTGCGCTTGTATAATGTTCCAGCCTTCCTTCTGTGGCGACTGGTAGGGATTGAGCCAGCTCTGAATCCTGGCCATTTGATAAGGCGTCTTCTTGATATGATGCCAGACGACCAGGGCGCCTGCCCCCAGTGCTCCCAGGATGAGCATGGAGTTGGTGCCGCTGACATAGAGCATTGCCAGAAGCGTGCCGAGAATCATAAGCGCCGTTCCAAGGTCAGGTTGTTTGACCACGATAGCCGCCATGACCATGATGAGTGCAATACGGGCAAAAACCTGCCTGTGCCACCAGAAATATTTGGAGAGCCCAGAGGCCATCAAGAGAATTGCGCTGACCTTAACTAGCTCGGATGGCTGGAATTGAAAAGGTCCAATCGACAGCCAGCGCGACGAACCTTTCGCCGTCACGGAAAGCGATGGAATAAGCGTGAGCAAAAGGAGCCCGAAAGAAACGATTGCCAGAGGCCAGGCAAATTTGCGCAATTTGCGATAATCCTGCCGGCTGAGGGTGAACATCACAAAAAGTCCGATCACGCAGGCAATGGCCTGGCGACGCAGAAAGACAGTGGAATCCTGGTAGCTTTCGAGGGCCTCCGGTGCCGATGCGCTGTAGACAGCCATCAAGCCGAAACCGGCCAGAGTGAGAACGAGAGTGATCAGGGCGCGGTTGGGCAGCCCTCGGAATTCCGGGGAAATTGCCCCAGTGGACCCGGCTTTGTCGCCCGGTGTGCCCTTAGTGGGACGGCGCCATTTTTTCCAGTCTTGTGTGGACAAGATTCTTGAAGACACGCCCCCGTTCCTCGTAGTCCCTGAACATGTCGAAGCTGGCACAGGCCGGAGAAAGGACCACCGGTCCCACCTTTAGCTCACCTGCCATATCGACAGCTTGCGCCAGGCTGTCGGCGCTATGCAAATTACGACAGCCCGCTTCCTCAAACGCCTCCCAAAAACGCTCCTTCGCTTCACCCAGAAGAATGACATCAGCCACATGCTTTCTCACGGCGGCAGCCAGATCACCAAGCGATGTGCCTTTATCCCGCCCGCCGGCGATGAGAACAATACGCTCGGCACCGAAGGCTTCCAGAGCCTTGATGGTGGAATTGGGATTCGTGGCTTTGGAATCGTTGAAATAGCGCACACCGTCAATGGTGGCAACATATTCCAATCGGTGCTCGAGGGCGCAGAAAGACTTCAGCCCTTCCTGCGCTTTCGCCAGAGGCACCCCCAGGACGGCAGCCACCGAAAGAGCGGCCAGCGCATTTTCGAGATTGTGCGAACCGATTATCTTCAGGTCGTCTTGATGGCATACGAGGTTCGTCGAGCCGTCCATGCGGTAGCAGAGGAAACCGTTGTTCATGAATGCTGCTTGAATGGCGTAATCCATCTGATTAGTGACGCTGAAAGGAAAGACCTCCGAAGGAGGCTCGAAATTGGCCACAATGGGATCGTCCTCGTTGAGAACGGCATACTGATTGAGCTTTTGCTTGGCGAACAATTTCTGTTTGGCGTTGATATAGGCGTTCAGACCGCCATGCCACTCGATGTGATCGGGCGTGAGGTTAAGCCACACAGCCACTGCCGGCGCAAACTGCTGGCAGTAGTGGCTCTGAAAGGAGCTCACTTCCGCCACTAGATAATCAGGCTCGTTTTCCAGTTGGCAAAGAATCGGCACGCCGAAGTTGCCGCAAGAGGGGGCTTTGAAGCTTGCTGTCGTGAGAATGTGGCTCACAAGGGCGCACGTGGTCGATTTGCCATTGGTGCCGGTAATGGCGATGATCGGGATCTCTGTCTCTCGCGCAGCCAACTCGATGTCGCAGATTATCTCCTTGTTAAGTGCTTGCGCCCGGGTAATTACAGGTGAGGAGGGCGGAATGCCCGGGCTGACGATAATCAGCTCGGCAGAGGAAAGAGCTTCTTCGCTATGCCCGCCTGTCTCGACTTTGATGCCCAGCTGCTTTAGTTTCTGTGCTTCCTCGGCTTTGCTCCCCTCGGCAAGTCCTCCTTCGGAGAGAAAAATGTCGGCACCGCGGGCAGCCAGGTATCTGGCTGCAGACGATCCGCTGCGCCCCAGTCCCAGCACGGTCACTTTTTTCTTTGCCCAGCCTTCAGCGTTCAAAAATTGCTCCCTGGAAGCGCCACCCGACACGACATTCTTGCTGTCAACAGCCCGGTCGGGCACAGCAGAAGACCGGGCACCGTCGTATTTTAACAGGTGCTCAAGGCAGGATCATGACAATTTGGACAGGCTGACTGCTTGTCTGCGCCCTGCCTGTGTTCCCAGGGAAACCGGAGCTAGTTGCTCTTCTTGGATTTTTGCTCCAGCTTATAGGCTCTCTCTTCGAGATCGCTCATGTGCTTCTGCAATTTTTCGAGAGCCTTGGGCGGAATGTCCGGCGTAAGGGCGATATACGCCTTGTACTGGACGACAGCTTCGCGCAAATCCTTGGCAACTTGCGGTTTGATCTTCTCCAGAGTCTCAGCCAGCCCTTGCCGCGCTGCCGCTGTGCGGGGATTGCCGAAAATCGCTGCGTGGAACTTGTCGACTGCACTGCCAAGCTGTTTTTTGCGAGCGAGATCCTCGGCCAGCGTCAGGTCCTGGCGAGAAGTGTCCCTTGCTTTTGCCACCATGCCCAGACCGCGCTTGGCGCGTTCTTCACCGCCTGGATAGCTGGCAGCTTTTTTGTAAGCTGCGTCGGCGCTGTCGAGATCCTTGATCATCAAAGCCAGGTCGGCAACGGCAAAGGTCTGTTTGGCGTCGTTGGCGCTGCCGATCACCATGTTCATCTGCTCCTGCGATCCTTTGAAATCGTTCTGAGCCAGAAGGGCTTCGGCATAAGCTATGCGCTCGCCATCAGTACGCGGAGTGCCTATCTGCTTGAGATCGATGGTCTCGCCGGAAAGAGCCCGCAGCTTAGCTTGCGCCAGGCGCAATTCCATGTCGTTGGGATTGAGAGCTATAGCCTTTTCCATCATGCGCTTGGCATTTTCGAATTCGTTGGAAACAAAGAAAGCTCCTGAGGCTTCTTTCTGCGATTTCAAGTAATAGGCGCGTGTGATGCCCTTGGCGGCGGCAGCATTTTGGGGTGCATTGTTCATCACCCAGTCGTATTCTTTGATGGCGTCGTCAAGCTTCTCGAGCCTGAGGCACTCGTCGCCGATGCGTTGGTGCAGATCGTTGGAATTGGGATTTAGAGTCAGTCCCGAGCGAAGCTCGGCAATGGAAAATTCGATGTCGCCGCGCGCCTCGCGGATGTCGGCTATGTGCATGTAGGCGTCAGGATTTTCCGGCTTGATACGGATGGATTCCTGAAACTCTTTGATAGCCGCGACCGTGTTCCCCTGCTGATTGTAGGCCTCGCCCATGGACAGGTGAACGGGAGCGCTGTTGCGATTTT
>JAHFBI010000263.1 GCA_023250095.1 Candidatus Melainabacteria bacterium
CCAAGACTCCTCGTCCGGTTAATCCGCTTCATTACCCCATTCTGGGCGCAAGCGGCATCACCGGCTATGTGGATGTTCTCAAAAAAGAAGCTTTCAAATACGGCGCGCAGGGCAAGCCTGAGATTACTGATGTCCCTTCCGATTTGCAAGGGGATCTTGATACGGCGCGCGAGAAGCTCATAGACGGGCTAGCTGATACGGACGATGCTCTCTTCGAGATGGTTGTCGAAGGAAAGGACGTGCCGCTCGAGCTACTGGAGAAAGACTTGAAGCAAGCCGTCCGCACAGGCACTTTCGTGCCGATACTGGTTGGATCTGCACAGACTGACGCAGGCGTTTTCTCGCTTCTGGACACTATCCTCACTCTTTGCCCGGCTCCTGGGGAGCGCGAATACAAGGATCAAGAAGGCAAAGTTCTCACAATCAAAGAAGATGGTCCGGTTATATCTCAGGTCATCAAGACCTACGTCAATCCGCAGTCCGGAAAGCTCTCGCTCACCAGAGTCTTCTCTGGTACCATCACCTCCGACACCAGCCTTGTCGATTCCACGCGGCAGGGCAGTAAAGAACGCGTAGGCGGACTCTACTGGATGCAGGGCAAGAAGCAGGAAACGATGGCCACAGCAGGGCCTGGCTCGATCGTGGCGATCGCCCGCCTGGAGACACCGCGCACTGGCGACACGCTTGTGACTGAAAAGGAAGGGGCAATCATGGCGGTTCCGCCTGTGCCGCCGCCTCTTTATTCCCTGGCTATTGCACCGAAGAACCGCAACGACGAAGCCAAGCTCTCTACCTTGCTGGCCAAGCTTGTTGAAGAAGATCCGGTATTGAAAACGGATCGCGATCCTGACACCAACGAATTCTGTCTTTACGGGCAAGGTGAAGTGCACCTTACCCTTTCGAGGCAGCGCCTCGAGCGAAAGTACAATATCCAGCTCGACTCAAAACGTCCCAAAATTGCTTACAAAGAGTCTATTTCAGGCAAAGTGGAGGCGCACGGACGGCACAAGAAACAAACCGGCGGCCGCGGGCAGTTCGGCGAAGTCTATTTGCGTATAGAGCCCCTTGAGCGTGGCGCCGGAAACAAATTCAGTGAGTCCGTTGTAGGCGGCTCCGTGCCCAGACAATATATCCCTGGCTGCGAGAAAGGCGTTGTCGAAGCCCTTACCAAGGGACCGCTTGCCGGATTTCCTGTCGTGGATGTGGGAGTAAATCTTTTCGATGGCTCATATCACGATGTGGACTCCGATGAACTCTCCTTCCGTATGGCTGGCATCATGGCCATGCGTGACGGGCTTTCTAAAGCCCATCCATTCATCCTGGAGCCAATTGCTGAAGTAAAAGTTTGTGTTCCGTCCAGCTATACATCAGGTGTCTTGAGCCAGCTCAATGGGCGTCGAGGGCAGATCCTCGGTTATGGCGCCAATCCTGACCGTACCGGCTGGGATGAGATCAATGCTCATGTGCCGCAGTCCGAGCTCTGGGACTATATCATCGAGCTGAGAACTCTTACCCAGGGATTGGGTTATTACACCTGGAAGTTTGCACATCTGGCACAGGTTCCGCCAGACCTGTCCAAAGATCTGCAAGCTCAGGCCACAACAGCGGCTGAAGCCTGAGGATAAGTTCTTCAGGAGCCAGCGCAAGGCAAAGAGGAAGAGATGGCACGTCTTGCTCTTTGCCTTGTTGACAAGCTCGAAAGAGGATGTGATCTTGCGGCAGGTCCTGGCAAATCAACCAGGAGTCATCTCAAGAACAAGGACTGGTGCCGCCTCTGGCTCTTGGGGGAATCTGGCGCAGGGAGTTTTGCAAGCGAGCTTTACACAGCCTATAAATAATCCCTGAAGATTATCTCAGGGCTCAAGTAGGCAATTGCCTCACAGGTGCTTCATTTATGCTTGTGATAGCCAAATGAGAGTGATAAGATTAATCTACTGCATTGTCTTCAATTGAATTTCCTACATATGTAGGGGGGAGGATCCTTGTCTGAGGTTAGAGTAGCGGAAGGCGAAAGCATCGAAGCCGCATTGAAGCGTTTCAAGAAAAAAATTCAGAAGGCTGGCATTCTCTCTGAAATCAAGCGCAGAGAGCGCTACGAAAAACCGAGCGTCAAGCGCAAACGCAAAGCGGAAGCTGCTCGCAAGAGACGCTCCTAGGCTGTGGCGGCTCTGCCCCTGTTCTACCTCAGGCTGGCAAAGGACCTCTATTAAATCCTGTTGTAAAAACACTCGGAAAGCTTGCAGTGCAGTCCGGGTTTTTTATTTGGCAACTCTGCTCTGCCGCCACTGAAGAAAGCTCTTTTAGTGTCCTCCTGACTACCCTTGCTTGTTTTAGATGATCTCTGGCAGGGGAATAAAAGCACCAGGGCCGAACAAGAAGGAGAGCGATCATGGACCTTTCTGGCAGCAACCAGCACGTCAATCTCGTTTCCGTAAGAACGGATCTTTTAAAAGAGAGACTCAACCGCCTGTACGATGTGGTCCGCTGCAACCCCCGGAGTCACTCGGCATGGGGAAGGTTCGACTATCTATGGGATCTTAAAGAACTGGCTTTGCTCGAGGGCAAGGGGTCGGTGCAAATACCTGATGCCTGGCTCGATGAGCTTGAGAAAATTTTCGTGGAAAGCAGTGATATTCCAGGTCGCGGTCACTGATCGTCTCCTGCCTTCTGCGACCTCAACCATGCTATTGTGAGGTTCATGACCTCATCAATTGCCCCATGATTGTCATTATCAATGGTTGAAAACTATGAGAAAAACAATTTTTGCAGCACTGTCGGCGGTGATGTTTTTTTTCGCATCGATTGTCCCTGGAGTTGCTGTGCAGCAGCTATCAAGGCAGGATGTGCTCAGTCAACTTAGGTCCGACAAGCAGAAAACTATCTGCCGGCGCGATGCGCGTGCTCAGCAATTGATCGAGAAAGTGGAAGCTAAGATTGCTTCCATGAAGGCGGACAAGGCGCTATCAAGGCTTGGCGCCCGGCTGGAAGATGAGTTCAACGAGATTATCCTCACTGCCGGTGGCATGACGGACAAGCGGCTTAAGGCTGACATGGACTTTCTCGAAGCTGCCGCTGCAGCCGGAGGCAGCCCGCAGGCAGCCGATTTGCAGCCCCTGACCGAGCGATACAAAAAACTCTGTGCGGACCTTGACGATCAGATCCTGGTCAAAGATTTCGACCGCATTTTGCAGAGGCACGATCGCTTCATCCGCTATACCTCTTTCGGCCTCTGGAACAAGGAGAAGATTACCAGCGAACTTACCAAGATGGAAGAGCAGCTTGCCAGCGCTCCTGATATTCCTTTCGGCAGGGCCGAACTTTTGCGTGGACTGCAGGACAGACGTCTGGTCGCTGTCCCCAAGCTCTGCTATTGCGGCACTTTCCCGCGCGAAGATGTATATCTGTCAGCCGATCGCCGTTCGGTAGGCATGCTCGAAGAAGGCACTGGTGCCAGCCAGCCGCTGGAGACTGCCGATATGGTTATCCAGGGCCCTGACGGAGAGCTTCTCGGGCTGGAATCAGCCAACCATCCCATTCGCGACATGCCATTTTCACCGCCTCTCAGCCTCTGGATGAAAGCGCGCATGACGGAAGGCAAGGTGCCGGCTATAACCTTCCGCCTGGTCGACGACTCGCTTGCCAACTGCGTGCCTGGAAGCGCAAAGACAGCCAGGATCGATGCTTCCAAGATGTATGGGGTGCAGGACATTCTCGACGGCAAACTGGATGATTACTTCAAAGCCAATCTCAAAGTCATGGCCGCAACGAAAGAGGCTGTGCTGGCGGGGCTTTTCAGTGATTGCGATCGAGAGGCTGCCAGCAATTCTTTCGGCGCCGATGGGAAGACCCCTTTTTACATGCTTTTCGATGCCAAGATCTCCCGCCTCTCTCCTGACAAAGCCAGGGAAGAGTTTTTGCACCGCACTGAAAAGGGTGGTTTTACAAAAGGAATCCCTTCTGAGCTGTGTACTCACTACGGTAATGCCACCGTCCCTGATGGCCCCGAGCGCGTGCGTGATGCCTGGAAGCGCGTCCGGGAGCTGGTAAGAGCTGCAGGAGAAAATATCGCCTTTTATTCGGCGGCCGGAGCATTTCACGGCAGCAAGTCAGCCTTCAAGTCGCCTGCGCTTGCTGCCGCCGGCACGCAGTCCTGGAACAAACTGGAATATTACTGGCCAGGCGATGGGGTGCTTGACTGGTTCGGCACAAGCGCCTGCGGTCCGGCGCCTTCAGCCGATCCCAAGGGAGCCAATATTCTGGATTCAATTGAGCAATTTCTCTTTGAGGCGCGATCGTCGGCCTGGCAAGCCACGCCCATCATGTTGCGCGGGCTGGCTCCTGGAACTGAGAGGGATCCCTCTGCCGAAGCAGAGTGGATCACGACGACCTTTCAGGCGATCGTTCCGTCCACCTTTCCCAATATCAGTATCATTTTTATCAGCGTTCCCGGCGATTTAAGCCTGTGGAGCCGTGATGCATCATCGGCCTATCGCACTTACGTGAGCAGCAACAAATATTACCGGTGGCCGCTGCGATTCAAGATGCTCAATGAGGGGCAGCCTTCAGGCAGCCCCTGATAAATTGACTCTAAAATTTGCTCTGTGCTGCCCAAAGCCGCCACCGCTGGCATAACATAAGAGATGGTTATGTTGTGCGCGGAGCGAGCCAGTGTCGAATATTCCTGTCAGGCTAAGCATAATCGGGCTGCCTCACGCTGAGAGTCTTTCTAGGGGCGGAAGCCCTGGTTTGTTGCAGGAGAGCTTGAGGGATCGGGATCGCCTGGACGCCCACATGGCGCAAGTTCTTGTTTCGGGAGCGAGTGTGGCTTTGTCCGAGCTTGCTGCTTGGAGCTTTGTCAGGGCACTGGTGCCACCCCAGGCTCTGGCGATGGCGCTCATGCTTTGTGTCTGGGCAGCTCTGCCTGCTGTCAGTGCGCCCAATGCCAATCTTTTGCGCAGTTACACTGGACAGGTCAAACAGCTCAGGCAGGCTATTGCTGAGGCGGATAATTTGCTCTGGTCTCAGATGCAACGTACGGCGAGTCTGCTTGAGAAATTTTATCGCCAGGCGGGGCACCTGCCTGAGGCCGGAAGGGAGCAAGAGGCTTTCAGGGCGTTGATCTTGAGTAAGGCGCCGCTCAATCCCTATCATCCCAAAGTGATCATCAACGGATCAAAACCTTTTGAGAAGCCGCTCGACGTCCAGTTTGTAACTGACGGTTCCCTTTCGGAGACTTTAATCAGACAGGCAAGCCTCAAGCCGCCGGATAGCTGGCATGCCGAACCTGGAACCATTTCTGTGATTACTAACGGCAACAGCCTTTTCCTTATCTGGGGGGCCTCGGCGGATCAATATCCGATGCGTAGCTTCGTTACGGAGAAGCCGAAGTATATAGTCAGAGATTTTAGCGGTGAGCTCTTGGAAAAGAGTCAGTTGTCCGAATAAAAACGTCGTAGCCCGGATTCTCTGAGGAGGTCCTGCCCTCCTCAAGAAACCCTGTTGTCTAATTAGGAAAAACCCTATGTGATTGGCAAGCCCCGGCAGCTAGGCTGAAAGTGTAATTGGCCGGTGGACCTTTGGCCGGGTGTCGGGAGATTTTGTCCCGGCTCCCGTATCGTGCCAGGCAATGGCGCAGGCAGCAATTATTTTGCGGCAGTACCCAGGGTGTTTCACTGGATGAAACCAAATATACAAGCTCCGGCGGAGGCCAAAGCCATGAATGTGTCACTGACAAGAATTACTGGTGTTCTGGTAGCTTCTCTTGTGAATCTCAACGTCTTTTATGCTGCCTGCCCGCCGCAAGTGCTGGCTGCTTCCAATCCACAGCCTCGGACAGCGGCCAGCGCCAATCAGGGTAAGGCTCAGTTGGCGCATTTTGCAGGTTCGGGCTCGGGCATGATGAATGTGTTCTCGCGCCAGGGTAAGAATCTAGGCAATTGCCCCCTGAAGCATACTTCCGTCCAGGCGACAGTATCAGGCTACGTGGCGCACGTAACTGTAAAACAGCTGTTCACCAATCCTTTTAAAGACAAAATAGAAGCTGTTTACACATTTCCGCTTTCTGAGACAGCTGCTGTCGACGATATGCTGATGAGAGTGGGAAAACGCACCATACACGGTACCATCAAGAAGCGCGAGGAGGCTCGGGAAATATACGAGACGGCCAAGGCGCATGGAAATGTGGCATCGCTTCTCGATCAAGAGCGCACCAACATATTCACGCAGTCGGTGGCGAACATAATGCCGGGCGAGCAGATTGAAATTACTTTGAACTATGTGGATCTGCTGCCCTACGAAGCCGGCTCTTTTACTTTCGCTTTCCCGACAGTCGTTGGACCCCGTTTCATCCCTGGCACAGCTGCTGCCGGCAAACAAGGCAGTGGACGCATTGCCGACACCGACACGGTCCCTGATGCCTCGCGTATCACTCCCCCAGTAGCTGCCAAAGGCGAGAGGGCCGGGCACGACATCTCAATTGAGGTGGCAGTGAACTCTGGCGTGCCCATCTCAGGCATTGAATCGAAGCTCCATGAAATAACCACGACTAGGACCGGGGACGATCAGGTGAAAGTGGCTCTCAAGGACAAAGACACGATTCCCAACAAGGATTTTGTTTTAAGCTGGCAGGTGTCTGGCGATAAGATGCGCAGTGGCTACTTGACACACAAAGACGGCAATTCCGGTTATTTTACTTTGATGGTCTTGCCACCGAAGCGCGTGACGCCGGATGTGGTGGCTCCTAAAGAAATGATTTTCTTGATCGACTGCTCTGGCTCCCAGTCTGGATTGCCTCTCGACAAAGCAAAGGAGACGCTCAGCTATATCGTCGATCATATGAATGAGAACGACACATTCCAGATCCTGGCTTTCAGCGATAAGGTCCGCTATTTTGCGCCACGACCGCAGAGCGTGAGCCAGGAGATGCGCAAGAAGGCCAGGAGCTTCATCGCCTCCCTGCAAGCCGACGGCGGCACATGGATGGGACCGGCCGTGGAAAAAGCTTGCTCTATTCCGGCAGACGAG
>JAHFBI010000264.1 GCA_023250095.1 Candidatus Melainabacteria bacterium
TCAGCATGTGGCATTCGTCGATAATATAGACTTTATAGCGTCCCCCGGGGGCTTTGAGCGGCGCGCGCTCAATCAGGATGCGTGCGTCATCGACGCTGTTGTTGGAAGCAGCGTCAATCTCGATCACTGCCGGGGAATTGCCAATCCTTATTTCGCGGCAGGAAGTGCACTCTTTACACTGCGGGCAAGGCTCGTCGCCTTCATGGGATTTGGAAGCCTTGCATAAGGAGCAAGGAAGGCAGGGCTCGATCGTGGCAGCTGATGCCAGCTGGCAATTGAGCGACCGGGCCAGAATTCTGGCGCTGGATGTTTTTCCTGTTCCCCTTGGTCCAGTAAAGAGATATGCATGAGCAATGCGATCGTGCACAATAGCATTGCTCAGAGTGCGCTCAACGGCAATCTGCCCCACCAGCTCCGAAAGAGCCTGCGGCCGGTACTTCAAATAGAGCGGTTCATGCCGCTTGATCTGAGCCTCCACAGACTCCTCCCTGGCACACCTTGCCTTTTCGGGGTCACCCCGTCCCAACGAGTCTAGATCCTAACTCATTGCGCTGTCTTTCAGAATAATTATTGAGCCTGCCAGGGACAAGTTCAAAAGACCGACTGGCTAGCGAAGACAGCTGCCTGCCAAAAGCCTACCGGACTGGCCGAGGGCTCCAGAGTCTCTTCCTTTGCTCCTTTTCTACTTGACGTTAAAGTCTACTTGACGTTGAAGATGAGAACGCTGACCACACGCGGAGACTGATCAGGAGCGGGGCGAGCCAGCTGGAAAGCTACCTGGCTGATGGGATAAATATAATTTTGTCCGGCTCCCGGTGAAGGCTCGCCAAGAATAAATGCCGGCTCGCCGAACTTTTCTTTGACCGTGGACAGGCTGTCGCCCAGCGTGACACCAAAATCCGCAGCAATGAGCGAAGGCTCGAAAATGCGCATGGCATCCAGCAAGCCATGGCGTATATAAAGTTGCAGCGCCGTACTGCCCTTTGCCTGCGGCCGCTGCCAGGACAAGACAGTCCAGTTGTTCACTTTCTGCTGCTTCATATTACCGATTGCCTGCAGGGCGCTGCTGGCCTGCGACTGAGATATGCCCAGGCGCACAAGCGGGATGCCTGTGACAACGTTGGGCGGAAGAAGGGCAATCACATCCTTGTCGGCAAGCATGCTACTTTCTTTGCGCGGCTGACGTTCATTGGACTGGGACCTATTCTCACAAAAGCCGTCACGTTCCTGAAAGAAGCCACGCTTTTTCTCGGCGTCCTCCAGCCCGGCGCCTTTCAAGGCTGAATCCAGGCGGGAAGAGGAAGATTGAACCAGGGCTTTGTGCTTGGCAAAAGAGCCAGAAGAGGCATTTTGCCGTCTCTCGTCTAAGGCAAGTCCGTCGTTGACCACAGGAGGAAGACGCTGCGCCCGGACGGCAGAAGGAGGAGGACATTGGCATTGAGCCACCGCTGTGCTTTTCCTGTCGTAAGATATTTTTTCGCCGACTTTGCCATTATCAGCAAAGGAGAAGGAGGAAGAGCCGCCAGAAATTGACGGGGGAGGGGATGGCAATTTCTGTGCTTCTTCAAGCCGGCGAGAGAGATCGTACAGCTTGCCGGAAGCAGTGGCCAGATCCATCGGGCTTTGCTGGGCGCGGGATCGCAGCTGCCTGCGCCCAGGCTCCTTCTCAGCGACGACGACCGGCTCCTCGGCTGAGCCCATTTCGCGCGGCAAGGTTGGCGCAGCGACAGGGGCATTGTTGCTTGCCAGCAAGCCGTTGCTCAACTGTTTATTGTTTTGCTGATTGAACTGCGGACTCTCCCAGATGCCCGGACTTTGACTGGCTGCCTGGTTCTGGGTGAGAGGCACGCGCGACTGCGATTGAAAAGCGTTGCCCATCCAGATTTCGCTTTGAGATGGCTCGCCAGCCCGATAAGCCACGACTCCCTGCCCGACTGGCTTGCCAGCCGAGCCCGGCGAGTTGGCGCTGGCAATGAGCTGCAAGGACGGCGAAGGCATAAGAGCGTTCTTGCCGGTTTGTTTCGGGCGGATTGCCAACCCCTGATTCAAGCGCCCTTCAACTGTCGGCTGGAAGACCTCCTGAGCCTGCGGCTTGAGCTGCCCCTTGGCCAGGGCTATCTGGGGGGCGGCAGAAACTCGCTGAAAGATGTCTTCTAGCAGCTTGACCCCTGATTGAGGCGCAGAGATGCGGCTGTAACCTATGTGCCCGCTGAGAGACTTCCGGTTGTCTGCGCCTTGAGTGAGCCCGGGCAGAAAGCTCAAAGCAGCCGCCGAAGAAATAAGAAGCACAGTGAGGCAAGTCTTGAGCCTGAAACCTGTCCATCTGATTGAGAGGAGCTGAGCGCTCTTGAATCCCGCCTTTGGCAACATGGCTTATTTTTCGCCCCCGGTCTTGGTCTCAAACAACTTTCCTTCCCATTCCTCGAGCTCCGACTGGTTGATCAGCCCGCGCCGGTAAGAAAGAAATACAGCCCGACAACGCTGGTTGAACTCTGTGTCCTGCCCTTCACCGCGGCCTGGAATGGCCAGTTTCGAATAAAGAGATTTGAGCCTTGACTGCACAGCTTTTTCCGTCAGGTAGAGCCGCCTGGCAATGGATGAGTCGGTCAGCCCCAGGGCTATACAGATAAGAGCTTCATACTCGGCGCTGGTGAGGCTGGTAGCGCGATTCTGCGTGCGTTGAATCACCCTGGCGATGCCAGGATGGATCCAGCAGTCTCCGGAAAGCACTGCCCGCGCAGCCTCTACCACCTGCTCGTTCGAAGCGTTCTTGAGCACATAGCCGAAAGCCCCGTCGGCTGGAACAATTTTCCAGAGATTGCGAACATAAACTTCATCGGAGAAATTGGAAAGAATGATCACGCCCGTGCCCGGCAATTTCTGCAAGATCTGCTCGGCGGCTTTTATGCCGGAGAGGTGGGGCATTTTGATATCCAGGAAGACAAGATCTGGCTTCAGCCTGCCTGCCGTGTCCACAGCTTGTTGCCCATCGCAGACTTCTTGAATAGGCACATGCTCGGGAAGATTCTTTGTGAGGAGATCTTTCAACCACAGGCGATCCCGTTCTTCATCATCGGCAATTAATACTGTCATGTCTGTCTTTCCATTCCTATCTGAGTAGTCTGCGTGTCGACCTGCCCGGCACCAGTGCCCGGACCGGCACCATCGCCTGTATCCAGAGCAATGCGTATGCGCATTTCCGTGCCGGTTTCAAACTGTTGCGGTTTTCGCCACTCCACTTGCGCGCCAATCAACTGGGCTCTGTGCCTGATGTTCAGCAAGCCGTGAGAGTCACGACGTATTAACTTTGGATCTATGCCGCGCCCGTCGTCCATGATTGAGATCTCCAGACAATTATCTTGTTGCTGGATGCGCACTTCCACCTTTTCCGCGCAAGAGTGTTTCTGCACGTTGTTCAAGCCTTCCTGCACTATTCTGTAGAGCTGCAGCCTGGCAAAGTCCGAGATGTCGTAATCATCCTGCCCTGCCCTGTCCGAGAAACTGGCATCAATGCTTCCCTCGCGCGAGAGGATCGTGACGAGATTCTCCAGAGCCGGTACAAAGCCCATCGTCTCCAGAATCGAAGGATGGAGATCGTTTATTACACGCCGCATTTCCTGAATGGTGGCATCGAGTCGGGCGCGCATTCGCTCCGGCACAGAGCTTTTCTTGTAGTCGTCGGTTGTGTAGAGCTCATCCACCATGCGCGCCACAGCCGAGAGCGCCGGCAGCGTCTCATCGTGCAAATCTTCGGCTATGCGCTTGCGTTCTTCTTCAGCGCGCACTTGCATTGATTCCCGGGCAAGGGCCAGCTCTTTGTTCCGCTGCCGCAAGTCCGTATCGAGAAATATAACCGTGCCCATGATAAAGCCGGAGCCGAGCATGGCCAGCGGCGCCACTACCGGCAATGCCATATGGAAGACCTGAAAGGCAATCTGCGCCACAAGCGTGAGCAAGACGCCGCCGGCAAGCGAGCACAGCGCCCGCTTGCCCATGGGCAGAACAGAAGAGATCGCTCCGAAGGCCGCCCCAAGCAAAATGAGAATATGGTGGGCAATGGCTTTAGGGTAGCTATAGACGATTTCGTCGTTCATCAATGTGGAGAGCGCATCAGCATGAACGAACACTTCCGGCGAGCGTCCGCGCAAGGGCGTGACGACATGAGATGGGTCCTGGCGCCTTCCGATGAGCGTTGGAGCGATGAACACTACTCTATCCTTGAATTGCCCCGAATCAAAACTTTCCGCCAGCACATCGGACATGGAGACAAGCGGATAGCTGATACGCTTGAAATTTATATACGCCGGCTGGTCCAGGCTGAGCGAGCGCAATTGATCTCCGGCGCTCAGACCTTTCTTGTCCCTGTAAACCCCCATGACAGCCTCGGTCAAGGAAGGAACCTGGGTCAAGCCAGACTCCTGCGTGCCCATCTCGTTGGGGGCATTGACCGGCAGAGCCAGCACCATGCCGTTGGATTCCCTGCCCAGCTCATCATAGCCGTATGCTCTGGCGTGCTCGAGAAAAGCTGCATCAGGAAGATCGGAGCTTCCTTCCAGTGAGCCGAACACGGCCAGCACAACATTGCGATAGCGGCGAAAGACTTTGAGCAGGTGGACGCTGGCAGCGCCGCGCAAATCCAGATCTACTGCCACCAGAGCCGGCTTACCCGACTCGACCGTGTCCAGAACCTGCGCCAGCGTGTCCTGAGCCTGCTCGTCGTTGAAGCGCGGGAACCCCAGGTCGAACTGAGAAGAATCATCGAAAGCAACGATTGAAATGTCTCGGGAAGTCAGCTGTCCGGAGCTGCCTGGATGCAATCCTCCGGATTCAAGACGATCGGCTATTCTATACCTCCAGTCCAGCATACTCAGCTCAAGGTTCTCCAGAAGCGGCGAATCGCCAAAGAAAACAGCCATGAGGCAGCCAGCCAGGGCTCCCCAGAACAGGCGCTGGAATACCAGACCGTGGCGTCCCTTCAGGGTAGCGGCACGTGTCAGGGGATCCAGGCGTTTTAAAGACGCCTTCTGAGCCTCATCGTCGGATTGTCGGAGCACAAACATTGGCTCAACTCCAGTTTAGCCTAGCTGCGCCAGGGTTTTTCTGGGGGAAACCCTAGAGGACGCCGGTTTCTCACCCCGGAGCCTGACGGCATTTCTTTCTGTAGCCTGATGATAGATAGAAGCAACATGCTTTCCGAAACTCCCAGACGTCAAGAGGGCCTTGCAATGAAACGTTCCTGGACCGTCCCTTCTATATTACTAGCTGCTTCTTTGCTGCTGCTGCCGCAAGCCAGGTCAGCCGGACTGATTGTCGTCGATCCTTTGGTCGGGATGCCAGCCCCAATCACGCCCGTGCCGCATCCGGTACATCCGACTCCGCCCCCCGGGCATCCTGTTCTTAAAGGATCGGTCACTTTTGGGCTCAGACTTCAGTCAGCCGAGATAAAAGTGGATATTGCCGACCAGGTAGCCAAGACATATATAACCCAGACTTTTATAAACGACACGGATGCCAACCTGGCCGGCACTTATCTTTTCCCATTGCCTGATGACACAACATTCAGTTCTTTTTCCTTGCATATCGACGGCAAGCCAGTGGAAGGAAAAATCCTCGAGGCGCAAGAAGCCAGGCAGCAATACGAAGAAATCGTGCGGCGTATGGTCGACCCGGGACTCCTGGAATATGCCGATTACAAGACGGTACGGGCGCGCATCTTCCCCATACCAGCTCATGGCACAAAGAAAGTTGAGCTGGAATACACGCAAGTGCTGAAAGCTGAAAACGGCATGCTCAAGTATCGCTTCCCGCTGAAAACAGAGTCTGAGACTTCGCCGGCCGAGCAAATCAAAGTAGACGTGAAGCTATCCTCCAAGCAAGGACTGCGCACGATCTGGTCGCCCAGCCATACAATCGAGCAAACGAGAAACGGCGATCATGAAGCCAGAGTGTCCTATCTGGGCAAAGACACTGTGCCGGACAAAGACTTCTTCCTCTATTACAGCGTCTCGGACAAAGATCTCTCGGCCAATTTGATCACCAATGCCAGCTCAAACGAAGACGGCTACTATCTCCTGACGCTGACACCGCCGGTGGAGGCCAAGGAGATAATCGGCAAAGACATAGTTCTTATAGCCGACACATCAGGCTCGATGCAAGGCGAGAGGATGACGCAAAACAAGCAAGCACTTAAATATCTGATCAACGCCCTCAACAAGGAGGATCGCTTCTCCATAGTCCAGTTCAACACTGACGTCGACTCTTTCAAGACGACACTGGTCGACGCCACTCCCGAGAACAAGAAAGCGGCTCTTTCATACATCGACGATCTCGACGCGCGCGGCGGCACCAATATCGGCGACGCCCTGAAGACAGGAAGCACGATGCTGGATCTAGAATCGAGCCGTCCAGGATATCTCGTCTTGATGACAGACGGCGAGCCGACAGTGGGCGAAACTACTGTGCCAGGCTTGCTCAAAACAGTCCTGTCCAAACGAGACATCCGCGTCTTTGATTTCGGCGTCGGCTACGACGTCAACACGCTTCTGCTCAATAAACTTGCCGAAGAGCACCATGGCACGGCTCAATATGTCGAGCCCGACGAAAGCATCGAAACATCCCTGTCCAGCTTCTACCAGAAAATCAAGAGCCCTGTTCTGAGCAATGTGGAAATCAGCTATGAAGGCATCCAGCCCAAAGATGTATATCCCCGGCAGGTCAAGGACATTTTCGCTGGCACTCAGGTGCTCTTGATTGGCAGATACAAAGGCTCGGGAGAAGCAACCATAAAGTTGACCGGCACGGTCAATGGTGTTCAAAAAGCTTATTCCTTCCCGCTTACTTTTGCCGCCACAGAGACCGGGCATACTTATCTCCCCCGGCTCTGGGCGATGCGCCGCATCGGCGATCTGACATCTGTCGCTCAAGAAAACGGCAACAATCCCGAAGTAGTCGATGAGATTGTCGCTCTTTCCAAAAAATACGGGATCATTTCGGCCTATACGTCCTTCCTGGTCACCGA
>JAHFBI010000265.1 GCA_023250095.1 Candidatus Melainabacteria bacterium
CATGGATGCTGTCAACGAGAACACGGATATGTACTACCACACGGTAAGAGAGATAGAGCCCGAGCTTGCCGAAGTTGGTCTTGCGACTTTGAAAGCCTTCGACGTGCGCGCCCGTATGTTTCACTTTGAGTTTTTCCTGGGCGATGACGGGCGGATAACCCCGCTCGAGGTCAATATGCGCCCACCTGGCGGGCTGACCATGGATATGTTCAATTACATGTTCGATAGGGACTGCTACAGGCTCTGGGCTGAGATGATCGCCAGGGGATCCTGTGAACAGTTGGTGGAGCGCCCGTATTTCGTCATGTATGTCGGTCGGAAGCTCGACATAGCTTACGTCCATGGACACGATGAGGTGCTGCAAAAATTTCCGCAAATGCTTGTGCATCACGAGCCAATCGATGAGGTTTTTGCGCCAGCGATCGGAAATCACGGATATATAATGCGCGCTGCCGAACTGGCTCCTCTGAAGGCGGCAGCCGGATGGATTCAGGAAAGAGTGAAGGTCCGCCTCTAAGCGCTGGCAATCAGGAAGCCTCGGCAGCGCCTTGATTCAAATCAGCCCTTGATACTTGAGTATGGCGGCCGACGTGGGCACCAGAGCGCCTGAGTGCTCGGCATAGAACCGGCTGAGCTGCCTGTCGGAAATACTTTCGATCTGGGTGTATTCGTCGTTGGAAATGCTGTCGGGCGGTGATTTTTTGAGCTCAATCTGGCAGCAAATATCATACGTCGCTTCCCCGACATCGAGAATCAAGGCAAGGGGACTGACGCAAACCACGTCGGCAGGCTCGACGGCGCATTCTTCTTTGAGCTCGTCCAGTATTTGTTGTTTGTAGTCCAGGCAGCCTTCGGCACCTGGCTTGCCGGCGTCAAGAGCTCCTGATGGCACCAGCTCCCAGTAGCCTGGATATTGAGTGACGGTCGGGCTGCGCTTGCCAAACAGAACCGCGCCATGGCAGCGGATAATCCCTGATACTGCCAGCGCCTTGAGATCAAGAGCGGCACGCAGCTTAGCCGATTGCCGCTGAGCATAGAAGAGCCGGTAGGGCACCGGTTGCACGTAAAGCTTGCCTGGCTCGATTGACGACAGGCAGGTGACCATGCCGTCGAAGAGCTTTCCCTGGGATCGGTCGGCAGCCTCTTTCCAGATGCCGTCCACGACTTGCAAGATATCCTCAGCAGGGGCAATGAGGCCCGGTGCGACGATGACTTGTAAGTTTCGATCGAGGGGCTGTATTGTCAGTTCGCCTGTCATTTGAAGGACACTGTTTCCGGCTCGGGAGGGAGTGGTTATTGTCGGTGTGCTTGACGTTCCTGCTATGCGGCTACTTTGCCAAGATGTAGGAAGTGGTGCCTCAGGACAAAATCTGCCTGGCGATGAAGTCTTTGACCTGGGACAGGTCGGCAAAACTGGCTGTCGGGCTGGCATTTCCCCATACAGTATTGTGCATCTCCGGCGGCAGATGTACCGCGATAACGTCGAGTCCGGCGCTGGACGCCGCTTGTACACCGGATCTGGAGTCTTCGATGGCAATCGCTGCCCCCGGAGGCAGCCCCAATTTTGTCAGGGCAAGCTCATAGACGGCAGGATCGGGCTTGGATGTTGCAACATCTTCGCCGCTGACGATCTCTTCGAAGAAAGAGTCGAACGCGTGTCTCACCAGAAAGGCTGCGGCAAGCGATCTGGGCGCGGAAGTTACCAGAGACAGCCGCAAGCCCTGGCGGGACAGGAAATCGAGCAAGGAGGCTGCGCCAGGAAAGGGAGTCACCGAGAGTGAATAGTGTCTGGTGAGATGAGCGAGATAATTTTCATACAGCTCTTCGGTCAAGCTGTCCAGGCAGTGGCGATCTTTCAGGATGCCGATGATTTGAGAAAGAGACGGTCCGCTCAACTCCTGAAATTCTTCATCGCTGCCCTGGCAGCCATGCTGGAACAGAAAGTCGAAATAAGACTGCTTCAAAAACGGCAAGCTCTGGGCCAGAGTCCCGTCCAGGTCAATGAGAACTGCCTTGAGACCTCTAGTTTTCAGAAAGATCGCCCTCCTGAATGCCGCTGCCGACTTCAATACGTCTGGCTGCGTGGCTGGCGGACACCTTCTCTATGAAGCGCGGATGCATGCCTGCCTGTTGCTTGCCCGGGCGCAGGATGTCGAAATTCTCTCCTTCCAAGAAGCGCTCGCCAGGCTCAATAGCTCTGATGGCTTGCAAGCCGCGTCTTGCGTAATGAAACAATTCCTCTTCTTCGGGAAGAACGACTTTGTGCCCGTCCGAGCCGACCTCTTGCGCCTGACGGATGGCCGTCACCATTTGCTTGAGTTCTTCGGGAGTGAGGGCAAAGGCATGATCGGGTCCAGGCAGGCGGTTATCGAGCGTATAGTGCTTTTCGATCAGGTCTGCGCCCAGGGCCACAGCCGCTACCGGCGCGATAAGAGGATGCCGGCTGTGGTCGGAGAGCCCGACCGGCACTCCGAACATTGCCTTGAGATGAGGTATTGCCGAGAGGTTGAGACTGTCAAAGGGGGCTGGATATCTGGCTGTGCATTGCATCAAGCAGACTTGCGCCTGGCTCTTGCTGGCGAAGAAATTCACAGCCCAGGAAATATCTTCGATTGAGCTGGCTCCGGTGGAGAGAACCAGAGGTTTGCCGGAGGCGGCAGCCTCTTCGAGCAAGCGCAGGTGCGAAATCTCATAAGAGGCGATTTTGTGCAGGCTGACAAAAGGATCCACCGCCTGGAAATCCTGGCGGGAAAATGGCGAGGACATGAAGAGAATTTGTTGTTTGTGCGCATACTCAGCCAGTTCCGCTACCATCTCATAGGGCATGGCCAGATCGGCGAAGATACTGGCAATCGATTCTTTGATGCCGGCCTCGCACAGGTAGTCGCTCTCACCAGCATTGCAAACATAAGTAGTTTCGGGGCGGTAGGTCTGGAATTTCACCGCGTCAGCCCCGGCTTCAGCTGCCACGTCTATGAGAGCCCTGGCCATTTTCAGGTCGCGAGCAGGCGTGCCCATGCGCCAGTTGGAGCCTGCCTCGGCGATGACGAAGCAGGGTTGCCCCGGACCGATTGAGCGGGCGGAGCCCGGCAATCTGGCGTGGGTGGTCAACTTTGTCGTCAGCCGCCGAACGGGTATGGATTCCCCAGTGTCGGGAACTTTGTACTCAAGGGAGTCGAGGTGCATGAAGCCGGCATTTTCAAGCATTTTCAGCGATGGTGCATTGTCCGGTTTTACGTATGCCACCACAAGTTCGATATTGGAGAGGCGCCTGAGAAAAGAGAGCATCGCTTTGATTACGGCGGTGCCCACCCCGCGCCCGCGATGGTCCGGCGCTACGTTGATGGACACATGGCAGGTTTTCAGTCCCGCCTCCAGAGGCGAGGTCATGCGGGCAAAGCGCAGGAAAGCCACGCGCTGGTCTCCTTCCCGGGCAAACAAGCAGGGAAGTGTCGGATCGAGGAAATACTGTAAGGAAAATTCGGCGAAGAAATCCGGCCAGGTTTTAGGCTGGCTGTGAAAGGACTGGCTGAGTGTGACCGGGTCGTTACGCCAGTCCATGACGAGTTTTGCTGATCGCTGGCAGAGCGTTAGGGTTTCGAAGGAGATGTCTTGCCAACCCAAGGACTTGTGGTGAGGACTCATTGGCAGCAACCTTTGTGCATGTGAATCAAATCAAAGTTAACGATTATAGCTATTTGTCGCTCGCCGGTTCATGATAACCTTGCCGCTTGCGCGCATCTGGTAATGTTCGTGCATCTGTAAGGCTATGCTGGCAGCAGCTGGCTCGGGTGCTTAAAATGTTCGTAATCTCTTCTCTGGCCAATTGTTATGTTGTGGCGCGGTAACGATCTGGGTCTCTTTGTTGTAGGGACTGTCCAACTGGGAGTGCCGTACGGGATAGCAAATGTCCTGGGCAAACCGGCTTACGCCGATGCGCGCAGCCTTATCGATTGCGCGCTGGCAGGTGGTGTCATCGCCTTTGACACGGCGCAGGCTTATGGGGACAGCGAGACGGTTCTTGGAGAAGTGCTAGGCGAGATGTCGGTCGCTGACGATGTCCTGCTCATGACCAAGGCTCACATGGGGGTCTTTGCCACGGAGGCTGAGAGCCTGGAAGCGCTTGAGGGTTCGCTGGGCAGGCTGAAGGTGAGAAGGGTTTTCGCCTTACTCGATCACGGCTTTTCGCCCCTGCCCTCGGCGCAAGACAGGGTTCAAAAGACCTTCCGCTTTTTGAAAGCCGAAGGTCTGGTGGCGTGCACAGGTGTGTCAGTTTACAGCGGCAGGGAGGCCCTTTCTGCTCTTGCTCTGAGCGAAGTAGATATCGTGCAGATGCCGCTGAATGTTTTCGATCGCCAGGCTGTTGTGGAAGGTGTCATCGACCGCGCGCGCTCTCTGGACAAGCTGCTCATCTTCCGCAGCGTGTACCTGCAGGGATTGCTGACTATGTCCGCCTGCCAGCTGAGCGGGCAGATGTCCTTCGCCAGCGATGCCGTTGCTGCCTGGCAGCAGCTTTGCGCTCAAGCCGGGCTCAGCCAGAGCTTTGCTGCTTTGCAGATAGCCCGGAGGCTCGCTGACGGTTTTCCTCTGGTTATTGGCGCCGAGTCGGCTGCACAAGTGAAAGACAATATCGCCTGCATGCATCAGGCACTGCCAGACCTCGATCGGCTTATCGAGCTGACGAAACCATTGTGGCAGACAGCAGATGAACGCCTGCGTAACCCGGCTCTCTGGGGAGCTGCCAAACCGGCTGTTGGTGCTGGACGCGCGCAGGCAGGACGGGAGGATTGAGTTGAAATTATCGGCGCTCTTCGATCTCCGCGGTAAAGTGGCGGTCATCACAGGTGGTGCCGGCTGGCTCGGCTCGGCCATGGCCGAGGCTCTCTGCGAGCAGGGCGCGCGTGTTTTTATCGCCGCACGCACAAGACAACGCGCGGAGGCGGTTGTGCAAAAGCTCACTGCCGATTTCCCGTTGAGTGAGGTTGCCTACATGAGCCTGGATGTAGCCGACCGCGACTCTGTGGAAGGGTGTTTCAGGGAAGTTGTCCAGGCATCCGGGCGGCTCGATATACTCATAAACAATGCGTATTCGGGCGCGCAAGCTTCTCTGGAGAAGACCACCGACGCCGGCTGGGAGCAAGTGGTGGATGTCGGGTTGAACGGTTATTTCCGCTGCATGCAGGAAGCCGTCAAGCATATGGCGGAGAGCCGGTCGGGAGTGATTATAAATGTCGCGTCTATGTACGGGCTGGTGTCACCTGACTTTTCTATCTATCTTGACACTTCTTATATGAGTTCGCCGGCTTATGGAGCGGCCAAGGCCGGGGTTCTGCAGTTGAGCCGCTACGGAGCCTGTCAGCTGGCCCCGCTTGGGATCAGAGTCAATTCTTTGACGCCAGGACCCTTTCCAGGCAGTGCCACGCAGGCAGATGAGTCGTTCATGCAGCGCCTGGCAGGCAAGACTCCCCTGGGGAGGATCGGCCAACCCTGGGAATTGAAGGGAGCCGTTGCCTTTCTGTCCTCCGATGCCTCGTCCTATATGACCGGGCAGAACCTGGTGATTGACGGAGGTTGGACGGCCTGGTGAGAGGTGCTTCAGGGTCCGTTGCTATCATTGTCCAGGCGCGCGCGGGATCAGCGCGCTTGCCGGGCAAGGTGCTCATGCCGCTTGTTGCCGGGCGTACAATGCTGTCTTTGATGCTCGAGCGCTTGAAGCTGAGCGCTCTGGCAGATGTGATTATCCTGGCTACTTCCGAGGAAAGAGCCGATGATGCTGTGGCTGCTGAAGCTGCCTCATCGGGGGTGGAGGTCTTTCGCGGCAGTGAAGGGGATGTGCTTTCCCGTTTTGTCGGAGCGGCAAAGCAATTTGGCGCAGGGGTGATTGTGAGGCTGTGCGCCGATTCGCCTCTGCATGACGCAGAGATAGTCGACCGTTGTCTGCGGGAGTATCTGGACAAGAGTCGGACAGTGGACTATGTCAGCAATCTGATGCCTGAGACTTTCCCCTACGGCTCAGCTGTGGAGGTTTTCGCCTTCGACGTTCTTCTTCGGCTCGACAGGCTTTCTTCAAGCCTGTCCTGGCGCGAGCACGTCACTCAGTTTTTGCACCTGAACAAGCATCTCTTTTCTCTGTCTAATGTGTCGGACGAGGGCGACCACTCGCACTTGCGCTGGGCTGTGGATTATCCTGAGGACTTCGCCTTTGTCAGGTGCGTTTACGAGGAGCTATACCAGGAAGGAAAGCCGTTTTCCTACAGGGATGTGCTCGCTCTCATGGAGCGCTGCCCGCAATTAGCAGAAATTAACGGGATGAGGAACGAAAGGCTGGCTCCGTCAAGGGCTTAATGTTGCGCTGGCTCGTTAGGCTCAGTTAAGACGCGTCAATATCGTCGTGCAAGCGGTAAGATTGTTGTTCTACGGCTGCCGCCGTGGAGCCAAGGAAGGAATGGAGAGCATGAAAGTAGCTATTCTTGCCGGAGGGCTTGGCACCAGGCTTCAGGAAGAAACAACCGTGAAGCCCAAGCCGCTCGTTGAAATTGGCGGGCAGCCGATTCTCTGGCACATCATGAAAATATATGCTTCGTTCGGGTTCAAGGAGTTTGTGATTGCCCTTGGCTATAAGGGTGAGGTCATCAAAGACTACTTTCTCAATTATCGCTACAGGGCCAGCTCTCTCAGCGTTCAGCTCAAGAGCGGTGACGTGACTGTGCGTGACGGCGATCTTGAGGACTGGACTGTGCATTTGCTCGATACGGGCTCTTCCACCCTTACCGGTGGTCGCGTCAAGCGCCTGGCGAAGTTTATCGGTCCCGAGCCGTTTTTGCTCACATATGGCGACGGTGTCGCCGATGTCGACGTGAACAAGCTTTTGCAATTGCACAGGTCGCACAAGCGCCTGGCGACGGTGACGGCGGTGCGCCCGCCGGCACGGTTCGGCGGCATCGGTTTCAGCGGTGAGATGGTCACGAGCTTTGAGGAAAAGCCGCAGATTGGAGA
>JAHFBI010000266.1 GCA_023250095.1 Candidatus Melainabacteria bacterium
AGCCTAAATCCGGGAAAAATGGTCTTAGCGCCGGCAAAGGCTTCCACGGCCACGCAGAAGACGACGGCGCACTTAATCTACAGTGCAGGAGGGCTCTTACCAAGCTTGAAAGGCGGAAGAGGAGGCACACGCGGGGTATCGCCAGACAGGGACATATAGACGCCGACGAACACCCCGCCGAGGCACAGTCCGGCAAAGAAAAATGGAACATCGCTTGTCACCATCATGATCGAACGCGCGCCAATTAAAGCTCCGGCCATGAAACCGGCAATAATTCTGGCAGTGAGCCCCAGGTGCCTGACGAAAGAAAGCGCGAAAAAAGCACCGCCGATAATACCAAGCCCGGACCCAAAGCGTAATGCATTGCAGAAAGTGACATTATACCAGTTAATCAGGTCCTCCGTTACGCCGCAAAAAGAGCCTGCAGGAAAGCGACGGAAAGTATCCGTCTGTAAGCAGCCATGATCCAGGAAAGGCAAAGGGGCAAGTCCTGTTCCGAAGTTGCGCATCCAGTCGACCAGCCCCCATGCCACAGCAAACGTCAGTGCCGAGGCAGCCGTCAGCACAAGCACCAAGAAGATGCCGGAAAGGCTCTGGGCGAAGTCTTGTTTCAAGCTGTCTTTCATCGTCTCCTGGCTCCCCTTCTAAGCGCTTCCCCTGAATCAACGGCAACCGAAGCCGGCTGGGCTACGGCTCCTGCAGTCCTGGATTTTGCTCTACAGCCTGTTCAATCTCAAAGGCTTTTGCCTCAAAAGTCTTTGCCCGAGAGTCTTCTTTAAATCTGGAAAAGAGCCTGGCACAAGACCTGAGCGATGGCGCATCCTGCAGATCCAAAGCTGCAGCTGAGGCAAGCAGCTCCTTTGCGCGGGACTGGTCGTTTTGCATCAGAGCAAGTTGACAATTCAAAAGAACCGGCACAGGATCGCGCCGGTTGCCTGCTGATGCAGCCGCAAGCAGCTCCTGCGCCTCGGAAAGCCTCCCCTGCGCCATGCGCGCCCGGGACAGATCAAGCAGAAGGTCACCTGAAAGAGGAGTGTCTTTTTGCAGTTCCTCGAAGATCCCGGCGGCCTCTGAGATTCGCCCCTGCGCAAGAAGAATCTCGCCCGCGACAAGCCTGACGAAAGGGAACTTGCTTACTTTCTTGTCCTGCTCCCTGGCCTCCTCGAGCAGCATTGCGGCCTGGTTCACATCACCAAGCTTCAAAATTGCTTGCGCCAAGAGCCCATAAGCCCGGGGATCAGCCTCAGACTGAGAGAGCACCATGGAGGAGAGCTTTATGGCTTCCGGATAACGTCCCAGGCGCAAGTTGAGTTCGGCCAGGTTCAAATAGGCCGCCGTGTATCTGGGCGCAAGTCGAATGGACTGCTCCAGGAGTCTTCTGGCTTTGTCGAACTGTCGGCGCTGCATGTAGATATTCGAAAGTCCCAGCTTCGACTCCACCATGTCCGGTTTTCTGGAAAGAGCTTTGAGCCAGTGCGCCTCAGCTTCCTCCGTCTTGCCCTGGCGAAATTCGGATCGTGCCAGTTGATCCCAGGCAGGGGCAAAAAACGGATCAATTGCCGAGGCAATTTGATAATTGTTGGCAGCAGCTGCATAGTCTTGCTGGCGGAAATCTTTGTTTGCCAGGTTGAAGGTGTAATTGAGAGCAGCTTTCCGCCCCAGGAAAGAAATCAGGCTGACGGCAATCAAAAGCGAAAGCGCAAGGCGCTGGAGACGACCTTTTTCGAAGGTCGTTTTCAGCGCCCGCCGGCAGGACTCGTCGGCAATCAATACATCCTGCGCATCCGGCAGAAAGCGGAAAGACATCTGAGAAATGTGCGCCAGAAGACAGGTAAATTCATCCGGTAGAAACTGAAAAGAAGGGATATTATGCCCGGCAAGCCTGCATGTGTCCGCCGCCTCCTTGCCCTTGCCGCCAAAAGGATTTCTGCCTGCCGGCTTTTGCTCGTAAATGGTCAGGCGGCTGGCAACAGGTTTCAGGCAGAACATGCGCGAGAACATAGGCTGCCTCTCCACTGCGACGGCTTTGATGTCGGACCAGCAAATGCGCTTGCCGAAACGCCACAGTCTTACCCCCTGAGAATCAAGCAAAATGCCGCTTCCTAGAACCTTTACGAGATGAAGCAGCCCCAGAAAACTGAAGCTCCAGAGAATGAAAGCTGAAAGCCACATGCCAGCCACGCGCAAAAGCCAAGTAATGGGATCTGGCGAACTGGGGATAAGGGCGACTGCATCTGGGGCAGAAAGCAAAGTGGCAATGGTGCAAGCGCTCCCAAGCGCCAGATTGACCATCGCCGCCGGATTCGGCATCAACTGGTAGGGACCGAACTGATTATCAGCTTTGGCAGTAGCCTCTTGTGTCTCAGTCATCTTCCAGTTTCAAATAAGTCCCGCAGGGCAAACCGGGTTGTCGATTCCTTCTTCCATCACTTCATAGTAAGGCATCAAACATTAAAGCACTTGCTTCCTCCTGCGGCGACAGGATTTACCCGAGCAACTCAGAACACGTATTTTTACTACGTATTCCTACGAAGCCGGTCACACAATTGCTATCAAAAAAGATGCAGAATTAGTCTACAAACAAACATCAGGTTCGGATTGACCTTCATGCGCCTTTGCTCCTCCACTCTGCTGACCATACTTTTGACCATCTTGGTCGGAGTCCTGCCGGCTTCAGCCAGGCGCACGCTCGTGAACAAGTCGGCCGGACAGGGGCGCGTCGAGTGGCACAAAGTAGCGGACCACTCAAAGAAAGGGCTCAGATGTCAGGTCACGGACGGCTATCACGAAATCTCCGGCTGGGAAAAACAAGTCGTGAAGCGCGACCCTAACTTAAGACACTGGACGTGGATCCCGATGCTGGAAGCCAACCGGGCTTACATCAAAGTGGCGCCTGGCTATAGACCGGCCAAGGCCGGCATCGACGAAATTCCCGTGGCATCGCACTACATCAAGCCCCGGCGACTTCACCCCGGTACAAAAGTTGCACACGGCAGCCGCCCGCGCATTTACGCCCCTGCGCCTTGCCGGATAGTTGAGGCTCGTCCTACAGAAAGACTCTATGTAAAGCCGGTCCATGTCGCCACGATCTGTCAGTCGGGCACCGGAATCAATTTGTCTCACCCCAACGCATCTGGCAAGCTCACCTGCTCCAGTCCGAACACGGCCATCACTGCCTCTGCGCCTCAGACAACAGGACACCTGCAGTCCCGCAACGCCAACGGCAGGCTAAGGACTTTGCAAACAAACGGGCGCCCCAGGACAGATCAAATAAGCTCCGCCCTGAAAGAAAGATATATCAGCTCCCGGCTTGGCGCACCGAAGACCAACGCCACCCTGGGCAGCCCGGCTATCAACCCCTTACTGTCTGAAAGAAAAGCAAGCTCGCGAATTGCCACCGGGGACGTTCAAGGCAGGCTGGACAGCAAGCAAGTAAACGCGCGCCTGAGCGCACCTGAGGTCAAAGCTCAGTTAGCCTCGGCACAAGCCTATGGCTGCGTCCAACCGGAAGACATCTTCTGCGACGATAGCGCAGAATCAGCCATGCAAGATGCTTACAGAAGCCGGTCTGTCTCCAGAGGATCTTCAGTCCGCTCCACTTGTGAGCAGGTACACGGGCAGGTAATGCCCTCATCGCCAAGATCCCGTTATTACTGAAAAGACAGGGACACTTCCAAGGCTCTCATTAGATCCCGGAGGGGGCAGCAGAGCCACAGGAGTCAGGCGGTAGCACTCTGCTTGCCTGAGCCTCATTTGAGATTGTGCATCAGTTTCTGCAATTTTGTCTCCGGCACTTTATCCGAAGTCAGAAGCCCCTTGATAGCCTGTGTTGGCCAGTCTTTGCTGAGGATCTTCGAAACGCCACCAGCCATAGATTTCAAAGCAACGTCACAGCCATGATCTACTGCTGTTTTGCGCACTGCGCCCACCGCGAAACACAATTCATCAGAATTCCGCCATTGCGGCACGAATTTGACGCTATCAATCTCTTCCTGCCACGCCTGCACGACGCTCAGTCCATGGCTTAACAAGTCGGCCACCACCACCTCGCCGTGCGAGCCTGGCATAGCCACTTTCTTGCCGTCGGGGCTGACTTCGAAATATTGCGCTTTGACGTCGGTTGGGTATCCTGCCGGCACAATTCGTACGGGAACATCCTTGTCAGGCGACAACTGGTACAGTGTATTTTCCCCGCTGAGATCTTTGCCCGGCAATTGCAGGGGAAGCGCTGAAAACAGGATCGTACCGTCGGCAAGAGAGCGCACACGCTCTTCGTTGGATCTATGAACGACTTTCATGAGATCGCTTCCTTGCCCGAACTCGCTCTTGAGTTCACCTGCCGGCGTGCAAACGGTGAGACTTCGCAAAGTCGCCAGATTAAGCGACTCGAAAGAGCCATTCCCGTCCTGCATAAACAATAAGCTCAATCCGTCAACCGACCAGTCCGGATACTGCAGCGCGGAGTCCGTGACCAGCCTGGGCTCGCCTCCGCTCAGAGACAGGACATAAAGCCGCAAAGGGTTGGTCTCCCCGGTTGCCGCCTCCACCAGAGCGGCGGCTCTGCCTCTAGATGAAACACGCACCACCCCGATGTCCTTGGTCGTGCGATAGATGACCTTGCCTGCCACCGCGGCTCTGGGCGAAAGCTCATATAGCTGCAAAGTACTGAGATTGATCGGATCAGGGGACAGTCCGTCCCAATCGCTGCCTAGCTTCTCGGAGAGCTGGCGGTTGTACTTGGCTTTCAGATACCAGAAAGCCTCCGGAGAGAAGCGCCGCACGTATCCCTTATCGGAAGACACTTTCTGCTCGCACTCATCGAAATCGCCCTGGCAAGACAAAAGCTCTCTCACCATGACTTCGGCAGTGCTGATAACCTGTTTGAGATCGTCTTCTGACAGAAATCCCTGTATTGCTTTCCAGTCCTGGCCTTGAGCCTGCCTTACAACAAGAGCCCGCCTGGAATCGGGGCACCACGCCATAAGCTCGGCATCGGCGACCAGAGGCTTCGAGAGCCCACCCTGGTCGTTGCCAATCCTCAGCCCGTCGGCAGCAATAACAGCCAGGTATTGCCCATCAGGGGACCAGACAATCCTATCCTTGATGTTGCAACCGGCAACCAGTATTGCCGTCAGAAGAAGCATTGCCGGCCTCGCCAGGCAGGAGAAAGCGTCACAGCGGAGCATCCGATGGAAGAGCTCATTGTAATTTGCCATCAGTTTCACAGTTTCTCCTCTACGGGGCGGCGGCTTGATGAAAGTCCCGAAGTCAATGCGCTTTTACCCAGTCGGCAATATCCCGGATGACGGTCTGCGAAACATTCATTGGCCGCGTGTATTCGCTGGGAGTGGCTTTGCCGGTGCCTTCGGCAAAGAGGTGGTTGAGTCTCGGATAAAGTTTGAAAGTGCAGTTGGCCTTAGGCTGTCCCTTATCATCCACGAGAGCTTCTTGAAAGCGCACGAAGTCGCCATTTGGAGTCACCTGATAATCGCGCCCTCCCTGAATGATGAGTAAGGGTTGGCTAATCTCCCGGGCAGAGGCCGCCGGGTCGTAGCCACGCAAATCGAGCCAGTATCTGGCCGGGACATTGAAGGGCAGATCCTTCGCCGGAGTCTTGTCGCTAAGATCAGGTGAATTGACCCGGGCAACCTGCGCCTTGACCTTTGCCAGCTCTTGCTGCTCTTGGGGCGAAGGATTCTTCGAGAGCGAGACAATATACTCGATCTGTTCGACAAGCACGTCCTGCAGCGGGCGAGTAGTCCCAGCCATAATTACGTAGCCACAGGCAGATCCTTCCCTGGCGATGCGGGGGATGAGCATCCCCCCCAGGCTGTGCCCCAGCACGAAAATGCGCTTGGCGTCGATTTCCGGTATGCCCTTGAGCAGTGTCACCGCCGACAGTGCATCATCCACAGTCTCTTCCTTGACTGTCAGCTTGTCGAGATCTGCTCCCAGTTGTTTGGGAAAGCGGGTTCGCTTGTCGTAAGCAAGGACGGCCACGCCGTTTGAAGCCAGCCCCTGCGCGAGATCGCGAAAGGGCTTGTTCGGCCCGATGCTCTCGTCGCGATCCTGCGGACCTGAGCCATGCACCAGGACCACTGCCGGGAATGGACCGCTGCCAGAAGGCAAAGTCAAGGTGGCAGGCAACGAAATGGCGCCTGTGGTTACCTTCAACTCACTCTGGCGAAACAATTTGCCGTTGGCATATGCCGGCGCCTTATAGCCGTCAGTGTGCGGAACGATAAAGAACCCGGCAACCTTGAAGGTGGGATCGACGACTACTTTCAGGTCGAGCACTTGATTGAACTGACAGGCGACCAGAACTGCCGTATACGGTCCGGCGACTTCGCTCCTTACGGAAAGCTGCTGTCTGAGCGCCCCTTGCGAAGCCAGAACACCTTCCCACGCTTGCTGTAGCACAGCAGGCGAAAGAGCGGAAGCGACAGCAGGACTGACAAGCTGTCCGGCACCGTTGTAATTTTGCCTCAACAACAGTTCAACGAACTGCTTGCCTATTTGCTGGGCTTTTGCCGCGGGATCAAGGCTCACTGCCGCTCCTCCTTTGCCAGGCGCTGCCCCGCCGTGTTTTTTCGGGGCGATCGCCCGCCTGGCCGGGGTTGCCGCGTCTGAGGGACACAAGGCAAACAAAGCGGCCGCAACAGACAACAGTCCGACCATTCCGGTGGAAATTCTCTGGGTTTTTCTCACGGGGACATCTCCAGCTTCTGAAAACGGAATAAGCGCTCAAGCATACTCCACTGCTTTCACAAGCTCAACTCGCCCCAGCGGCAAAATGACATCTTCAATTATCGACCGGAGCTTTCAGTTTGCAAAATATCGAGATGCGAAAATTATGGAAACGCCCCTCTTTCATAAAACTGCGCGCCACCTCATCCAGGGTCACTTCACAACCTTTGCAACCGCTCAGATATGTCACTTTCGACACATCACCGAGGAGCCTTCCAAAAGCCTGATCATCG
>JAHFBI010000267.1 GCA_023250095.1 Candidatus Melainabacteria bacterium
GCGATCTCGGCGCGCCGCTCATTCCATTGAGCGACATACGGGAGTTGTGCAGAAAGTATGGCAGCTTGCATTTCGTCAAGACGGCTGTTGATGCCGATTTCGTCATGGTAGTAGCGTTTGGATTGGCCGTAGTTCCTCAGGCGCAGGAGCCTTTCGTAACTTTCTTCGGAGACGGTGGAGACAGCTCCGCCGTCTCCGAAAGCGCCGAGATTCTTGCTCGGGTAGAAGCTGAAGGCGCCGAACTGCCCGAGACTTCCGGCTTTGGCCAGATGGTATGTGGCGCCTGTTGCTTGAGCAACATCTTCCAAAACCGGTAGATTGTGTCTGGCTGCCAGCTTCAGAAGCGGTTCCATCTCTACCATGCGCCCGTATAGGTGCACAGGAACAATCGCCTTTGTTCTGGTTGTAATTTTTGCCTCGATTTTCGACACATCCATAAGATAGCTGTCCGGGTCGATATCGACAAATACCGGCTCGGCGCCCGTCATGGAAATGGCTGAAATCGTAGGCACGGCAGTGTGCGCAACAGTAATGACGTCGTGCCCTGGACCGACACCGGCAGCAGCCAGCGCCAGGTAAATGGCCTCGGTGCCGGATGCGCAACCGACAACATATTTGACGCCGAGAAATTCAGCGAACTCGCGCTCGAAGCGCTCGAGTTCCGGACCGAGAATGTAATAGCCGCTTGCCAGAACGCGCTTAACAGCTTCATCTATCTGTCCGCGCACGCTATTGTAGTGAACCTTCAAATCACCAAACGGGACTTTCAACATCTCAATCCTCATCGAGGTCATCAACAATTCGAAAAGAGGCAAGGCGGCGTGCCGCCGTCTGGATCTCAATAGATCCCGCCTAATAGTAAAGTAAAAGGTAGCCCCGTTGAATTAAGACGGCTTAAACGGAGCTAAAGTCCCTCTCACTTGCCCTTTAGCGCCTTCTTTATATCCATGGTAAGATCCTTAACCGCGCTGGCTGGGGCTCAGGGCTCGCATTAAGTCAGTTTTATACAGATAGCAAACGCAACAGGTGCAAGAAACGTGGCTAATGTGACTGCGGCAAGTTTCGCAGGCAAGTCGGTTCTTATCACAGGCGGGATGGGCTTTATCGGCTCCAACCTGGCAATCCGGCTTGCCGAGCTGGGTGCGCGTGTCACAGTGCTGGACGCCATGATCCCTGACTACGGCGGCAACGAGTTCAACCTGGATCCTGTTCGCGATCAGATCAGAATCAACTATTGCGACATTGGCGACGAGCAGGCGGTCAACTACCTGGTGCGCGGTCAGCATTACGTTTTTCATCTGGCCGGGCAGGTCTGTCATTTGATGAGCCTGAGCAACCCTTTCCCCGATATTGAAATCAACATCACCGGCACTGCCGTATTGATGGAAGCTTTACGTAAATTCAACAAAGATGCAGTTGTCGTTTATACGGGAACGCGCGGACAATACGGCCCTTCGGTTTCATTGCCGGTCAATGAAGAAGCTCCCACCAATCCCAAGGGAATTTACGAGATTTCTAATCTCACTGCCGAGAAGATCATCAAGGTATATAACGACGTACACGGCATCAGGTCGGTATTGCTCAGACTAAGTAATATTTATGGACCGCGTTCGCAGATGAAACATTCGCGTTTTGGGGTCTGCAACTGGTTTGTGCGTCTGGCCATGGACAACCAGAAGGTTCAGGTTTTTGGAGACGGCGGCATCCTGCGCGATTTTTGTTACGTAGATGACTGTGTGGAGGCGATATTACGTGTGGCCATCACGCCTGAGGCATTCGGGCAGATATTCAATGTCGGCTCGGACATCCCCGTGAGTTTTCTGGAACTGGTGCAAACGATCGTCAAGGTTGCCGGGCAAGGTGGCTGGGAGTTCGCCGAATTCTCGCCTGAGCGTAAAGCGCAGGAGCCAGGCGACTTCTATTCGGATATCACCAAGATAAACCGTGTCACTGGTTGGCGCCCGCAAACCACTCTTGAAGAGGGGCTTGCCAGGACAATTGACTTTTACAGGAAGCACAGGGACAGATACTGGCAACCGGCCGGAATAGCTGCCGGCACGGCTCGCTGACCAGACACTTCTGCAAAGAGATTGAGCCATCTCAAAGAGCATGGCTGCAAGCCCTGTTGGAGGCGATTCTGGAAGGCGATCTTACTAAACTGAAAGGCGCGGTGCAGTGTTTTGCCGCCAATCCAGCGGCCTTGGCAGATGCCTCATCCATACTTGCCGCCGAAATGCATTTCCCGGGAATGAAGATCCTCGATGCGCCGCTGGCGCTTCGGCGATGACGATCACGCTCTTGAAGTTGCGGTCTTTTCAATACAGCTAATCAAGGCGCGACGGATACTGGCTCTGGCTACAGATACCCGTTTCGGGGTGCGAGTCTTCGGACCGGGTAAGGAAGCCGATCTCGGCATAAGCACTGTTCTCATGGAAGATCCAAAGGTCCTGCTCAAACAGATCGGACGCATTGCTATTTTGGCCGGTGGTCAGACGCCGCCGCCATTTTCTCGAGGATAGTCGCCTGGTTTGCCGAATCATTGGCAAGCGATAATAATGGGTTAAATCCTTTACCATTGCTTGCAGGAGAATCGCTTTGAAAAGAAGAACTTTGACCGGCAACTTGTGGCTGTGCCTGATCACTGTTGCTCTTGTTTGTTCGACCGCCTGCACACGCATGGTTCTCTGGGACAAATATTATCAGGAGGGCATGCAGGAGCTTGAACAGCGCCGATATCCTGAAGCGGAAAACCTGTTGACTCTGGCGCTGAAACAAGCCGAACATTTCAGTCCAGCCGATCAGCGCCGCGCCACCAACCTGAAAAGTCTCGGAGCCTGCCTGTCCGGACAGGAGCGCTTCGGCGAGGCTGCCGACGCCTTGAGGCGAGCCCTGGCTGTGGAGGAGAAGGCTTCGGGCGCCGACAATCCAGATCTGTTGCCCACTTTTGAGACTTTGTCGGGCTATCTGGAAGCCGGTAAAGAGTACAAAGAGGCTCTGCCTGTGCGTAAACGAGCGCTGGCGCTTGCCGACAAAAAACTCGGTCCTGGCGCAAAGCAAACACTTGCCTTGGCTGGCAGCCTGGCTCAGTGCCATGTCCTGAACAAGAATTACGCCGAAGCTGCCGGAATATACCAGCGCATTTTGTCCATGCAGCAGAAAGCGGAAGGCGCCGATAGCCCGGCCCTGGTGCCGATTCTGGAGAAGTGCATCCGGGTGTTGCGCCTCTCTAACAAGAGCGCCGAAGCCGACAAGCTGGAGAAGAGCTTGAAATCCATCCTACACGCCCCGAAAAAAATCGTCCCGGTTGAGGCAAATGCTGCAAAGACGGAGTCCCCTGCCAAATAGAGGACCTTTGAGGCTAATAAGGCTGGCGAAAGCGGCGCGCTCTTCCTAGATTTGGTTGATTGCCGGCAGGCTTAAGACCAACACGATATGTGCCCGGTAAAGAGCCCTCGACAAAGAGCAAAGAGTCGCCTTCTTTTGCCAGGCTTTATTGCTTGAGCTGTGCCAGAGCGGCTGCCGGCACGCTTGAGTTTTTATCTTGCCAGGCCATCTGCCGGTAATATTCTATGAGTGCTGGTTTCATGCCGTACCGGGACAGCTCTGCCAGCGATGAGATATCACTGCGATCCAGTCTGTCTTTCTTGGACCAGATGCGCAAGGCGTCCTTCTTGTCTCCGCATCTGGCGGCAGCCACAGCAAGGCCTTTGAGCATGCTGGTTAACGAGTCTGGATCTAGATGCGCAATCATCGTCGGCAAAAGCTCTTCCGCTTGCCTCCATAGCCCAGCTTCCAGGCAAGCACTGAAAAGGTTTGAGCGCGCCATCTCGACCTCGAGCTCCTGCTTTTCGCTCAGGTGCGATACGGCATAGCGCAGTTGAGGAACCGCTCGGGCGGCGCACTGATTGCGTTGAAGGACTTCTCCCAGGAAGGCAGCGCGGGAGGCGTTGTCTCTGGCAAGAAGCTCGGCGCGTTGAAAGAAGCTTTCCCTGGTAGAAAGACTGTTGTGAGCCATTTTCTGCAGCAGGTCCCTTTCCCTGACCGTCCATGTCTGGTGCGCTGACAAATAGCTCCAGAGCACTTCGTCGTCCCCTCTCAGGAAGCCGCTGTTGTTGTCCTCGTACCACACCATATCCGATACCAGGCGGCTGGCATATTCGCTGCCGGGCGGGCAGGTGTCAAATTCGCGGCGCAGTATCTTCATTGCCGCCTCCTTGCCTTTCAGCCCGCTTTCATAGCGCGCGTAATCCGATACTGCTCTGGAGCGCTGCCACATCTCATCGGCTTGCGCTGTGGGCGCAACCTGTATGGATTTCTCAAAGGCTTCGGTCGCCTGCCGCTCCTCCTTTCGCCCGACATAATATTGAGCGCGGGTGAGCCAGTACTCACTGGAATTCTTGTTACCTGGCTCGGCGACTTTCAGGCGTTTCTCGATAACACGCGCTCCGGAGCCGGCCTGCACTTGCCCGGATAGCTGACTTAGCCCGTATAAGGGCAGCCCATCCGGATACTGGGCGGAGAGCTGCTCGATGAGCGGTTGAGCCTTGCTCGATTGCCCACAACGCTGGTAACACTGCGCCAGTTCCTGGCGGGTCCAGCCCCGGAGCTGTTTTTGCCAGTTCTGGTTGCCTGAGATCAACGCCTGGCTGTGCGTGCGCATATAGTCATCTAGAAGCTTCTGGTCTTGCGCCGTATATGGCATGGAAAGCGAGCGCTGGAAAAAGACAGAAGCAGTAGAGGGGGAGTAGCTTTCAATTGCCTGCCCGAATCTGAATGTATCCCAGGACAGGCGCGGCTTGCAGGCTTCAGTCATCCAGCTTATGTCCTTCTTCCTGGCGGTTTGCTGCAGGGCTTCGACATAGTATTGCGCCTTTTCGACATCCGTACCGTGCTTTAAGACAGCATCGGACAGCTCAGTAAGTAAGGCATCGGCAGTGCCTGATTGGGCGGCAAGACGCAGCCGCTCTGACATCCAGTATTTGAAATTGGCTTTTTGCCTGGAGGCCAGCCAGGAATCGATAGTGGCAGGTTTGCTTTGCTGTGCCCAGTGTTTGACAAAGACATAGCCCCAGCCGGGCTCCGCCTGGGGAAAGATTTCCAGAAAGCGGCGGCTGAGATCCCATTCTTCCCTCCCAATCAAGAAATCTGCCGCGTAAGACAGAACCGATTTATCCGGTTTCGGTCTGGCTGCAGACAGTTTTTCCAGGGCTGAGGCAGCCTGGCTCTCTCGCCCGGCTCGCAGGCAAATGTCCAGTTCGGACAACAGGGACTGAGCATCACCTTTTTCTGCTCTGGCGGACAGCTCACGCAAGGTTTGATCTGTGTTGTGCTTCAACAATGAGCGCGCGACATCCTGCTCTATTTTCCACCACTCTGTCTGGCTGCCGGCAAGAGCCGGGCTCAGCGCTGGAGCAAGCAGAGCTGCGGTAAGAATAAGCCGCTTGAGAAGCAGCTGGGAATTGTTCAGTGTAAGCGGGCTTGCCTTCTTCATCTCTATCTTGCCAGCGTGTGCTTACCACTGTCATTCTCGCCTTGCTCTGAAAGTTTTATCACCGGATTAATCCTGTTTTTTTTGCAGCCATCTGACCCGTGGCGAGCAACGTCTGCAGCCCAAGCGTTGCGACACCCGTCCGGCGCGGGTATAGTGGCACCTGGGCTGAGGGACTGCGGCAAAGACAGGAGTAAGACAATGACATCCCTTCAAGGCGACGGGCAACCAGATTCGCAAGCTGAAGATGCAGGGGGCGCCGGCGGACAGTTCCGCCGCGCCCTGGGGCTGGTGGATGCCATCGCTGTTGTGGTTGGCTCAATGATCGGCTCGGGAATTTTCATTGTCTCGGCAGAGACAGCCAGGCAGGTCGGCTCGCCAGGATGGCTCCTGATGTGCTGGTTTCTGGCTGGAGCGCTCACCATCATGGGGGCTCTTTGCTACAGCGAGCTGGCGGCCATGTTCCCGAAAGCCGGCGGGCAGTATGTCTTTTTGCGCGAGGCTTATGGCTCGCTTCTGGCTTTTCTCTATGGCTGGACGCTCTTCACTGTCATCCAGTCCGGCACTATTGCCGCAGTTGGAGTGGCATTCGCCAAGTTCCTGGGTGTTTTCCTGCCTGCCATTTCCAATTCGAATGTGCTCATGCAGGTGGGCGTTTGGAAGCTCACGGCTTTGCAGCTTGTATCGGTAGGGTTGATTACCCTTCTGACGGCAGTAAACTGCCGCGGCATCGAAGCTGCCAGGCTCATTCAGACTACATTCACCGCCGCCAAGGTTTTTGCCCTCGGTGCGCTCATCCTGGCCGGTTTCGTGTGTCTGGACAAGTTTCACGGCATCGGCGTCAACTTAGCTGCGTTTTGGCAGGCGCAGAATCTGTCGGGGGAGCCTTTGAGCGGCTTGAAGCTGACGATGGTGATTGGGCTTGCTATGGTGGGGGCGCTCTTCTCCTGCGATGCCTGGAACAATATAACTTTTGCCGGTGAAGAGGTGAAGCATCCTGAGAAGATCCTGCCTAGAAGTCTGGCAATAGGGACAATACTGGTCGTGGCTCTTTATCTTCTGGCCAACTTGGTCTATTTGCTCCTTCTGCCGTTCCACGGTGTGGAACACGGGACGACCGTGCTTGAGCGAGGCATCCAGTTTGCCGCTGAAGACAGGGTAGGCACTGCCGCCGCGCAGGTGATTTTCGGACCGTCCGGAGCCTATATAATGGCGGCAGCAATCATGGTCTCAACTTTCGGCTGCCTGAACGGTCTTATCCTTGCCGGGGCCAGGGTCTATTACGCTATGGCCAAGGATGGGCTTTTCTTCAAGGGCTGCGGCGTTCTGAACGCTGAAAGCGGCGTACCGGTATTCGGACTCATACTACAAGGGCTCTGGTCGGCTTTGCTCGCTACTTCCGGCACTTATTCCAATCTCCTTGAATATGTGGTGTTTGCTGCCCTTCTT
>JAHFBI010000268.1 GCA_023250095.1 Candidatus Melainabacteria bacterium
AAAGAGTACCAAGCCTCTCCCGCTCGTACTCGCTGCGCCCGAACAAAATGGCATTGGCAACCGCTAGAGCCGTAAGGTCGGACACATCTTTCAGCACATCGACCATAGACAGCACGGCAGGGTCGCTCACGTCGACAAGAACGGCACCGACAAGCAAATTGGAGGCTATAAGAGGAAGGGCAATTTGTCCGGCGCTCCCCTCACGCTGCATAATCGTAGCCGATATGTCAGGAGCCTCGGCAAATGTATAAGCAACAGCGGGTTGTCGCTTCTGAACAACAGGCTTTAGCAGGCTCTCGCTTGTAAAGGATAGGATACGCACTTGCTCGGCTGTCGCATCTTGATATCCTTTGACGCTCATCAGCTTGAGCGAGAGGCTGTCATTATCCGAGAGAAAAACGGCTACTTTGGCCCCATTGCCGATGTCGGCAAACTGAACAACGGCAGCGTCGAGAACATCCTTCAAACGCAAGGAAGAAAAAAGCGTCTTCTGCAGCAAGAGCAAGCGGGGAAGCAGGTTGCTGTCGGTGGTCATTTCATTTCTCCCATTTACATGCCATAACCTGGGCAAACCACAAAGTAGCATAAACTAAACCTTGAGGCGGGTATATACCGGCTCAAGCCTTCACCCTGCAGTTACCCACGGGGATCTCTTGGTATCCAGGCGGTCCTGACATTCCGTCAGCAGAGCGTTATACTGCCGGTCTTGTTCTGAGCCATGGTAGGGAGTTAGACGTGGAAAGAGATTCGACGACAACGCCGACCTGCATATTCTGCAAGATAATCCATAAAGAAATCCCCGCTCAGGTGGTCCTGGAAGAAGACCATTACTTGGCGGTACGGGATATAAACCCCCAGGCCCCGACGCACATTCTTCTCATACCCCGCACGCACATAGCCAATGTTACCGAATTTGAAGATGTAAGCGAACTCGGGCGACTGTTTCAAGCAGCGCGGACAGTGGCAGAACACGAAAAACTCGAGCGAGGTTTTCGCCTTGTGGTCAACACCGGAGCCGACGGAGGGCAAACCGTAAATCACCTGCACATACATCTTCTTGGCGGTCGCTTCATGACCTGGCCGCCAGGCTGAAAATTACAGGGCAGGACAAGGCTCCTGGACAGAGATCATCTCGTATGTGAATGGCATTGTCTCTGAATCAATTTACTGTGCTTGCCCTCAAGTACACGCAAGAGAATGATCAGCGCGGAAGCGCTATCCGTCTATGTTTGCACACAGTTGTCCTAAACGTCTTTTCAGTCTTTTGTAAAGTAAGGACAAAAACTTTCGGTTTCGTGTCAGCCTGACCTGGGTAAAACAGGAGTGAGGGCACAGAGAACGTGCACCACACGGAGATCAGGGCAATGGCTATGCTCACTCGGCAAAAAAACGAACAGGTCCTCTGGATGGCTGATTGCTATAGCCTGGCTAAGCGCTTTCCGAATCCGCACACATGGCTTGCGCTTCTGGAGCCGCTTGAGCAAGGCGACCACGATAGCATCAATCCATTTCACTACTGGCTGTGGATGGAAATCTGGAAAGCCGCTCAGTCGGCTCCGGAGGAAAAGACAGCCTGCGAAGCTTGACAGACAGGTCGGAGGCATCTCCGACCTGTTAGCTATGAGGGTCGCAAGACAAGTTTCTTGTTTCCCTCACCGGCTCAGTCTGGCTCTCCCAGGCTCAGATGCTATTACAAAGCTGCGGCGGCGGCCAGGACACCGAGGCTATTTCATTGTGCGCCGAGCCATTCTCCACGACACAATTGGAGCCGACCACGCAATTGCTCAGGCTGGCTCCCGGTCCGACCGAGGAATCAGACCAGATGATCGTGTCGTGCAACTGCGCCCCTTCCTGGACCAGGCAATTGTCCCCGATAAGCACGCGACCGGTAATTTTCACACCGGAGCCAAGACAGCTGTTTTTGCCGACGAGCAAGATACCGTCGCCTTCGACATCGTCAGCCACTGTCGAACCCTCTTCGATGTGACCCCAGGCTCCGCGTACCCCGGGCAGATCCAGGCGGACCAGCCCCGAGAGAGCATCAAAATTAGATTGCCTGTATTGATATATTGTGCCGACGTCAGACCAGTAGCTCTGATCAATCCTGACGCCGAGAACTGGCAACCCTTGTTGGACAAGGGACGGGAAGAGCTGGCGCCCGAAGCCGTAAGTTCCCTCGCGCGGAATATAATCGAACACTGCCGGCTCCAGAACATAAATGCCTGTGGATGCGTGATTGGAGAGAGCCTCCTCCGGTGAAGGCTTTTCCTGAAAACCAGTAATGAATCCTTCCTGATCTGTCACGACCACGCCAAAGTGCCTGACGTCAGGCACTTCTTTGATGGCAATTGTTGCCAGCGCACGTTTGGCCTTATGTTGAGCCACGATCGCCGATATATCGGCATCCGTCAGCAAATCGCCCATCAGGACAAGGAAGGTTCCATCGGCAAGAAAATCCCGGCAGGCTCTCACGCCCCCTGCATCCCCGGAAAGCTCCGCTTCAAATCTCAGGGACAGATCTATTCCGAAACGGCTGCCATCCCCGAAATATGCCTTGATCTTTTCCGGCTGGTAATGCAGGTTAGATATGATCGAAATAATTCCATGCTGCCTGAGCAGTCCATAAATATGTTCCATCACAGGACGATTAGCGATAGGAACCAGAGGCTTGGGAATCTGTGTCGTGAGCGGATCCAGGCGCGAACCGACACCAGCTGCAAGCACCATAGCCCTCATGATCTTCTCGACCGCATCTAGCTGATCCCTCCTGTCAATACAATAAGCATGCCGGCAACCCGGGTGTAAAAGTCAAGACACTTAAGGCACTGTGCCGGTGTTTCGGAAAGGGCCCGCGCCGGTGCCGGGCCATTCACGCCTGAGGGAGCAGAAACTACTTCCGTGTGCCTGCCTTTACGCACTCTGAACAGCCTCAGTTCCTGTGTGTCCTGAGAAATTCCGGCAAGTCCGGGGTTTCCCGGGAATCCTCTTTGTGTCTTTAGTCAGGGCTTCCCTGGCTCGCTGCAATGCCAGCTCGACTTGCTCCTTCGAACTGCCGCCGAAAGAGCAAAATGCTCCCACCGACTCTTCCATGGTCACATACTCGTATACATCCGCCTCAAAAGCCGGCGAAAACTGCTGCCATTCGCTCAGCGCCAGATCCGAGAGATATTTGTTGCGGGTCCGGCAATAGCTGATGAGCGACTCCACGACTTTGGCCGCCTTCTCATCGTCGATGCCTCGCGCGACAAGATAATCGAGAGCATTAGATCCGTTCAAAAGATCGGCGCAGGCAACTTCTCGCATGCGCTTGGCGTCAATATCCAGTCCGCTCAGAAGCACAGCCGCCAGCTCGAGCAAGAACTTCAGATTCTCCACCACCTCGAAAAGCCCAGGCAGACATTCCTGCAAATCCTGGCTGTATCCCGAAGGAAGGGCTTTAAGCTGACAGATGAACTCCATCAGGCGCCCGTACAGGCTCGACGGACGTGAACGCAAGACCTCGAGCAGCTCCGGGTTTTTCTTATAAGGCATTGTCTGCGTCCGGAAGACAAAGCGCTTCTGCAATTTGATAAAGCGGAATTCCTGAGTAGCCCACAACAGAAGCTCTGCGCTCATCTGGGAGAGATGCAGCCCGACAAGTGTGGCAAAAGAGCCGAACTCAATCAAGAAATCCCGGTCTGAAACAGCATCCAGGCTGTTTTCGATCACATCGTCGAAACCCAGATAACGAGCCACCAGATCGCGATCGATCGGCTCCTTGGTCCCGGCCAGGACACAGGCTCCTAAAGGCAAAACATTCAGACGCGGATAAAAGTCAATCAGGCGACCGAAGTCCCGGCGGAAGCGGGCCTCGTTGGCCAGCCACCAGTGCGAGAGCAAAATGGGCTGTGCAGGCTGCATGTGCGTGTACCTGGGCATGAGCACATCGAGATCTCTTTCGGACAGGGCAATCAACTGCTGCCTGACAGTGGCCAGACTGGCAGAAACGTCATACACCGCCTCCCTGAGCCAGAGACGGATATCAGTAGCTATTTGATCGTTGCGTGACTTGGCAATGCGAATCACAGCCCCGGCTTCCCCAACCAGCTCTTTGAGATGACGTTCCAGCCCTTCGTGAATATCCACGTCCGCCGGCGTCAGAAAAGATCGCCCCTCAGTCAACTCCTGAGAGATTTTCTCCAGCCCGGTCAGAGCAACCGAAACCGTCTGCCGGTCGACAATGCCTGTTTCGCCAAGCATCCGGACATGTGCCACAGTCGACTCGAGATCGTACGAGAGGAGAGATTCCTCAATTTCCGGATTCTGCCAGTAGCGGCGACGAACCTGATTGAACTCTGGAGCGAGCTCTGAGGGTCCCTGATTACTTTGCCCTTTCATGGTCTTTCTTCCGCATATCCTTAGATAAAGCCTATCAGATGGGGGCTCCGCCTGTTTGAAAAAATGCCCATAAAAACTAAAGAACCGGCTTTTAAGCCAGTTCCCGTCAAAACCAGAGAAAACTCCTGCCGTCAGGCAGCTTTCTTCTTCAGCTTCTTGATTTTCTCCACCTGTTTTTGATACTGGTTCAGTTCCTGCTGATACCGCTTCTGTACTTCTTTATCTTCGTTCGACATACACTCTTCTTCCATTTCTACTTGCTGGCTCCAGGGCATTTCTTTCGAGTCCGCCCTTACAAGCCGGGCTCACACCGTTGAGATCTTCGATAGTCAGGGACTCATTCAGCCCCCGAACCCCTCTTCTCTTAGAATCCAGTTACAGGACAATATAAACTGCTTTTTACTTTCTGGCAACTAGGCAGGATGAGAGCCGTTGCTGTTCATACCGTTTGAGATTGGCGGACACCCACTCAGTCAGCTAGAAGGCAAGACAAGCGGCAGCTCTAGCTCTGCCCCGGGGCATTGTTCTCAGCAAGAGACGAGGCAGGAGCAATTCTTTCCGGCGCAGCTGCTGCGGGCTTGACCGAGGACTCTTCTTCTTGGGCAACTGGACGGCTCAAGAAAAAGCTCAAAACAAAAGCTACAACCATTGCGGCAGCACCAAGGACATAAGGGCTGCTGTCGCCACAATACTGGAATGCAGCTCCGCCTGCCACCGGTCCGAGAATCCTCCCCAGAGTCGAAAGGGACTGCCCGACACCCATTACCCCGCCGACCTCGGAGCGCGTGGCAAGCCTGGAGAGAATGCTCTGGTTTGAAGGATTGTTGATACCGGACCCGATGGCCAGTACAGCCAGGGCAATATAGAGAACGACCACAGAAGACGTGGCCGGCGTGAGCAAAAGCCCGACAGACACAAGTGCCGTCCCAACGGATATCAGGGGAATTTCGCCGAATTTCTTGGAGAGCCGCCCGATCAAGCCCCCCTGAACCATAACCATCAAGAAGCCTATATAAGTGAACATCCAGCTGTTGTCAGACATTGAAAAGTGGAAGCGCTTCTCGGTGAGCAGAACCAGCGTCGCCTCCATGTTTGAGAAGGCAAAAGTCGAGATAAAGAAAATAGCCAGAGGGATGCGTAAGTTGCTGTCAGCTACCGTCCGGAAATAAAATGAAGGCTCCAGCTTGAATCGCTCGTGGGCTACCTGCGAACGATTGGGCGGCTCAGGCAGGAAGAAATAAGTAAGCACCAGATCCAGAAGACTGAAGCCAGCGGCCACGAAACCAACATTGTTCTGACCGAGCTGGCTGCACAGTCCGCCGATGGCCGGTCCGAGCACGAAGCCAAGACCGAAGGCCGCCCCGATCAATCCCATGCCTTTAGCCCGATTTTCTGCCGTCGTCACATCGGCAATATAAGCCTGGGCAACAGACAGGTTTGCATTACCGGCTCCGGCCACCAGACGCGAAAGAAACAACATGAAAAGCGACCCGGAGAAACCCCAGATCAAGTAGCCGGCAGCAGAAGCTGCCAGACTGACCAACAATATCGGACGCCGCCCGACATTATCCGAAAGACGCCCCCAGAACGGCGTAAAAATGAATTGCATAAGCGAGTAGGACATCAGCAACAGTCCTACAATCAGCGGATTGGCGCCGAAATGTTCGGCAAAAGTCGGCATGAGCGGAATTATGATTCCAAAACCGATCAAGTCGATGAAGACAGTGAAGAATATGAGAAGGAGTGGCAGTTTGCCAGTTTTTTGTTGAGTCATTTGTAAATGGTTGGTGTTGGGTAGTTCGCAGGCGTCGGACCCGGCCGCCAAGAGGCAGGCTTACTTAGCTTAGCTCAAGCCTGAGCCGCCTTCCTTAAGAATTCGCAGGATTAAGTAGATAGAATGAGTTCAGCAGCCGAGCCCTGGTTGGCAAGAAGAGGTAAAGAGCCATGGTCGCACACAAGGAAACCACAGCCTTCAGTCAGGACATATCTAGATTTGTCACAGTGCAAGCTGGGTAAGTTAATGTGTGACGGTCAGCCACGCCAGCCTGTGAGCAACCGATTGAACGGTTTATCTTTCATCCCGGCCAGCTTGCATTCTTTCTATAACAATTCTTCGCTAACACGACATTTTTGAGATGAAACTCTGCCTGGTATGCAACTTTCAGTTTGGAGACGAGCAGGAGCTCTGCCCCAAGGACTATTCCAAGCTGGTGCCCCTGGGAAAGGATCAGCTCGTCGGCAAAGTCATCCAGGACCGCTACAGAATAGACTCCACAATAGCCAAAGGCTCCATGGGCATTGTTTACAAAGCTACGCAGGAGCTTATCGGCAGAGAAGTGGCAGTAAAAGTATTGCACAGCTATCTGGTGGCAGATGAAGAGTCCTTGAAGCGCTTTCACAAGGAAGCCAAAGCTGCCAGCCGACTGAACCATCCGAACATAACAACTCTCTATGATTACGGTGTGCTGAGCAGCGGACAGCCATATATCGTCATGGACTTGCTTAGGGGAAAGACTCTGGCGGACATCCT
>JAHFBI010000269.1 GCA_023250095.1 Candidatus Melainabacteria bacterium
AGCTGGGGGCACCGGCTGCCGGGCTTCCCAGAAGTAAGAGCTGCTCGCGCCAGATTTTTTCGCAGAGCGGTCTTTTGCCCTGGTCGAAGTAAAGTGTTGCCAATCCTAATTTCGCCAGCGCTACCTTTTGATCCTTCTCACCGTATCTCTGGCTGAGGGTCTCGATGAGATGAAGGTAGTGTTCTTCGGCGCGTTTTTGTTCGTGATTGGTGAGGAGAGCATCGCAGAGATCTCCTTGCGTCAGAATATAGCTCTCAGGGCTCATGGCCGGTCCGAGGGCATCGGACAGATTGCTCAATATAGTTGCCCGCTGTATCTGGAGAGTCTTGCCCGTGCAACAAACAATAAACAGGATAATGACGAAAGCAAATCCCCAGGGCAAAGACGCATATGCGCCCCGGGGCCGGGGCTGCTCGGGGCGGCAATCGGCGCCTGCTGCCATGGCAAAGCCGCCAGCGGTCGCCGATTGTGCCGAGGGAATGGACAGCGCCGTCTCTTGTTTCAGCTCCAGAGCCTGTTTGAGAGCGATCTTTTCGCTATCTGCAGCCAGTGAGCCCAGCTCCGGATTCCCAACAGCTTTTTGCTTTTCCTGGCTCACGATCGCTGCTTTGACGGGGACAATACGTGAAACCATCTTATCACGGTGCAAAAGGAAGCTTCTGCTGTCTGAATGAGACTTGCTCCAGGCTGGTGTGGTCAATATATTAGGTCTAAAGTATCATTTAGTCGTGTATTTGTCAGTTGGCTTGTGTCGCTCAGTAAGCTAACAATTCTCAGTGATAAAGCCTGGTCTTGGGAGAGTAGGAACAGCAGCGGGGCAGATATGAAAGAGAAACGCGCTTGGCAGAAGTGTATGGACTGGGTGAAGAAGTCTCTAACAAGAGTGTGCCATCTCAGGGACTTAGCCCTTGTGTTTTTCCTGTCCCTCTCATGTTGCCTGCCCTCAACGGCAGCCGAAGACGAGCAGTTCAGCGCCGGGGGCACAAGCTCAGGCGATCGAATTGATGAGCCATCGCCGCTGCCCATGCAGGGTAACGCCTCGATCAATCGAGCTGGTGATGCTGCTGTGCCGCAAAGCAGCAGTGAGCGCGCTTCCGAGCGCCTGCATGCTGTCATCCAACATACAGCCACATCCGCCTGGCAGCGTAATTTCGATTCCGGTTGCGAAGCGTTTGCCCATTTCAAATTCGAAGAAGCCGAGAAGTACTTGATGCAGGCTATCCGGGAGCTGAAGAAGACCAATATCAAGGACACGCGCTTGATCCAGAGCCGCAATAAAGTAGGCGACACGTTTCTGGCGGAGGGAAAATATCTCGATGCGCAGGAGGCCTTCGAGGCAGCGCGCGAGACTGAGAAAGAATTGTCTCTGACGCAGACTCCAGATGGTGCTCATACTACAGACGGGCTGGCTACCGTTTACAAGGAGACCGAGAAGTTCGCCAAGGCGGAGCAGCTCTTCAAAGAGGCCTTGCAGACGCAGGAATCGACACTGGGAGCCAATGATCCGGCGGTAGCCAGCACTTTGATGGATCTTGGCGATCTTTACAGGGACCAGAAGTTGTACAAGGAGGCCGAGCCTGTTTATCGACTGGCCATTGAGACATACAATAAAGCCGCCAATGTTCCGGATTTGAAAATCGCCAATGCCCTCGATCATGTAGGCGCTATGTTCTATGAGCAGGGCATGCTGGAGCAGGCTAATCAGCTCTATGCCGCGGCGCTCGATATCAAAGACAAACACAGCGTTCTCTATACGCCGACGTCTGCGAACAACTATGGGTTGGTTTATTACCGTTGCCTCAATGGTGTCCCCAACTCATATCACGCTTTTACCAGAGGTGTGGAAGCCGAGTTCATCAATGTCAAGAATGTTTCAGCAGTCGCGACCTTGACGGCGAAAGTATTCGCTTCCGACTGGTGGACGCTCAAGGCGCAGGTGACGATTCACAACAACGGCAAAACTGCCATATCAGCCATGACCAAGTCTCCTGTCCTGCGCGTGGACAGCCCGAAAAGAGTTACATACATGCCGCTTGATTCGGACGCTATTGCCGCAGAGCTTGATTTGAGGGGCAGTATTCTGGCAGACAGGATTTTGCATTCTGCTGATTTCGACTATATCGTCGACTCGGTGACAACGCCGGGAGTCGCGGTCGTGCCCACAGTCGGAGGTGGAGCTTTTCTGGCTGCCGTGCCAGGGTTTGCCCATATCAGCCCTAACTGGCAGGCGCGCATCGACGCTCGCAACGCGGCCATTTCCACATTCGCCCGTTCGCAAGCTGCTGCCGATACAATCGCTTCCTGCAAACCGGCGCATACCACAATCGGCCCGGGTGAATCTGCCACATTCCTTATCTATTTCTACTACGCCAAATTCAGAAATGCTCGTTTGCAGTTGATCATCGGCAATACTGTCCTTGAGTTTCCTTTCACGGAAAAGAGCGGCTAGACTCAACGGTGCTATCTGGACAAAGATACAAGCGCCAGCGGCTGAGCCTGTTTTTTTGTGGAGACTGTGTGGTAAACGATGACGCGTTTTTTTAGTGTTTGCCTGATGATCTTCCTCTGGTCATCCCTTGCTCTGCCAGCTCAGGCAGAGCAATTTCCCTTTGGGCAGTGTCATATCGAGAAGATGCCTGTCCAGAGAATCTATGCGACACTGAAGCTTGACTTTGAGACAGACAGTGCATTTGCAGCCAGGGAGTGGGTCGCTTATGTCTGTGTCCCGCCGGTGTTGTGCGGACAGAAGGATATTTCCGTCACGCTGTCGGCTCCGGGAGCGAAAACCTCTTGCGCCACTATATCTGAGCACAGCCTGCTTCAGCGAAAGCTTATCGCCGTGCGAACCTACGGAGACGGCGGGTTTGAGCAGAAACTGCCTCTTGAAGCCCACTTCTGGGGGACGCTCTTTCGACGCCGGCTCCTTCCCGGCTCCGGCGGAGAGGTCGAGAAGCCGTCCGGCGCCGAGTGGCGCAACTGTCTTGCCGAGTCTGAGACGATAGATTTCAAGTCTTTTGACTTCCAGAGTTTCCTGGACCGGCAGGGATTGAGACTTCGTACTGGCGAAAGGGATATCGACTTTGCTTTCCGGGTGTTTGAGAAGATCCGGCAAATCTATTCATATAAATTTCAGAGTGGGCAAGACAGGCGTGTCAGCGCTTTATGCCATGTGGGGGAGACGGATTGCGGCGGGCTTTCCTTTCTCTTTGTCGGCGCCCTGCGCGCCAACGATATTCCTGCCCGTCCGCTGGTGGGGCGATGGGCAAAATCCGATAATGCGCAAGACGATGCTGCCGGCTACGGACAGTGCCATGTCAAGTCGGAATTCTATGCTGCCGATATTGGCTGGGTTCCAGTCGAGATGTCTGGCGCCGTTTCTCATAAGGATGGAAAGGCGTTGAATTTTTTTGGCGTGGACAACGGAGATTTTCTCACTTTGCATCAGGGCACCGACCTAGTTATTGACAGTCTTTTTTTTGGACCGAAGACCATATACGTTTTGCAGGAGTTTGCCTTGTGGGTGACGGGCACGGGGTCATATTCCCAGCGCAGCAGAGTCCTCCGGTGGACTGTTGTTTCCGATGCGATCGGCTCCGGGCTTGCCGGACCATAGCCGGCGAGGGCAGCGGCGTATGCGTACTCGATATACGAAACGGTGGTGTTGTATATGGTGTCCAGGAAGCCCGATGTCCGTTATTGATCCGGCGCTTGTTAACGTTTTTCGTATGGAGGGATCTATATCCGAACCCCATCTTATCAATGCCAAGCAGATCTTTCTTAAATGTCTTCTGGGGTAGTTGAACATAGGCCCCGGCGCGCTAAACTGTATTCATCAACGGTGAGTGCTTACTCAAGTTAAGCACAGCGAGCCGAGGGGCCTTGCAGAAACGCCAGGTTGGCGCTAATCGGAAACGGTAGCAAGTGAGCCCGCCACACGAGACGGACTGGCTGAATCGTGCGGAGATACTGAGCCCCATGCAAGGGGCAGCCAGGCAGTAGCTTAAAGACCACCGCAGAGCAATCCGGGTGGTCTTTTTGTTTGTCGTTTTCTGTTTTCTGTTTTCTCTTTGCCGTTTGTTGTTTGCTGTGAATTCAGCTGTCTGCGCCTGTCAGTGACTTGCGCGCGGCTACAAGCTCTTTGCGCTTGTCTGCATCCACTTTCGGATAATTGAGTTCGAGGCGCTCCAAGGTTTCGACAACGGCGGCTGCCACTACCAGGCGACTGAACCATTTGTTGTCGGCCGGCACCACATACCAGGGGGAATGTTTTGTGGCGGTTCCGCGGATGGCCTCCTCGAAGGCTTTCATATATGAGTTCCAGTGCTGGCGTTCCTGAACATCGTTGAGCGAAAATTTCCAGTTTTTTTCCGGAAGGTCGAGCCTCTCTAGAAAGCGCTTTTTCTGTTCTTTGTGAGAGACGTGCAGGAAAACTTTGATGGGAATGATTCCATTGCGCGCCAGATATGTCTCGAAAAAGCGGATGTCCTTGAGTCTTTCGTCCCAGATGTTTTTGGAGATGAGCGAGGGAGGGATCTTTTGTCTTTGCAGTATTTCTTTGTGCACGCGCACGACCAGGACTTCTTCATAATAGGAGCGGTTGAAAATGCCAATTCGGCCACGCTCGGGTAAGCACCGCATATAGCGCCACATGAAGTCGTGATCGAGGTCCTCGGCCGAGGGCTGTTTGAAAGAGTAAACCTGGCAACCCTGCGGGTTGACTCCGGACATTACATGTTTGATGGTGCCGTCTTTGCCTGCGGCGTCCATTGCTTGCAAAATCAGGAGCAGCCCGTAATTGTCCTGGGCATAGAGTTTGTCCTGCAGTTCGGCCAGCCACTGCACTCCTTTCAGGAGAAGATCTTTGGCCTCGTCTTTCCGTTCGGAGCCAAGCCCATGTGTATCGGCTGGATCGATGTCGTCGAGGGCAAAGTTCTTTCCGCTTGTTATGCGATAAGGGCTGATGAATTTGTCGATCCTCGCCAGCCTGTCTTGTTTTTTCACGACGGTCCGCTCCGTATTGTCTTTGCACCCAGGCCCAGCAAATTTTAGATTTGCCTCCCCGACGAGGTCTTTGCCGCAGGCTTGCCGTGGCGTGTACGGCAAAGGCAAGGACAGCCGCACTTTACAGTAAAGTCGCTCAAATTACTCTGGAAAGATAATGGGGCAGATGAGGGGACTCGAACCCCCGAATACCGGAACCACAATCCGGGGCCTTAACCGCTTGGCGACACCTGCCATAGACCCGAAATTATCTTAGCATGAGCCGCCGCCAGCTTGCGATTTGCCCTGTCGGCGGGCAATGATCTTTAAAATTTTATGGATGGGGACGGAATTCTTGAGCCTGCCTGTACATTAAGCTGTAGAGGAGAATGCGCAGGCTGCAGACGCGTCGCTTAAGCTCTTCCAGCAGGTCGTCGTAATCGGTGGCGTCGCGCAAATAGGCTGCTGAGTGGAGGTTTACTTTGGCTTGCGTGTAGGCTGAACTTTCCAGAACAAAAGTGCTGCCGGCTGTTCCGAGCATGATCTTCTCCTTGAGCCCCAATTCGGTCAATATATGTTGACGATAGCACTGATGGGCTCTTGTGCAAATGGTGTGATCACTAATTTGCTTTCAGGCGGCTTGAGCTGGTGCCAGACTTCAACCGGGTCCTCAGGCACCGAGCATGTGGAAAAGCGGGGGCAGGGCGCGGGCGAACATCCCACCGACAAGAAAGGCGCATATCCAGGAGCCGATCCAGATTGCCAGCGCGATTGCCGGTCCGCGTTCTTTGGTCATAACTCCGACGGAGGCGATGCAGGGTACGAAAAGAGTTATGACAATCATCGCCACCAGCGCCTGAGGGGACGTGAGGTGCACATCTGTTAGACCGAAAGCAGCGAAATCGCGGCGCACGATGCCGAGGATAAAGGTTGTGGCGATACGCGGGTCGTCCGGCAACTGGAGCCAGGTGACAGTAAGCGGTTGCAAAAGCCTTATGAGCCAGGCAAGAACACCTGTGACCTCGCCGGCTGTCACGACCAGCCCTGCCAGGCAGAACATGGGCAGCGACTCTTGCATGAAGTTGAGTGACTTTGTCCAGGTTTTCTTGAGGACGTTCTTAGCGCGAGGCAGGCGCATCGGCGGCAGATCGATCATCAACCCGGCAGATTTGCCAGGAAGAGAGGCGTTCAACAAAAGTCCTGCCCCTGAGAGAATGGCTCCCACGGCAATGCCGTAGATGGCCCAGGACAAGAGTCCCCCGCATCGGGCCAGTGTGCCCGAGACAATCCCCAGCTGGGCCGAGCAGGGAATGGCCACACCCAGAAGCACAGTGGCTATTATCTTTTCCCGGCGGGTGGAAAGAAGCCTGGTTGTGACAGTGGCCATTGTCACGCAGCCGAGTCCGAGTATGAGCGGAATTATCGCCCGCCCGTTCAGACCGAGCTTGTTGAGGAAGCGGTCGACGAGAACAGCCAGGCGGGGCAGATAGCCGGAGTCCTCCATCAGGGAAAGTCCCAGATAGAAGCCCACCACAAGCGGGAAAAGCAGACCGAGCAAATAAGTGGCCGTCAAGGTCAGGACGCCATATTCGCCAACAAGCGAATTGCCGGCCAGTGACAGCAAGTTGCGGTACGACCAGAAATCGTATTGAACTTCTTCGGCAGCGGTACGGCTCCTTGATTTCTCGAACAAGGCTGTGCCTTGTGGCGAGGCAAGGGTGCCGTGCGGGAACATGAAATGAGTGTCGCCGATGGTGATTTGACAGGGAAAGACGGTGGCAGCAAGCCTTCTGATATTGGGCTCCCAAAAGACGCGCATGCCTTGTTTCTCGGTGATATCGACAAGCTTGCCGGCAATCATGACGCCCAGCAATTGATAGAAGAGCAAATAGCAGATAGAAGCCGAAATGATCATGC
>JAHFBI010000270.1 GCA_023250095.1 Candidatus Melainabacteria bacterium
GCTTCCACCATAAGCATCCGAATGGCATGCAGGTCAGGAGCCTTGCTGACCGGGTTGAGGCGGTTGCGCCCCCGCTGGGTGGAATCTGACTGTTTCTGCGGTTTAAACATGCTGATACATTAAACCAGATGGCATGGGTTAAGACAAAGACGGGTGCTAATTCGCTTATTCCCCGGAGTCAAGGGATTCGCTCGCAGATTTGCATCTATATTGCCGATAAAGGAGGCTATTCAGGCAAAAGTCTAAAGAGGCGCCCTAAAGCCCAGATTTACAAGGATGTCACGATAAGTCTCCTTTCAACCCCAGGCCGGGGTCTGTCTCTCCTGAGAGTCCTGCCAGAAGGGCACCCAGATAAGGGCAAGCAGCCGGACGGCCAAATTATTCTTCTTTGGCTTGATGGAGATCGTCTCTAGCGTAGCAGTTTGCGGATCGAATTTGCGCAAGAGGGCAGACATCTCACTGTTAAATTCAGCGTCCAGGTCGGCGAGTTGTTGCAATAACGTTGCCACTGTGTCGCTAGCCTGGGCGACATCCTGTCTCTCCTTGACAGCACGCCCCAGTCCTGTTGCCGTGCTGGCTGCTCTGCCGAGTGTGGATTTTGTCAGAGCTTTGCGTCCCATGAAGGCGCCAACCAGCGTGGCTCCCAGTGAAATAGCCGACTGGAGTTCCTGGTTTTGCGCTTGCAGGCGCTCTTGCTCGAGGGACTGCTGAGCCTTGCGCAGGCGCTCGTTCAGGCTGTCCAGCCTGGGGGCATACTTTTTCTTCAGCTCGAAGGCAGCGCGGTCGCGTTGCTCGCGTGCTGACTGGGCAAGCCGAATGCGGAAGTCGCGCTCCGACTCAGCCGGTCTGGATAGCTCTTTTGTCAGGGGACACCGGACCAGTTGCAGCTCCTGGCTGGCGTAAAGCCAGGCTGAAAGTTCTTTGCTCCAGCGCCTGTAAGATTTGCCCTGGCTCAGGCAGGGAGCCGGGCTGTCAAATTGAGCGTTTTCCTGCGGGGACTCCTTGAGTTGATGTATGTCGATAGGCAGCAAAAGCGCACCCGACCAATTGACTGTCTGGAAAGCTTCTCCAGCGACAGATGCAAGCAGAACAATGTCTCTTGTGAAATCGATCTTTGTTTTCGCGTCGGTCAATCGCACGTCAGCCGCGCCGATTATCATTGCTTTGTAGAGCAGAAGCGAATCAGGAAGACCAGGCGCCGAAACCGGCAAAAAGTATTCGGGCACATCCGGCGGCAGCACAGGCCGTTGCCTGGACAAAATGCCCTGAGTAGAGCAACTCTGTTGCGGCAAGGCAAGGCACTGTCCGGTTACTGCTGTCTCTTGCGGCACGGAAGGGTTCTGCCCTGTTACTGTCGACTCTCTGGCGGATCCTTTCTGTTGCCTGAGAAGTTTGATCTGCTCGGAGGTTAGCGGTCCTCTGAGGTATGACAGCGTCGATCGCGTCTTAAATGTTGTTGGAGCGCTGTCATGAACATTGTTCATGAGAAAGATTCTGCTGCCCAGCCCGCAGAGAATCTTATCCAGGCGTTGCCGATCAAAAGTAGCCCCGGCGCTTGCGGTTGCGCCTTCGAGGCCGTCGAGCACGCGCGCTCTGTCTCGCTCGGTTTGCAGGCGTCCGACAAACCAGGTGCCAGTGTTGGACAGCCCCTTATAGTCGAGATCGACCGGGTTCTGGCTGGCCAGCACTATTCCCAGCCCGAATGCCCTTGCTTGTTTGAGGAGGGTCAGAAGCGGCGTTTTCGAAGGCGGATTGGCCACCGGGGGGAAGTAGCCGAAAATTTCGTCCATGTAAAGCAGGGCACGCAGGCTCGATGTGCCGGATTGAGCGCGCATCCAGCCGAGCAGCTGATTGAGCAGCAGGCAAACGAAAAACATGCGTTCGGCGTCAGAGAGATGGGCGATGGAAAATATGGAGACACGCGGGCGGCTGTCGGAAGTCCAGAGGAAGCGGTCGATATCCAGTGGCTCGCCTTCCAGCCAGGACTCGAAACCCGGTGCCGCCAGAAGATTATTGAGCATCATTGAAAGCTCAAATCTTTCCTTTGCCGGGTAGAAAGATTCGAGATCGAAAGCGCCGACCTGCGTGAACGGGGGTTTCTGAATCTGCAGGATGAGCAAGGGAAGGCTGAGATCTTTTCCTTGATTCCAGGCTGAGGCGAAGATGTTCGAGATGAGGATGTGCTCCTTGCTCCGCAGCGGATCTGCTTCCAGTCCAAGCAGGCAAAGGAGGGTGGCGGTTGTGTTGGCAATACGCTCGCGCAGCAGGTCTTTGTCCTGGACAAGCGCCGCCGGCGGTGCCCCGAAGGATTTAAGGATTGAAACGGAAAGTCCAGCACTCGACCCTGGTGTATAAACGGCAAAATCGGCTGCCTGTCTCAAACGTTTGACTCTCTCGCCGCTGAGCCCCCACTCAGCTAGCCCTTGCTTGAAAGAGTCTGCCTGTCTTCTTGCGTATTCTTGAAGGGACAGCCCCTGCCGGCGTACTTCATCGGCATCTACCCAGGGCTGGAAATCCTCGGGGCGCAAATCGGGGAAAGTGAGCAGCAAGTTGGACAGATCACCTTTGGGATCGATGACGATTACGGGGATGCCGTCGATGGCCGCTTCTTCCAGCAAATCCAGGCACAGCCCTGTCTTGCCGGAGCCGGTCATGCCGAGGCAGACGGCATGTGTGACCAGGTCGCAGGAGTCATACAGCAAAAGATCATCTTGCAGCTTCCCCTGGTCGATATCCCAGGTTCGCCCCAGGTAAAAGAGACCGAGCTTTTCGAAATCTTCTTCTTTCATAACCCTTCCGGCTTCTGTCAGTGGAACAAACTATTTTGGATGGAAGAAAAGATGCTGCCCGAAAAGAACCGTGAGCAGGCAGGCTAAGACAAAGGCAGCAAGCAGAATCAAGGGCACTGTCAGGTTGTTTGCTCGTTTACCTATCTGCCGGGTCTTTTGAAATCCCTGCCTGGCCATTGCCGTGCTGACCTTATATGTGGGGGGCAGGCTGCCTGCCTTGATCCCGGACCCCTGGATAAGAACCGGGGCTCTTTGCTCGAACTGCGAGTTGGGATCGCTTTCGACAGCTGTCGCTGAAGTCTCAGGCTCAGGCTGCGCCTCAAGTGTGGCATAAGCATCACTTGTAGAGCCTGCTGTCTCCAGGCTGGCTGTGGGCTCAAGTGGCTCGCCGGACGCCAGGGCAGACCGGGGCGGAGAATCCGACTGTCTTACAGCCTCTTGCGCTGTACGCTTGAATTGCCCAGGCGCTACCGCTTGAGTGTCCAGTCCCGGCGAGAAGTCGAAGACATTATGAAAGTCCCCTTCCGGGGCGATCGGCTGGTCGGAGCGGCTTGCCAGACTAGCGCCGCCGCCAGCCTCCTCAAAGGGCAGGGACTGGGGCGCCTGCCCGGTCTCGCCTGCTTGTGTGAGACCGAAATGACTCTGATAATCAAACTGGAAATCCGGATCGCTGTCACCAAACGAGGTGTCGACCAGAAAGAGCTGTTCGCCGGGCTGCCTTAGCCCAGCCAGTGACTCTTCCAGAAGGGGTGCTTGAGCCTCGAGTCCGTCCGGCACAAGTTCAATCAGGCTGCCCAGGTCGAGAGAGAGGGATTGCTGGAGGTCGGCTGTCTTTTCGCCCTTGGCATCAAGAAAAGCAAAATTGCCTGATTTTACGGACAGCAGCTTGCGCAAGGCCAGGTTTCCCGATTCGCCAGAGCCAGTCATCGCTCCTGTGACGTATCGTCCACAAAATATGCCTATCCGTCCGCTCACATCAACAGAGGTTATGCGAAGGACTCCGTTTTGTACGTCACCAATGGTCAGCACTATTTCAAGAGCTTCCCGCAGTCCTTCGGAAGTAGATATCTGGCCTTGCAGTACAGTGAACACGACATTCCTTTTTCTGAAAGCGCCCAGGCAGTTTTGGTCCTTCAAGGGTTGCTTGGCAACCGGGCGCTCACAACGAATTATAGTAAAGGTGACAGGGGTAGTTTGCACACTGGAGATTGTCGGGTGGTTGTGGGACTATAGATGTGGGCCCCGCATTTTTCAGGCTCCTTGAGCCAGCCTGCACCGGAGAAGAAGCAAATGATCAGGATGATTGCGCGCCTGCTGCTTTCGGCGCTGGCGTTTACTCTATTGTTTCCAATTATTCACGGCATGGACTTTCACGGCAACTTCGCTCAGGCGTTAATTTTGTCGGTGGTCTTTGCCATCATGCTCTGGCTGGTCGATCTGGTGGCTCTGGCAGTATCTGCGGCTTTGACTATTTCCACTCTCGGGCTGGCATTGCTCTGGCTGATACCTCTGTGGATTCTGGGATTCTGGTTGCTGCCGGCTGTGGCACTGAAGGTAGTATCATGCCTGATGCCGGAGCGCTTGACTATAGACGGCTGGCTGCCGGCCATTCTGGGCGGGCTTGTGATGCTTTTCATCAGCATGATCACGAGCGGCATCACCTGGCGAGCAAATCGTCGCGCCTGAGCTGAGTGATCCTGGTATTGCCGGCGGTTACCCTGAAAAACCAAAAACACCTCAGCAGTATGCCTGTGCGCTAGCAATACAGGCTCTTTCTGAGGTGTTCTTAGATTGGCTAGATGGGGATGGTATGACGGTAATGATAAAAGCCTGATGTGGAAAAGTCGTGACAAAGGCGTGGAAGATTTGTGAAACCTTCGCGCCCAAAAAATTATCCACGTTCGGCTCAATGCTGCCTGCGTGCTGGCATACCTGCCTGGCTACATCGAGAGATGATCTCGTCCGGCGATATAACGTTTCAACATGTCCCTGGCAAGGTCTTCGATGGCGATGTTACTCAGGCGCCACGAATACAATCCCTGGCGCGTAAATACAAGTTTGACCGACGCGTTGTGAGCTCCTCTGGACGGCAGATCCACCGAAAATGTGTCCCAGGACTCATAGGTGCCTGATGGAAGGATAAAGGGATGACTGCGCGCGCCAATGGCTTCGAAATTCAGCGGCAGATCCGGGCTTGAGACAGCCACCGTGCCGTCTGGCACACGACGAGCAGGCGGGGGTGACCGGAGCGCAAAGAGAGCTTCAATTTCCTTTGCTCTCATGTGCCCGTGCAAGAGCTCGTCAAGCCCGGCGGGCGAGACGACAGTCTCGACGAGCGGGTCAAGAAGCATGTTGCCGACCAGCAAGCCGAACAAGGCGCCGCTGTCTCCTACCTCGGTAGCAGCCGTATCGGACCAGGAATTGAGAATCACTTGTAGCTGACTCTTGAGGTTGGCCCTCAGCTCAGGGAAGTCAATCAAAGCTGACATGGCGGCGGCGTTGTGCGCTCTGGCTGCTCGCACGAAATCGGCTAGCATTAGATAAGGAGACAGTGTCAGCCAGGTAATCGTTGCAAGAGTACTCACAGCGAACAAAAGAAGGCTCAAGAGCCAGGCGCGACTGAAGGTGCGGCGAGGCGGCAAAAGCATACTTACACCAGCTGTCTGGCAGCTGCATGCCGAAGAGCCGTCTAGAGGAAGTCGACAGAAAGAACACTTCCTGCAAGAAGTGGGTGTGATCATGGAAATTGCGATGCCGTCGCCAACTGTGAGATATTATGACCGTATCCAAGAGAAAAGTACCTGAAACTTTGTCAAGGATGTCCGTCTAGGAGGTGGAAGAAGATGAACTGGCTTTTCAAGGCAGTGGCGTTGCTGGGAATTGTCGACAGTTTGTGGCTGGTTGTCGATGCTCCTGCCTGGGCGAAATTCTGGAGGCAGGGTGTGGACAGAATCAGCGAGGATAAATCAATGGCGCGTGCCCTGGCAGGCTTTGAACTGGCCTTTTGTCTCTGGCTCTTAAAAGGGCGTCGCTGAGTCTCTTTGGCTCAAGAATTAGACTGTGTCTGAGAAACTTACACCAGCTTAATTGGCAGGTCACCTGCTGCCGGTGGCGTGTGAGAAGCGGCTTTACCATGCGGTCTTTCAGCCGTCTTCCTCGATGTTGTCTTTCGCCCAGAGCGCTGCCTGGGTTCTGTCGGCTGTGCCTGTCTGGCTGAGGATGGCTGTGATGTGGTTTTTGACGGTACCTTCCGTCAGGTGGAGAATCAGGGCGATTTCTCTGTTGCTTTTGCCCTGAGAAACAAGCTTGAGAACTTCTATCTCACGGTGGGAAAGAAGGCTCTCCGGCGGGATGCGGGGTGCTTTCCTGGACGGAGCTGCAAGTCTCGCCATGAGAGCTGGGGCGATTGTCGGAGAAAGCAAGGTGTGACCTCGATGGACAGCACGGATAATCTGCGCCACCTGGGTGGTATCCGTGTCTTTGAGCAAATAACCGCAGGCGCCCGCTGCAAGCGCCTGCACGACACAGTCGTCATTGGCAAAAGTGGTGAGCACCAGAATTTTTGTGCCTGGATGCCGGAGATGGATTTTTCGCGTGGCCATGATTCCGTCACACACTGGCATGCGTATGTCCATCAGTATGACGTCAGGTCTGAACTCGTCAGTCAGAGCACATGCCTCGTCGCCATGGGCTGCTTGGTCGACAGAAGCAAGGAAAGTCCCTGCCTGACTTGAGCCTGATCGTCGACGATGAGAATTTTGATCATGGCTCTGCCACCTCAAGGACGCTAGAAAATTTTTTCAGATCGAAGCACTTCGACTCGTCTGGATAAGGATATCTTTCATCGTTGTCCCTGTCGTGACAAGCAAATTGTCTCAAGCAGGAAAGAAATGGCGCGCACATCTACCGAGTTACCCAGAAGCCGCCATGCAGCTTTCAAATCCAGGTGCTCGGGGAAGCGAAATTCTTTGCTGAAACCCAGAAGGCGAGCGATTTCGACTGGCGAAAGCCTCCTTGCCCGCTGATTTCCTGCAGCCACAAAAGAGCCTGATGCCCGCAGCGATTTGGCATAGCCTGCTGTGAGGCAGATGAGCTTTGCCTGCGG
>JAHFBI010000271.1 GCA_023250095.1 Candidatus Melainabacteria bacterium
AATGATCCTGGACCATCACCTCGGGTGGCAGCAAGAAATAATTCAACCTGTAGGACTTTGTGAACCCCTTCTCCCGGCTCACGTATCCTGCATCCCAGCATGCATCGATCAGGTACCAGTGGGAGCCGATGCGCGCCGCATTCCAGGCGTGACCGTAGCCGGTCAGCTTGTCTCCGGTCGCGGGATCTCGAGCATCACCAGTGACCACCACAATTTCCTCGCCAACGGCATCCGCCAATGATGAGAGCAAGTTCGCGTAGCCTGCGCACACGCTCTTCCGCGTTCTGAACACAATCTGAGCGCTCTGATCAGGAATACTCCCCGAGTAGAATGCGTCACTGTCGTAGCTGATGCGGTCCGCAACATAGTCGTGTAGGGCCTTGATGCGCAGAGTCGGATCGGTTTCGTGCGCAGCAATGTAACGCGCAACTGATTCGATGCTCGTCTCCACAGAGGCCGGCATGTTAGACACTGCCGGGTGCAACATCGCCTTCTTCCATGGCCATTTCAGGGCTGGGTTGGTGAGTTCCGTCGCTTGCTTCTCGCGCTGAACAGGCGATGACTGTTGGTCCTGCTGATTCGGTTTTGTTGCATGTTGCTCATTGGCCTCTTTTGCACCTTGCTGATCGGAGTCTTTGGCACCTTGCTTATCCGTGTGCGCCACATCATGGCCAGCGGAGTCTCCGGTAAGAGTCCCTTGTTCCTGAGCCTGCTGAGCGACTTCCTGGGAGCGTTGTTTTGTTGCTTCTTCTGCATGTTGTCGGGCTTTCGAGTCGACATGAGCCTTATACGGGTTGGTCTTCGTGAGCCGGTACAGCCATTCCAGTCCACCGGCAGCTTTGAACAAAATCGGGCGAATGCGTTCAGCGCGTGAGTCCTTCACACCGTCGAGCATCCAATCGCCTCGCGTCGAGAGAGCGACAAAGGCCGCTTGAGGCCAGACGCACAGCATCAGAGCCAGGAATGCTAGACCCACTCCAAAAGTCCTCAAGCTCAGTCGGTCAAGAGGTGTGAACCATGGCTTGCTTGTGCTGCGTCGATGCGACCAGGCATGAAGTTCCCAGATCCCCGGAATGACCGGAAACATGAGCAGCCCGGCTATCCAGGGAATCCAGTGCGGGCCACCAAAGAATGCCGCTAGTGATGAAACCAGCCAAATCCCAATAAACGGTGTTCCGAAAAAAAGGACATAGAACAGAAATCTTACCAGTAACCCAAAGATCCAAGACACCGGGCGAAACATAACAAGCCTCTTGAAGTGATAGTGCCGTTTTTGGCGTCAGGTCAGAAGGACACAGATGGAACGTTGAACCTAATATACCCTGATCACTTGGAGGTACAGCGGGTCCCGACCACAACCACCGAAAAAGTTGTTGAGCAACAATTACTTTTGCCGGCCGTATTGCCACGGCAAAGAAATCTGCTCAAGTATAGTCTGCCAAAAACACTTCCTAACGGCTGGGACAAAGAGCTCTGCTACAGAAGCTGTGTCAGTCAGCAACAGAGTTGCGTTGATGATTCGCGCACGTGCTGTCACATTTCTGAGTGGATGTCACCAAATTTGAGATAATGAAACTTATATGACGCGCATTCGGAAAAGATCATGGCACTTCCAATAGCAGTAATGCAACCAGACTCAGAACGGCGCCGAGTTTTCATAGGCGGAAGGGACATACGCTGCTACTATCGGCTCTTTATCTTGTTGGCGTTTGCTGTTGCCATACTTGCGCTGTTCTGGTTCGGGTCAAGATATCCGTCGCTTTTCCACAAGGCTGAATCAATCGGACACCACGAAGTTGCATCTTATATTTGGACAGAACAGCTACTGAAACTTCCGGACAATCCCACGTTTCTAGATCAAGTGATCTCTTCAGTCGCCAACTGGATCTGGTCGATGAGGATTGGCATGTCATTCGGGCTTGTGATGGGGGCCTTGTTTCATACGATCTTCCAGTTCTATCCGCCAAAACTTGGAGGAAATCTTTACCTGAATACATTGAAAGGAATTATCACCGGGGCACCGGCCGGCGTCTGTGTGAATTGTGCGGTGCCAATCGCTTGTGGAATCACACGGGGAAAGGCGAACATAGAATCAGCTCTGTCGTTCATGTTTAGCTCACCGACCCTGAACTTTGTCGTCATCTCCATGATCTTTGCCAGTCTGCCGGCAGCTTATGGCATCGTTCAATACTCTATGATTGCGCTCCTCCTGCTCGTCTTCGTTCCGGCCATTGTTCATGTGTACAGCAAGTCACAACTATTACAACCAGAGCTGGGTACCGCATGCTCGATTCCACTGGACAAGAAGGAATGCGAAAAAAGCCTGATCGATACTGCCAAAGAAATTTCCATTCTCTATGGAAAAAATCTTTGGCACTTGATCAAGTCGGCGGTGCCGCTAATGCTAGCCGCTGCCCTCGTTAGCGCTGTCGTAATGGCACTGCTGCCTTTGAAACTTATCTTCGCTCATGTAAGTCTCCTTTCAATCGCCGGACTTGCTGTTGTGACCGTGCTGCTGCCAATACCGATAGCTCTTGATGTGATCGTCGCGCAGCAACTTTATGCACATGGAGTCCCCGCTCCTTATGTGATGTTGTTCCTTGCGACGCTGGGAACATTCAGTATTTTGCCCATGTCTTACCTCTGGACTGAGGTCTCTAAGAAGCTCGCGCTGGAACTATATGCTATGTTCGTTGTGCTGGGGATCACTGCGTCCTATGTGATTCAGATCTTCGTTCATTAGCCTGCCGCCAGGTTGCCGGATTCACTTTAGAACTTGTGCCCACTTGCGCAGCAGCACTTTCTATGTGCCCGTGAGAGACTGCTTATCGCAAAGGCTGCTCAGGATCCAAATGATAGCGCTCAGAGTGGGTCCTCGTGAGGCGCTTTGATTTTCCGGTTATTGACTGAACCCTCCTCGTGCGGTGATTCTTACCAACTATCCCGTATAGCATAAGACGCGCTCAAAAAAATTTGCCATGGCCAAAATCACTCTTCGTACTGGATGGACTTCGTCGACGGGTCATATCGAGTCGAGTTGCATGCCTGTCTTGCACTTACTTCTCAGGCGTCCAGGCAGCCGCTCTTCTGTCTGAAGGGTTCTCCGCGCGCGGTTCGGATATCAGCTGAAGGCGCCGGTGGTTGAGAGCGCTGTAGCCCAATGACTGAGACAGCGCTTTCACTGACAGCGGCCCGCTGTGCCTGGCAAGATTGCCTGGCTGCAGGCCGTCAGTGAAAGAAGTTACTTGTGATCTTGGACGATTATCTGGTTGTTCCCAGAGGTCCCATCAGGGCAAGACCGACCACTATGCCGTCGATGACTGCGGTGATGAGCGAGGCATTGACGGCACCTGCTGCTATGAACTCCTGCGCCATGGTAAACAAGACTACCGTGGTCACCCAGAGAACAGCCCAGATGGTGAACCGCAGGCAAGATGCCCAGGTTAGAAGCTGTCCCCATCTTCTTAGCGGTCCAATTGTTTTGAATGTCTGGTAAGCGTTGGTGGCGACAGCCAGAAACACGAATAAGGTTGCCAGTGAAAGCAGCCAGACGGACGGGATTGGAATGAAAAAGCTCATTGTCAAATCCTTTCAGCGGATTGGTTGTTTATTCGATTTTTGTTTGGAATTGCTTGTGCTGTTGCCTGTCAGCTCACTGGCATGAGACTTACTTGCAGATCGCTCATGAAGGCAAGCATGGCCTCTATTTGCGCGGTTGTCGCGCTTACGGAAAGCCAGCTGCAAAACGGATAGGATACGCGTACTTCCGGTTTCGAGGACGCGATGTCCAGCTTGTTGTTCAAGAAATGTTTGAGCTTCACCAGCTTTCCGATGAGATCAGGGTAATTGTGCCCGTCTACACGCAGCTCCCAGAGTCGCTTCTCGCTGTCATCAGGCAATTGCTGGCCGGCGTCCAGCTGGCGGTGCTCAGGCAGTCGGCTCTCGGATTTTTGCTTGACGGATATGTCCTGTTCTTTCGGGGTCGATGCTGGCTTGCTGCCTGCAGGAGCACCCGCTGCCGCTGTGGCGCTGGCAGGTTCAGATCCGAGGCTGCCGGCGGCTGCCTCTTGCTGCCGGCGCTGTCGCGAAACAAGGGATTCTCTCAGGATGCGAAAAGTGAGAGAGTCTCTGCCTGGAAGATGGCTGACAACGACTTCTTCGTTGGCTCCTATCGTGTGTTTGATCAGCTCGCCGGCGATTGGCCGCAGAATGTGCTTGTTGATCACACGCTTGAGCTCGGCTATTGGTGAACCTGCCCCGGGAGTGCGCTTGTTTACTTCTGCGGCGGACTCTATCGCTCTTGTAAAGAGAAAGTCCTCGGCCGCTCTGTCGACAGCCAGCTCAAACTTCAGTGAGTAAGGCAATCGCACAAGAATTTGTTCCCTTACTCTCCGTATTTCCTGTGTCACCACACGTCGGACCTGAGCAATGGAAAGTGGCTCATAGACAACGACTTGATCGATGCGGTTGAGAAATTCGGGCGTGTAGCGCTCGGCTAGGGCAAGGTAGACCATGTCTTGCACGTCGGCTCCGGCGAGTCCCAAGGCTTGCGGGCTTGTGCGAAAGCCCATATCGCGGGACTTCCTTCCGACAAGCTCTTTCATGCCAAGGTTGGACGTGCAGATGAAGACTGAGTCGGTGTAGCTGACCACGGTTCCGTTAGCCAGTTCCTGGCGCCCTTTGTCGAAGATACCCATGAAGATGTCTTCGACTTCCGGCACCATTTTTTCGAACTCTTCCAGTACATAGATTGTGACCGGGGCGCGAGAGCGTCCGCGCGATTCCGTTTTCATCTTGTCCGAGAGTCTGGGCGTGTGTTCGTAGCCGACATAGGAGGGGGGGGCTCCTATCAGCTGCGTGATCTGGTGCTTTTCTTTGTAAAGCGACATGTTGATGCGCACCAGATTGTCGCGGTTGCCGTGCACGAACTCAGCCAGCAATTCTGCAGCCAGAGACTTGCCTGTGCGCGAAGGACCGAGCAACATGGCGATGAACAGGGGGCGTCCGGGTTCTCTCATCGGGGAGAGGATGGTTCGATGAGCGTCTTTCAGCATTTCTTTGGCAGTTGACTGCCCGGTCATTCTCTGTTCGAGAAATTCGGTGAACTCTGCCTCGTGTTCGTCCGGCAGCAAGACGTTTAATTCGACAAACGATTTTCCATCCATGGGTAAATCCTGTTTCCTAGCAAGGCCTGATTTCCTTGCTGCTCTTGAGAGGCTTTCGCCCGGCTGACCGGCGAGGACTTGTCAAGCCGCCCTGGAGGGTTCCCTCCGCAGGGGACAGGCTGTCCGTCGCAGGCAGACTCCAAGAGAGAAATGTTTTGTTCATAAACTCGAGCGCCAGGGCATGCTGCCGGGCAATCTCGATTGAGCCTTGATATATGGCAGCCGGCAGTATGGGCCTGTTCTAGAGCAGGACGACAATAACTGGATGGAGGCGGCTGACGTAGGCTCGGATTGTTCAGAAAGTCTGCTGGGTGCAAATTAAGGAGGGTATATTTGGCAAAAAAATAGCAGAAGCTAGACTCTATTCTCAAAGAAGCCGGCGGTCCGCCAGACAACAGTATTAGCCAGCCAGGGCAGGCTATCAGACAACTTTCACCGGGCAAGCGGAGCAAAAAAGCATAACTCTTGAAATGCTAACTCGAGTCGTGCAAGCCATGCTTGCAAAGTAGTGCGAGGCTAGCGCAATCATGGAGCTGTCAGGAGCCCGTCGCCTTCTAAGGGGAGTTCCGTCGCAGCGATTGCAGCTTGTCTTGCAGAGCTTGTGCTTTCTGCGGTTTGCTAAGAGCTTGCTCGACCTGTATGTATTCTTTCAGTGTGGGGGCCAGGTCACTGTGGCTTGCACCCAGGCTCTTCTCTTGAAGATCAAGGGCTCTGGCGAAGAAGTTTTCTGCTGAGAGAAGCTGCCCGCGGCTGCGGCAGAGAGTGCCTGTATAGCGGATATCTACTGCAAGCTCGGGGTCTTTGCGGCAAAGGAAAATCTGCTCCGTGCTCACGATAGCTCCATAGATCATGGCAGCTTCCTCATAGCGCCCTTCCTGGTAATACAAAGTGGCGAGCTGCTTGTAAATTCGGACCTGATTCTCGAAGAGGGGCAGCGGGTCTTCATTGCCTTCCCGCTGCGCAAGACCGATACGTCCGCCGACCTGGGACAGCTGTAACTTGAGGGTGTTGTCCAGGTCGTCTGGCGCGGACAGCTGGCTGTAAGTCAAAGTAGCAAGGTTTCTGTAATTGAGGTCGATCAAGGACAGGGCGATCTTGGAAGAAGCTGTGTTCCAGGTAAAGCGGGAAATCTTGTAGCCCGGGGCCAGATAAAGGTTTTCGTCTTGCATCCTGCCAAAGCGCTGAAAGAGAACTCTTTTCATACTGACAAACCAGGGCTCATCGGTTGTTTGTTTGTCCGGTTGCGGTCTGATAACTACTTGTCTGAGCTTTCCTGTTCTATCGTCCAGGCAAAAGAGAATTTCGTAAGGGCAGGTCCCGGTTTCGGTGGGCAGGGTACTCTTCAAGCAAAATTTCACGCTTTCAGTCGGGTGGAGATAAGTGCCGCCAAACGGTGAAAGTGATGCCCCTTCATGAAGGCGCAGCTCCGCCTCAGATTCTCCCCATCGGATTGAGTCCAGCACGCAGATGGCCCGGACATTGGCAGGCACAGCTGTTTCGCTGTCCTGCCCGAGGACAGCGGCAGGCATGGCCACGATGAGATAAAGAAACAAGAAAAGAAGGAGAGGCGTTCTATTGAGCATTTGCCGATTTCTTCTAGGGCAAAGTGACAGAGGCTCAGATTCCTGTGCTCCCGGGGGGAGGTTTCCGTTTTTACACTTTGTGGTCATCTTGTAACCTGGCATTGCCGCTGAGGCAGTT